>JBBRUC010000120.1:0-18148 GCA_038248205.1 Thermoanaerobaculia bacterium
GGAGATCCTCCATCCGCACATGGTGGGCGGCGGGGGCGACGATGATGCAGCGCTCGCCGCGCGAACGGGCGGTCGCCACCTCCTGGGGAAAGCGCGGCAGCTGGCCATGAAAAAGATCGGTGGTCGAAGCGGCGAAATCGGTCGCCTCGACCCGGGCGCCGTCCCGCACCTCCGACAGCACCAGATCGCCGATCCGCACCTGGGCGCCCGCGAGCTGTGCCTCCACCGCCTCGGCCGGCCATTCGAGGTCTTCTGGGGCGATCGCCAGCCGCCGATGGTCGCGCCGCGCGGTCCAATCCGCGGTGAGCCGCGAGGCGTGATGCTCGACTTCCGCGGCGAGCGCGGTCGGATCGACTCCGAGAATCAACGGGCGTCCCGCGGAGCGACCGGGGGCGACGAGCGTCTCGGCAAGGGTTGCCGTCCGGGGCGCGAGCAGCGGCAGGTAATTCTCCCAGCCAGGAAATCCGCTCGATTGGCGGAGGGCGGCCAACCGCTCCGCCGCTTCCGGGCCGAGATCGGCGTCGCCGCCCAACGCGCCGAGGAGATCCGCCAGCCGGCCCGCGGCCTCCGGTCCGCCGGGAAACAGGAGCAGCGGCAAGATGCGAATCGACTCCAGCGTGTCTTCCGAGCGCTGGCTCTGGGCGTCGAACCAGCGGATCGACTCGATCGTGTCGCCGAACAGGTCGAGCCGGATCGGCGCATCCTCCCCGGGGGGGAAGAAATCGACCAGCCCGCCGCGCACCGCGTATTCGCCGATCTCGTAGACCAGGTCGGTGCGGTGGTAGCCGAAGCGGTCGAGATGCCGCACCAGCTCGTCGATCGGCAAGTCGTCGCCCGGTTTGACGTCGAGTGCCGCGGCGGAAAAGTCGGCCCGCGCCGGCAGCCGGCGGAACAGGGCGCGCGGGGTGGCCACAACGGTCCGCGCCTGGCCCGACACGATCCGGTCGAGCGCCACCGACTCCTGCGCCCGCACCAGAAGCGAGGTCTCGGTCTCCTGGTAGGGGGTAAGCGATGGAGCCGGGAAGTAGACCGCACGGCCCGTCCCGAACAGCTGCACCGCCTCCAACCAGGCGAGAGCATCCGCCTCGCGCGGAACAACCACCAGGAGCGGCCGGCCCAGATCGTCCGCCAGCAACTCGCCCACCCACGCCGCGGCAGGGGCCGGCAGGCGAATGACGTCGCCCAGCCGCTCCCGTAACGCCCGATAGGGGGCGCTCGCCTGTAGTTGCCGGGCTGCTTCGGCCCAAGATCGGTCGCTCATGGAGCCGGAAAGCATAGCGCGGCCCACCAGGTTTCCGTGAGCCCCGCCGATAGCCACCATGCTATCGTCAGGCGCCATTCCACCGCATTTCTACGAACCTTTGAGAGAGGGCTCGAAACCATGACCGTCGCCTCGCCTCCTCCGCCTCCCCCGCAGAATCCGTACACCCCGCAACCGCCGGTGGGTCCGAAGAAGACTTCCCCCTGGGTTTGGGTGGGCGTCGGCTGCCTCGTGCTGTTCCTCCTGGGCGCCGGAACCTGCGCATTCATCGGCTACAAAGCGAAGCAGAAGTTCGGCTCGGTTGCCGAGGATTTCAAGAACAATCCGGAGCTGGCCGCGGTCAAGATCGCGATCGGCATGAATCCGGATCTCACCCTGGTCAGCTCCGACGAAGACGCCAAGACCGTCACCGTCCGTGACAAGAAGTCGGGCAAAGAAATGACGCTCAACTTCGAGGACATCAAGAACGGCAAGTTCTCGATGGAGGGCTCGGACGGTTCGAAGGTCGACATCGGCGACGGCCAGATGCAGGTCACCGACGAGAAGGGCGAGACGACCACCATCGCGGGCGGCGTCGGCACCTCGAACCTGCCGGATTGGCTGCCGGTCTACCCGGGCTCGACGGCGACCAGTTCGTTCTCCGCCTCCGGCGACAATGGCGGGGCGGTGACGATGCTCTCGTCGACCGATTCGGCCGATCAGGTTCTGGAGTATTACGAGAAAGAACTCAAAGACGCCGGCCTTACAGTGGACATGAACTCCTACCAGGTGAACAAGCAGACGGCGGGCGGCACGATCACCGCAAAGGGTTCGGGCGGCAAAGGAGACGTGAACATCTTGGTCGGCGCCCAGGGTGGTACGACGTCGATCACCATCACCCACGGCAACAAATAGGGCGAAGGCGATGAGACGGAGCGCGGCCGGTCGGGCTTCCTTTCGTCTCGTCGGATACCTTCTCGCGATCACGGGGGCCTTGTCGGCCCCCGTTTCGCTGTGGGGGGCGGCCTCCGCTTTCAGGCCGGCGTGGGAATCGTGGCTCGACCCGCGCGAGCTGCCGCGGCTGCCGCCGGGCGACCAGGTTCTGCTGCGCAGCAGCCACTGCCCGAGCGGCTGCCGCTTCGACCGCACGTCGGACGGCGATCCGCGGTTCCTACGGGTCGAAAATGGCGAGGCAGTGATCTTCGAAGAGGCGGGCGCGGGGGCGGTGGTGCGGATTTGGATGACCCAGGGGCCGGGGGGCTCGGCGCCGCTCGATCCTTCGATCCGACTGCTCGTCCGGGTGGATGGCGAAGCCGCTCCGCGCATCGATCTGCCGCTGCCGGCCCTGTTCGACGGCTCGACCCCTGGGTTTACGCTACCTCTGGCGTTCGACCGCGAAACCTCAAGCGGCGGCAACGTGGCCTATCTGCCGATCGCCTACCGGCGCGGTTGCACCATCTCTCTGATCGGTGCGGAGCACGAGCGGCTCTGGTTCCAGGTGACGTTTCATCGCGTGGCCCAGGCGGGGGCGATCTCGACCTATACCGGTGCCGAAGATCTCTCGGCCTGGCGGGCGATCCTGACGCGCGCGGGGAGCGACCCGTGGCCCGACTCCAGCTCCGCCGCGGGAGCCCGCACCGATTCCGGAATGGCGCGGCTCTTTCCGGGGCAAGCCGTTTCGATATCGGCTCCTGCCGCCCCGGGGTACCTGCGGGCGATCCGGCTGCGCACCAGCCCGCGCGGGGCCGAGCGGCTGCGCCTGCGCCTGACGTTCGACGGCGAGCGGCGGGCCGATTTGCCACTCGCTGACTTTTTCGCCGTCCGTGGCGCCGCCGTGCCGCCGCGCGCCCTGCTGTTCGGGCAAGCGGCCGACGGTTTTCTCTACGCCTATTTCCCTGCGCCGTTTGTCACCGGTGCCAAGGTCGAAATCGTCGACGCCGGGGCGTCCGGCTTGCGGCCAGTAAAAGTCGAATGGCGGATCGGCTGGAACGCCGAGGTGCCGGCGGCCGACAGTGGCCGGTTTGGTGCGGCGTTCGCCGTCGCTTCGGAGACGACCCCCGGCCCCGACCTGCCGCTCCTCGCGGTCGACGGGCGGGGCAAGTGGATCGGGCTGTTCGCCGAGGTCGGCAGCGTACGGACCCCGTCTCGCGAGGTGCTCGAAGGGGATGAGCGGGTCTACCTCGACGGCGCGCGCCACCCCGGAATCTATGGCACGGGGGTCGAAGACCTGTTCAACGGCGGGTTCTATTTCGACCTGGGGCCGTTTTCCCGCCCGTTCCACGGCTCGCCCGCGCACCGCACTACCCCCGCGGGGGAGGACGTGACCTCCGCCTATCGACTGTTTCTCGCGGACGCGATCCCCTTCCGCGCCGCGATTCGCGCCGGACTCGAAACCGGCCCGACCGGCAATCTGCCGTTGCGCGCCCGGACGGTTGCCTACTACTACTCGGTTCCCGAACCTGCGCTCACGGTCGTCGATCGGCTCGATCTTGGCGATCCCGCCTCGCGCGGCGCCCATGCGTATGAGGTGACGGCGGTCGACGCCGCCTGCCATCCCTTCGCCTCGCGTTTCGAGGGAGGGCCGCTCGTAGCACCCGACGAGGCGGCGATCTCTTGTGCCTACGCGGAATCGGGTGGCAGGGACCGCTTCACCCTCCGCCGGCCGACCTCGAATGGGACCGTGCGGCTGCGCCGCCGCCTGGACGTCGGACGGGACAACCCAGCGGCCGACGTGTACGTAAACGGCGCCTGGGTGGCCACCTTCCCGTTCCAAGAAGCGAATCCGTTCCGGCGCCTGCGCGAGGTGGATCTGGACCTGGCTCCCGGGCTGCTCGGCGGGGCGACCGAGCTGCGCTTCGAGATCGTGCCGCGATTTTCTGCCGACCGCCAAGAGATCCACGCCGAGGTGAGCTATGAGCTCTGGGCCTCGCGGTAGCCGCAAGACGAAGCAAGAAAAGCTCGCCTCGATCGCCGAGTGGGATGCGATCATCGGCCGCTACCCGCCCGGCGGACGCGCCGCCCTCGCGCAACAGATCGCTTTCATGCTGGGCGGCAACGCCTTCGTCGTCTACCTGCTGGCGACGCACAAGATGCAGCCGATCCATCTGGTGCTCCTGGTGGCGATCGAGGCGGTTCTCCTCTCCGCCGTTGCCTTCGGCCAATCGCGCTTAGTGCCGCTCGCGGCGAGAGGTGAATCCAATCAGTCGGCCGGGCAACGGATCGGCGTGCTCGCCTTCGGCCTGTTCTGGCTCGCCTGCGTCTACGGTTTTGTGTTCTTCGGGTTCCTCCATGCCGAGGGGGCGATTCGAGGCTTTGTCGACCGGCCGCTCGAAACGATCCGGCAGGCCGGCCTGCTTTGGCCGCTCGGGATCACCCTCGCCGCCGCGCTCCGGGACTCAACCCAAGATGCGGCCTACTTCCGCGAGCACGGCGGACTCTTCATGAGCACGCCGGGGCTCAACGCCATCGGTCGCTGGCTGACCCTGTTCCTGGGCGGAATTCCTTACTTCATTCCGCTCGCCGCCGTCGCCTGGGGCATCGGCAAAGGAGCTGAGCGGCTGAGCCGGCGCACCGCCCCCACCGACGTCCGCGCTGCCCTGATCGTCGTGCCTTTTCTCTGCCTTGGCGTGTTCGGCGTGATGGGCAGCCTTCTTGCCGCCGGCCTGTCCGGCTGGGCGATCGGCTACTGCGCCGCCAAGTTCGTGAGCGAACTGCTGATCCTCTGCATGCCGGTGATCGCGGTCAAAGCGAAGGCGGAGGAGACCGCGGCGCTGTGAAACGGCGCCCCTAACGACAAGCGGCGGGCTCTCGCCCGCCGCGTAGTTCCGACACCGAAGCGGCTTGCCCCTGCCGGACGCCTAGTCGATCGAGTACTCCATCAGCTCGACCGGTAGCGCCGAGAGCAACGCTGCGTCGATGCCGCCCGGGGCGTTGATCGTTCCGTGGTTGGTGGTCGAGGTGCTGAGCGCGGCGCCGATGGCTCCCGAGGTCGGGGCGAAGACGCGGATCTGGTTGCCCAGCGAGTCCGAGACGTACAGACGGTTGCTGGCGTCGAACGCCATGTATTCGACCAGAGTGGTCGCGATGCCGTTGTTGTTCGAGCCGACCAGAGTCAGTAGGCAGGAGGGGTCCACCGAAAACAGGGTGAACTGGGTGCCGAAACCGCCGAACGCTGCGAGCGTGCCGTCCGCCGTGATCGCGCCGTAGCGCGGGTTGGTCGTGGTGATGCCGGTGTTGGTCGCAGTGATCACGCCGCCCACGCCGACCGAGAAGCCCTGGACGGTGTTGCCGCTGCCGACTCCTGCGACGCCGCACCGGTTGCCCGCAATACGCATGCCGCGGACGTTGGTGACGGCGATCGTGTTGACCGCGGTGGTGCCCGGAATTCGCGCGGTGAGCGGGAAGCAGCCGACGTTGTTCGAGTTGGTCCCGGTGACGCAGAGATGGGTGCCGGGATTAGGAACGGCGCCGCGGATTGGCGCGACCGGCGCAATGACGACCTCGGCATCGCGCAAGAGGTTAAAACCGGTCAAGGCGGTCGTGCCAGCGTTCGTCACGGTGACCGCGCCGCCCCCCGCGGTACACGAAACCGTGAAGGTCACGACGTTGGCGGCGCCCGCCACCGCGAGCGGCACGTAGAGCGCGCCGCCGTCCGGCGCCCAGGCGAGCGACTGGGTGCCGGCGCCGGTCGCGAACGGCGAGCCGGTGACCTCGGAGATCACGCCGGTTGCGGTCACCAGGTAGATCGAGACGTTGTTCGAGTTGTTGTGGGACTGGGCAACCAACGAGCAGCCCGGCGCGCTGGACTTGTACACCCGCACCTGGTTGAACGCGAGGCTGGTCGTGAGGCCGGTAGTCGAGCCGGTGTTCGCGATCTCCGCGCCGTAGGTCATGGTCGGACTGTTGAACGACGCGTTGATCAACGGGTCCGGAATGTCGTTCGAGCCGGCATAGACCTGAGCCTGCTGGGCGGATGCCGCCGAGCCGAGCAAGGCGGCGAGCAGGGCGAGGCGCGCGGTTCGTGCAATCCCGGAGGTCATTGCGCACCGCCCGAAAGCGCCACGGTCAACAGAGCGTTGGTGCCGCTGGTCGAGCCCTTGGCGGTTCCTTTGTCGGCGCTCACCGAGACCTGGGCCGACGTGGTGGTGAAGGTTACCCGGCCTTGGGCGTCCGTCCGGCCTACCGCGTCCATCTCGTCGGCGGCAATCAAAACCCGGGCGTCGGCGACCGGTGCGCCGTTCTGCTCGACGACGACCGTGACGGTGCGCGGCGCCGCCGCCTGGACCGACAGGGCGAAGGCCAAAAGCATTGAGCAGCCGAGAGCTACGGCTCTGACTCGCATAACGTGATTCTCCTTTGGAAATCCTGGCGGGATGCTAGTTTCAGGCTTGGCGCAAGTCAAGATGGTGGTCCCGAGGGCGGACCCTGGAGTCAAGCGCCCCGAGCGGCCCGGGCGATCTCGAGCAGATCTTCGCCGATCACCCTCTGGCGCCAGCCGAGAAGCTCTTTCGGCAGGTGCGGCGGCTCACCGCTTTCGACCGAGCGGGAGAGGGCGGCGAGGGGCCGGCGCGAAGCTAGAGTTTCCGGCGCGAGGCCCATCGCGGCGGCGCGCTCGCGGACGAGTTGGCGAAGCCTTTCTTCGAGGGCGAGAACCGCGGGGGCCGGGCGGCGCCGATCGACCGGCGGCGGCAGGGCCGATTCCGGCAGCGCTGCCACCTCGTGGAGGATGGCGAGCCACCGCTCGCCATCTCGGGCGACGAGGCCGGGGTGCGCGCCGGGGAATTTGGCGACTTCGTCAGTCTCCTTCGGCAGGCGCTTGGCCAGCTCCAGCAGTAGATCTTCTTTGAGCACCATGTTGCGTGGCAGGTCGCGGCGACGCGCCTCGCGCTCGCGCCAGGCGGCCAGGGCATGGACTGCCGCCAGGCCGCGGCGCTCCAGGCGGCCGGCGCCTTTGATCCGCCGGTAGGCTTCTTCCGGGTCTTCGTCGAACGTCGCCTCCAGCAGTGTCGCCGAATCTTCGAGCGCCCACTCCCACCTACCTTGGGTTTCGAGTTCCGCCCGCAGGCTCGAATAGAGCGGCAAGAGGTAGATTACGTCCGCCGCCGCATAGCTGAGCTGCGCTTCGGTGAGCGGGCGTTTCATCCAATCGGTGCGGGTCTCTCCTTTGGCGAGTTCGACGCCGAGACGATCGGCGACCAGACGGCCGAAACCGAGGCCCGCCCCCGCGCCGGTGAGCGCCGCCGCCTCTTGGGTGTCGAGGATCGGCCGCGGGAAGCGTCCGAGGGCGCGGAAGAAGACTTCTAGATCCTGGCTCGCCGAGTGGATCACCTTGAGCGTTTCGGGTGCGTCGAGCACCGCGGAAAACGGCTCGAGGTCGCCCACCGCGAGCGGATCGACCAGCGAGGCGCGCTCGCCGTCGTTCACCTGGATCAGGCCGAGGCGGGGAAAGTAGGTCCGCTCCCGCACGAATTCGGTGTCGATCGCCAAGACCGGCGCGCCGCGCCAGCGGTCGATGGCGCGAGCGAAGGCGGCGGGCTGATCGATCAGCTCGAAAGTCTGCGGGTTCAAGGTCACGATGCGAGGGATTGTAGCGCCCCGCGGTCCATCGCGCCGGATCTCGACGCGGCGGGGACGATTGGCGCGCCAACGGGGACGACTGGGTCGGGAGCGCGAACCGATGGCGCCTGGACGCTTTGGGACCGGCGAGATTCGATTCAATGAACTGAATTGAGCGGGCTCCCACGGGTTGCCGGGATCGGGTCGATGAATCCGTAGAAACCTTTGACGATAAAGGCTTTTCGAGCGATCTCCCGTCGTTGGCACCCGCCTTGCGGTAGGAGCCGGTATGGATCGCCACGAGCCAACGCACGGACCGGGCTTGCCCCCCGTAGCCGGCGTCGGTCCGGCGGCGTCCGCAGCGCGCATGCGGACCCGTTCCATTGGCATTTCGTCCCATTTTGACCGCCGTTCGCCCCGGGGTGGGCGGCGGTCCATTTTCTCCACCTCCGCCTCAGGCCTATGATCGGAGCTGGAAGAAGTCACGGGAGGAACGAACGATGCCTCTAACCGCACTGATCGTAGATGACGAACCGCTCGCCCGGCAGCGCCTCTCGGATCTTCTCTCCGCCGAGGAAGACGTCCAGGTCGTCGGCCAATGCGCCGATGGCGCGGAAGCCGCGGTGGCCCTTCGCGAGTTGGAGCCCGACGTTGTGTTTCTGGACGTCCGGATGCCCGAACTCGACGGCTTCGGCGTGATCGAGGAGATCGGCCCGGAGCACATGCCGGCGGTCGTTTTCGTCACCGCCTACGACGAGCACGCCCTGCGTGCGTTCGAGGTCCACGCCATCGATTACCTGTTGAAACCTTTCGATCGCGAGCGCTTTCGCGCCGCCCTGGGAAGGGTCAGGGCGCAGGTCGAGCACCGAACCGTGGGGGAGCTGCGGCGCCAGCTCGCGGAGCTTTTGGTGACCACCCGGACCGAACGCCTGCGCCCGGAGCGCCTGGTGGTCAAAACCGCGGGGCGGGTGCAGTTTCTGAAAGTCGACGACCTCGATTGGATCGACGCGGCCGGCAACTACGTACGCTTAAACGCCCACGGCAAGAGCCACCTCCTGCGCGAAACCATGGCCGGCATTGAGGATCGTCTCGATCCGATTCGTTTCGTGCGCATCCATCGCTCGGCGATCGTCAACCTCGATCGGGTCAAAGAACTGGTTCCCGGAGTCCACGGCGACTACGAGGTGGTGCTCCAGACGGGGGCGCGCCTCCCGCTCTCACGCAGCTGCCGCGAGCGGTTGGAAGTCGCCCTCGGCGCCACGCTGTAACGGCTCCGCTACGGAAGTAGGCCGCCCCTCTGCGCGGCCTTGCGTTCGGCCGGCGGCTGCGCGCCGTCGGCGGGCTCCGTATCCCCTCCCTATACCCCCTTGGGTGCGCCCTCGATAAACTGCCGGGGACGAAGACCCATGCCAGGGGACGAAACGCCGCCGCCTCGGGACCGAGGTAGGCGAACCGTTTCGTGCGCGCGGGTATCATTCGAAGGGCGGTTCTTCCATGCGCAACCACTATCTTTTCCGCGTAGCTCGTGCCGCGATTCTGGTCGCCGGATGTTCGGCGATCGCGGCCGGCGCTCAACAGGCCGGCGGTCTCGAAGGCTTCGTCCTGACCGCCGACGGCGAACCTCTGCCTGGCGTGGCGGTCACCCTGTCGGGGCGCTCGGCGAGCTATCGCCAGGTGAGCGACGCAAAAGGAGCGCTCGGATTCCTCGGCATGGAGCCGGGTAATTACTCGCTCCGCGCGGTGCGCGATGGCTACCAGCCGGCGAGCTACCCGACAGTTGAAATTTTGGTTGGTCGAACCACGTCGCTCCAGATCAAGATGAGCCCCACTCCCGGCGAAACCCTGGTCGTCACCTCGGAGCCTCCGGAGTTGGCCTCGCGGCCGGAGGCGCAGGGAATTCGCCTCGGCTCGTTCGAGCTCGACGTGATTCCCACCACGCGCGATCCGTGGGCGGTGGTCGCCCAAGCCCCGGGGGTGGTCCTCGACACGATCAACGCGGGCGGCAATAAGACCAACCTACAGCCGACGTTTGTCGGCGGCGGCTCGGGTCGGGCGCAAAACAACTTCGTTCTCGACGGCGTTCAGGTCACCGACATGGCGGCGGCCGGCAGCTCGCCGCTCGCGTACGATTTCGATCAGCTCGAAGAGGCGCGGGTGACGCTCGGCGGACCGGATGCCGCGGCACCGAGCGCCGGGGTGCTGGTCGACCTGGTGACCAAACGCGGAACGGGAGTCTGGCGCGGCTCGGCGCGCGATTTCACCACCGATCACCGCTGGCAGGCGACTCCGCGTCAGACTTCGATCCTGGTACCGACCGAGGCGGGACCGATCGATCCGCTCGACGTACCGACGCGCCGCGGTGGCGGTGGCGGCCACCGGTTCGACTCGTTCTCGCGCACCCAAGGGACGACGGATGTAGAGCCGCCCGCGGCCGCAGCGCCGGCCGGTTCGGTTGCGCTGCTGCCCGCCGCGGCGCGCCAATTAGGCGCAGAGGCCAACGATGACACGCCGGCCGGCGCCTCGCTGTCCGTTGGCAGAATCCAGGGGATCGACGACTACGGGCTTGAAGGCGGGGGGCCGTTGATCTCGGAGCGTCTGTTCGGTTGGTTCTCCTACGGCGCGACCAACGCCCGGCAGATCGCCGTCGGTGGCGGGCTCGACCGCGCCGAGATCCTGAACCTTGCCGGCAAGCTCAACGCACAACTGGGAGCCGGCAATTCTCTTTCGCTGACCCTCCATCGGGCCAACAAGACCCGGCGAGACCTCGGGGCCGGTCCGGAACGCGCGCCCGAAACCCTGCAGTTTCTGCGCGGCGAGACGAGGATCTGGAAGATTGAAGATTCGATCCTGGGCAACAACCTCTACCTCACGGCGCTCGCTTCGAACCTCGACGGCGAGGTGAATGCCGATCCGCGGGGCGGCGACGAAGCCGAGCCTTTGCTCGATCCGAATGGGGTCTGGCGCGGCGCCTTCTCTTCGTTCTCCGATCGGCGCAGATCCCGCCAGCTGCAACTCGATCTACGGACCTTCTGGGTCGCGCGACCGGGAAGCCACGAGCCGCGGCTCGGCTCTTCGGTCCGCGAGTTCAGCTCGACCAGCGAGGAACGCTGGGGACCGCGCAACCTGCTCCAGATCGCAGGGGAGAACACCGGTACCTCCTACGACGTGGTGCGCGCGTTCCGGCCCGGGCAGATCGGCTCGAAGCAGCTCTACAAGTCGTTTTGGGCGCAGGACGAAATGCGCTCCAACCGGTTGACGCTCACCGCCGGCCTCCGCTTCGACGAGCAGACGGGCACCAGCGAGGCCACGGAGATCGGTGCGAACGCGGCCTTCCCGGAGCTTCTTCCCGCGGTCCGTTTCAACGGCAGCGGAGCCGATTTTCGCTGGCGCAGCCTGTCGCCCCGGTTCGGCGCTTCCTACGCGTTGGGCGCCGATCACCATGTCGTCCTGCGCGCGGGCTACTCGCGTTTCGCTTCGCAACTTCATACCACCCTGGTCGATCGCCTACACCCGCTCGACGCCTCGTCGGCGACCTTTGGTTTCATCGACCGGGACGGCGACGGGCTTTATGACGCAGGGGAAGAGACCGAACTGCTTTCGACCCAAGGGATCGATCCGAGCCGCCCCACGGCGCTCGCCAGCCCCAACCAGACCGACCCGAACCTCACCCCGGAACTCACGGACGAGCTGACCCTCGGCTTCGAGCGGCTGGTCCGTGCGGATTTGGTGGTGACCGGTCAGTTGACCGAGCGGCGGGTGAGCGACGTGCTCGAATCGCGCCGCCTGGTGCGCGACGCCTCCGGCGCGGTGCGGCTCGCGACCGCCGACGACTACTCCTTGTGGGAGAAGCGCGCGGCGCGATTGCCCAACGGCCGGACCTACATCGTGCCGATTTACACGCTCGACCCGGCGCTCACGCCGACCGGCGGACGACGCTTGGTCAACGGGGATCGGAGCCAATTGTATCGGGGTCTCTCCCTGGGCTTGAACAAGCGGTTGAGCCACGGCTGGATGCTGCGTGGCAACGTGACCTGGAGCGATTGGCGCTGGCGCGTCGGCCCCGAATTTCGCCGCTACGACGATCCGACGGACCTCGCGCCGGGCAGCGGCAACGACAGTTTCGACGGCGACGGCAATCACGAAGCCGTGGCCGAGCAGGCCCCCGGCTCTGGAGCGTTCGAGGGCGCCTTTCTCAATAGCCGCTGGGTGTTCAACCTGAGCGGCCTGGTGCAAGTGGCGCCGAGCCGGCCCTGGGGTTTCAATTTCGCCGGCAATCTATCGAGCCGCCAGGGCTATCCGATCGCCTACGCCTTGCGGGTCACGCCGCCGGACGGCATCGCGCGCAATGTCCAGGTCACCACCCTGACCGACGCGGAGCGCTATGACGATCCGCTGGTTCTCGACCTGCGTTGCGAAAAAGAGCTGATCCTTGGCGACACCAGCGTCGTCGTGTCGGTTGACGGCTTCAACCTACTGAACCGGGATACCGCGCTCAACCGGGAGCGCTTCGTCAATTCTCCCCAAGCCGGAGCGCTGCGAGAAGCGATCGGGCCGCGGGTTTTCCGATTGGGTGTACGCCTGCGCTGGCGCTAAGCCTGATGAGTCCTACGACGTGAACGGATCGATTCTCTCCACGCCGACTTCGGCCCCTCTACTCCCCGGTGCTTTGCTGTCGGGATCTGCCGCTCCGCGTCCGGCCGGCGGCTCGGATGGGCCGCGCGGATCGACTTGGTTCGCTCTCGGTTTCGCCCTGCTGTTCGCCGTTTCGATCGTTCCCTCGTGGATCTACTACCACGCGATCGGCGAAGCCGTACCCTGGAGCCGGCTGATCTCCGAGTCGCTCTCGTGGGTGCTCTGGGCTCTCTTGTTGCCCGCCGTGGTGTGGGCCGCGCGGCGGTTCCCGATCGACCGCGATACCTGGCGCTGGGCGCTGCCCGCGCACGTCGGAATCGGCGCGCTCACCGTTGTGGCGAACTCGTTTTTGACCTTGGTCAAGAACCAGGCGATCCTGGCGACCCTCTCCGGCTCGATCGCGCCCGGCTTTCTCTCGCGGCTGCCCGTGCTCTTGGTGGTCAACTTCCAGGCCGCCCTGGTCATCTATGGTTCGATCGTCGCGGCGGTCCATGCGTTCGATGGCATCCGGCGGCTCAAGGAACGAGAGGTCGCGGCATCCCGCCTGGAGGCCGAACTGTCGCGCGCCGAACTCACGGTGCTCAAAATGCAGCTGGAGCCGCACTTCCTGTTCAACACGTTGAACGCCATCTCCGCCCTGGTCCATGGCAACCCCGACGGCGCGGAGCGCATGGTGGTGCGCCTCTCCGAACTGCTACGGATGTCGCTTTCGAGCGCCGATCGTGACGAGGTGCCGCTCGAGGAGGAACTCCGCTTCTTAGGGGTCTATCTGGACATCCAGAAGACCCGCTTCGGCGATCGCCTGCGAGTCCATCAGGAGGTTCCCGAGGCAGCGCGATTCGCCTCGGTGCCCAACATGTTGCTCCAGCCATTGGTCGAGAACGCGATCCGGCACGGACTGGAACGGCGCGCCGCGCCTCTCACGATCTCGATCCGCGCCGTACGCACGAATGGGCTCCTTCGTCTCGAAGTCGAGGACGACGGACCGGGGCTGCCTGAGGAGGCCGCGCGGCGTAACGGCATCGGTCTCGCCAACACCCGCGCCCGGCTGCAGCGCCTCTACGGCCCGGCGCACCGGCTGGAGCTGGCCAACCGATCCGAAGGCGGCACCCGGGTGACGATGGAGCTGCCGCAAAGCGCCTGATGCCCCTGGGCGTCCCCTCTCAGCCAAGCCCCTTTCGCCGCCCGTTCCCCTGGGGATGAATCCAACCCCCCCGGGCGATCGGATCTAAGTCGAGGTTCCCCTCCCTGAGCGAACTGCTATCGTGGATCTCCGGAGGCTCCAAATGCTCGACGACACCACCCCTTCCCGCCCGTCCTTCCCGACTTCGGCGCGCCTGATCCCGATTCTCGCGCTCGGCGCCTTGGGCTTTGCCGCTTTCCTCATGCTCGCCCCTTCCTCTTCTCCCACTCCAACCCTCACGGCGTCTCCGGCGCCGGCCGAAGGCAGCATCGCGGTGGTCGAGCTGTTTACCTCGCAGGGCTGTTCCAGCTGCCCGCCCGCCGATCGGCTGCTCTCGGCGATCGCCGCCGACCCGAAAATCGCCGGGCGCGTGGTGCCGCTCGCCTTCCACGTCGACTATTGGGACTACATCGGCTGGCAGGATCCCTTCTCGTCGCCGGACTGGTCGAAGCGGCAGAAGCAGTACGCCCAGGCGTATGACTCGAACCGGATCTACACGCCGCAGGTCGTGGTCAACGGCACCGACGAGATGGTCGGCTCGGAAGAGCGGAAGGTGCGCGCGGCGATTGCCAAGGCGCTCGCGGAGAAGCCGCCGGTGGACATCGACCTGGCCGTCGAGCAGACCCCGGGCGGGCTGCGCGCCAAGATCACCGCCTCTCACGCGGCGGCGCTGCCGAGAGACGCCGACGTGCTCGTCGCCCTGGTCGAGAACGGTCTGGTGACCAAGGTCGGCCGCGGCGAAAACGGCGGCCGGACGCTCAAGAACGACGCGGTGGTCCGCCGCCTGCAAAGAGCCTTCGCCCTCGCCGCCGCACCGGGAGGTCGCGCCACCGGTTCGGTCGATCTGCCGACCGGCACCGCCACCGCCGGCCGCAAGCTCGGCGTCGCCGCCTTCGTTCAAGACCCCAAGACCCGAGCGATCCAGGGCGGAGTGATTCGCTGGCTGTAAGGTTGGCCCGAAGTCAACCCGAAAGTGCCCGGCCTTTCCAGACCGCGGGCCTCCCCGCGAGGTGGCGGGCGAGGGCGTGCCATTGGATCGCGAGGAAGAGCGCGATTCCGAGCGGGTGGAGAAGCGCTCCGAGGGGCGGCTGGCGGAAGCGGGCCGCCGCAGAGAAGCGGGCGGCCCAGCCGGCGGCCAGAGCCAGGGCGGAGAGGGCGAGCACCCAGGTTGGGGCTCCGGTCGCGAGCCCTACTCCCAGCAGGATCGGCGGGGCGATCTGGCCGAGACCGAGCACCAGGGTCCAGGGGACGATGGCGGCCGGCGCGCCCATCCCTTCGGTAGCGTTTTTCGCCAACCCTTCCCAGACCTGGGGGGCGCTCTCGTACATCCGGCAGGTGGCGATCGGTGTCGCGTCGAACAGGTCGGTCGAAAATCCCGCGGCGCGAAAGGCGCGCGCCAACTTGAGCGCGTCGTGGACGAAACGGGCGATCGCGCGATGCCCTCCGGCGGTTTCGTACGCGTCGCGCCGGGCGAGCAGCAGCTGGCCGCAGGCGGCGCCATAGGCCGGGTGGCGGCTCTGTCGCATGCGGTCGATCGGCAGGAAGCCGAGCAGGATCCAATGCATCAGCGGGATCAGCAGCTTTTCAAGCCAGGTGCCGGTCTCTTGACGGGGGAAGCCCGAGACGAGCCCGGCACCGCTCGTTTCTAAGAACGCCACGGCGCGTACAAGGCCGTCCGGGGCGAGGCGTACATCGGCGTCCTGAAAGGCCAGGATCTCGAAGCGCGCCCGCTCGGCGAGGACGGCGCAGGCGTGCGGTTTGCCCCGCAGGCCGGCCGGCAGCGGCGGCGCTGTCTCCAGACGCACCCGCGGATCGCGATCGGCGATTGAGCGGACGATCTCCGCCGTCCGGTCGGTCGAGCCGTCGTCGAGCACCACGACTTCGATCTCGACGCCGGCGCTGGCGAGCGCCGCTTCGAGCGCGCGACCGATCGAGCGTTCCTCGTCACGCGCCGGGATCAACAGCGAGACCCGCGGCGGGACGCCTCCCGAAGGGAGGGCCGACGGCACACGGAACCGCCCGACGTTACGAAAGAAGAGGAGCGCCGGAACCAGCGCAAACAGGGCAACGACGATTGTGGCGACCGCTAGGCCCGTCATCGGCGAGATCGCCTAGTCAATCTTCCTTCCGCCCGTGGCGGGGGTCGAACTTGTCGCCCCGCAACCGCGCGGTGAGGCGCCGCCAGGCGTCGTAGGCCCCTCCTACTCCGGCTTTGCCGCGGGCGATGATCTCGAACCGTTTGGGATCGCGGGTGATCGCATCCGAGGAGAGGGCGTCCTGCGTCGCGACCAGCCGCTCGGTGAGAAGCGCCGTCCAGTCTCCCGGTCCGAGGCGCGCCTCCGAGGCGTCGAGCGGCTGGCCGAAACGGGCCAGGGCTTCGGGGGTCCGTTCCTCCCAGAACGGATACTCGACCGCGAGCGGCAGAAAGATCGCGGCGGGCACTTTCGCGGCCAGATGGCCCAGCCCCGATTGCAGCTCGACCGGCCGCTCGCGCGGATCGGAGAATCGACCGCCTGGAGTCATCCAGATCGCAGCGTCCGGGTCTTCCAAAATCGCCCGCGCCGTAGCGAGAAACCCGGCCGCCCCCCGGCGCGTACCGAGTTCGACAGGGAAGAAGCCGAGCCGTCCAAGCAGACGATAGCGGGCGAGCGCGGTGGCATCGATCGGCGCGAAGTGGCGCCGTGTACCGAAACGTTCGAACGCGAGCGCGAGCCCGACCAGAGGATCCCACCACGCGGGGTGGTTGAGATAGACGACGAGCGGCCGGTGCGCCGGCAACTCGGCCGGGTCGAAGCCGGACCGCGCCAAGCGGAGCGCGTGAAAGTGGCGCGTCAGATAGCGCTCGGCATAGCGACGAAACCAGCCGAGCAGGGCCGGCGAAACCTGGGGCGTAGTGGCCTCGGTCCGCTCCCGCTCGCGCGGTGCCTGCGGTGCGCTCCCCTCGTCGTCGCTCACGGCTCTTTCCCCTTCCCGTTCGTCGGCGTCTCTCAGGCGGAACGCCTCTCTTCGCGCGGCCGGCGGTCGGCATCCAGGGCGTCGGCCGCGATCCATCCGGACATCCCGACCATCGGCATACCCGGTCCGGGGTGCGCGGCGCCGCCTGCCAGATAGAGCCCCGAGACGTCCCGACTCCGGTTCGCCGGCTTGAACCCTCCGGTGAACCGTCCATGGCTCGCCAAGCCGTAGATTGCGCCGTCGAGCACATGGTACCGGCGCTGGATGTCTTCCGGGGTGAGCGCTGACTCGAAAACGATCCGCTGTTCCAGGTCTTCGAGCCCTGCCGTCCGGCGCAATTTGTCGAGGATGGTACGCCGATAACCGGGAAAGATCTCGCGCCAATCCTGGCCGGGGCGCAGGTAGGGCGCGTGGACCAACACGTAGAGCGCTTCGCCCCCCGCGGGCGCTACGGCGGGCTCGGTGCGGGCCGGAGCACAGACGTAGCAGGTGGGGTCGGGGGCCGGCACGCCGCGGCGGTAGATCGCGTCGAATTCCTCGTGCGGGTCGCGGGAGAAGACGAAGTTGTGGTGCAGCAGGTGGTCGTAGGCGCGGTCGAGGCCGAGGTAGAGCACCACCCCCGAACAGGCGGGCTCGTAGCGCCGTCGCCGTTCGAAGCGGCGCGCGGGCTCGCCGCCCAGCAGCTCTCGATGGGTACGCACGGAATCGGCGTTCGACACGACGGCGGTCAACGGCACCCGTTCTCCAGAGTCGGTCTCGATTCCGACCACGGCAAGCTTACCTTTCGCGCCGCGACGCTCGGTCAAGATCTTCCGCACACCCGTTTCCAGGCGGATCTCTACCCCCAGCTCGCGAGCCACCCGGGCGAGCGCTTCGGGCACCGCGCGGGTGCCCCCTTTCGGGTACCAGATCCCCTCTTGGGTCTGCATGTGCGCGATGCCGCAGAGCACGGCGGGAGAAGCCTCGGGCGAAGAACCCACATACTGAGTGAAATGGTCGAGCATCTGGGCAATGCGCGGTTCGGCGACCGCTTTTCTCACGGTGCCGGCAACCGTGCGGCCAAAGCGCAGGGCGAGCAGATCGCCCAGGACCGACAGCTGAAACGTGGCTCCGACGTCAATCGTGTCGCGCACCGAGCCGATCGAGCGCCAGAAGAAGAATCGATCCGAAATCCCGTGCAGGCGCTTCGAGATCGCCATGAAGCGGCGGTAGCCGGCGCCCGCACCCCGCTCATAGCTTTCAAGCTTGGCGGCCATCCTCTCGGTGTCCGCTTCCAGATCGAGCACCGCGCCGTCCTCGAAAAAGCAGCGCCATTGCGGATCGAGCGGTACCAGATCGAGCTCCTGGGCGATATCGCGCCCGGCCTCGGCGAACACCCGGGCGAATACCGAGGGGAGCGTCAGAATAGTCGGCCCCATGTCGAAGCGGAACCCGCCCTCGGACAGTTCGGCCGCCTTGCCGCCGAGCCAGGGGCTACGCTCGAAGACGACGACCCGGTGACCGCGCCCGGCGAGCGTCACCGCCGCGGTGAGCCCCCCAAGGCCCGCGCCGATCACGCCGACGGCCCCCATGGCTCCGATCAC
>JBBRUC010000121.1:0-18065 GCA_038248205.1 Thermoanaerobaculia bacterium
CCCAGATGGATCTCGCCGAGAGTGTCGGGTCGGCCTATCCGCACGAGCTGTCCGGCGGCCAGCGGCAGCGGGTGGCGCTCGCCGCGGCACTGGTCGGCCGGCCGCGGGTGCTGGTCGCCGACGAGCCGACCAGCGCGCTCGACGCGACGCTCCAAGGCCAGGTGCTCGACCGGCTCGTCCGTCTGGCGGGCGAGGGCTTGGGCGTCCTGTTGATCACCCACGATCTTGGGCTGGTGGCGGCGTACTGCTCGCGGGTGCTGGTTCTTTCCGGCGGGCGTCTGGTCGAATCCGGTGCCACCCGGGAGGTCCTGGCGGCGCCGCAGCAGGAGGCGACACGGCGCCTGCTCGCCGCGGCACCCCGTCTCGGGCGGGGCGCCGGCCGTGCCGGGCGTGCCGACCGGAAAACCGGCCCGAGAGCCGAGCGCCCCGCGCTGATCGAGGCGCGTGGCCTGAAGCGGACGTTTCCCCTTCGCAAGGGGTTGTTCGGCCGCCGGGCCGAAGGGATTCGGGCGGTCGACGGCGTCGATCTGTCGATCGGGCAGGGCGAGGCGGTCGGTCTGGTCGGCGAGTCGGGGAGCGGCAAGACGACGATCGGCCGCTGCCTGGTCGGGCTCGATGGGCCGACCGGCGGGGTGGTGCTCCGAGAAGGCCGCGATCTTGCGAACCTGCCGCGCGCCGAACGGGCGCTCGTTCGGCGCCGCTCGCCGATGATCTTTCAAGATTCCTCGGGCTCGCTCGATCCGCGCGCCACGGTCGGCCGCTCGGTCGCCGAGGCGCTCCGGGTCCGGGGCGTGGTGCGGGCCGAACGCTCCCTCCGCGTGGACGAGCTGCTGCTCGCGGTCGGGCTCGATCCGGCGTATTCACGGCGCTACCCCCACGAGCTTTCGGGCGGGCAGCGGCAGCGGGTGGCGCTCGCCCGGGCTCTCGCCTACGAGCCGGAGCTGGTGGTGGCCGACGAGACGACCTCGGCGCTCGACACCGTGAGCCGCGAGCAGGTGCTCGCCCTGCTCGCCGATCTGCATCGCGACCAGGGGATCGCGCTGCTGGTGATCTCCCATGATCTGGCGGCGGTCGAGCAGGTGGCCGAACGCATCGTGGTGCTCTTTGCCGGCCGCGTGGTCGAGTCGGGGCCTGCCGCCGAGCTGATCGCCCGGCCCCTTCATCCGTATACCGTGGCGCTGATCGCGGCGGTGCCCCGGCTCGGCGCTCCGGGAGAGCCGGCGGCCGGGAACGTGGGGGCGACGGCTACCGCAGGGACCGCGGAGGCGGTCGGCGATCTGGCGACGGGCTCGGCCCAGCCGCCGGGAGGCTGCCCCTTCCGTCTCCGCTGCCCGATCGCCAGAGTGCGCTGCCGGGAGGAGGCCCCGGATCTCTTCGAGAGGGAATCCGGGCGCCGGGTGGCATGCTTTTACCCTGGAGAGATCGTCGATTTGCCCAGCCGGCTTGGCCGGTAGGGGGGAGTTGAGTTAGCTTGTTCGCGCCCGGAACATTTCGCGGGTCGAACCGTACATACCTGAGGCGGCGGAACGGAGGGTTCTCTCCGCGGCCTGAATTGCCAAGTAAACGAGGGATTCTATGGTCGAAGCGCTGGATCGGCAGAATAGGCAAGCAAGAAAGGTGGGACTCATGAGGCTCCTTCGGTCCCTGCGGCCGCTACGGCTCCTACGGATCACCGCGGCGCTCGGCGCCCTCTGGGTCGCGACCGGTCCGGTCGCGGCCATCACCGTCACCGCAACCGTCGCCGACGAACCGGGCGATCTCGGCCTCTCCGTGGTGGATGGCAAGATCGACCTCACGCTCGATCAGGCTCTCGCCCTGGTGCTCGAACGGAACCTGGGCCTGAGGGTTCAGCGCTACACCCGGACCCAGAACTGGTACGGCATCCTCCAGATCAAAGGGATCTACGACCTCAACCTGACCGGGCAGCTGGGCATCCTCGACAACACCTCGGCGCAGGTGTCGCGACTTCAGGCGTCGAGCTTCAAGCAGGAGACCTGGAACCTCGGCCTCCGGCAGTTGGTGGCACCGACCAACGGTGTCGCGACCCTCGACTTCGACAACTCGCGCTCGGAAAGCGACGTCGTGTTCAACGCGCTCAACCCGAGCTTCGATTCGGCGATTCGCCTGGGCTTTACGCAGCCCCTGCTGCGCAACTTCGGGCACCTCCCCGCGACCCGGGCGCTACGCGTCGCCCGCGCCAACAACGCGGCCACCGGCAGCGACTTCGAACGTCAGGTGAGCGGCACGATCCAAGCGGTCGAATTCGCCTATTGGCGACTGGTCGAAGCGCGCGAACAGCTCCACGTCTCGCAAGAGAGCCTGGGGCTCGCCCAGGAGCTTCATTCGCGCAACAAGATCCAGGTGGATGTCGGCACCCTCGCGCCCTTGGAACTGGTGCAGAGCGAAGCGGCGATCGCCACCCGCGAAGAGGACATCATCCGCGCCGAGTCGGCGGTGGGCGATGCGGCCGACCAGCTGCGCCAGCTGCTCGACCTGCCGACGGGCGATTCCTGGTCGGCGGAGATCGTCCCCTCGACCGAGCCGGAGATCGATCGGATTTCGATCGATCTCGATCAGGCGATTTCGACCGCCCTGGAGTCGCGCCCTGAGATCCGTGCCCAGCAGAGCCAGGTCGAACGCCTGGCGATCGACGCGGTGTTCTTCCGCGACCAGCTCAAGCCGACGCTCGACTTGAACCTTGGCTACCGATTGAACGGCACGGGTGGCACCCTCGCCCGCGATCCGGACACCGGCGAGCCGCTGGCCCGGCCGATCGAGGGGGGCTACGGCGACGTTCTCGACCAGCTCCGTCAGCGCGATTTCGACGGCTGGTCGGCGACCTTGACGCTCGGGATTCCGATTCAGAACCGCGCCGCCCGAGCGGGCAACGTCATCGCGCAGCTCGACCTCGAACGGGGTCAGGTCGGCCTCGATCAGGTCAAATTGCAGGTGACCACCGAAGTCCGCACGGCGACCCGTGCGGTGATCACCGCCGCCAAGCAGATCGATGCGGCGCGGATCTCGGTCAAGTTTCAGGAGCGGAATCTGGACGCCGAGCGGAAGCGCTACGAAAACGGCATGTCGACCAGCTTCCGGATCAACCAGGTCCAAGACGAGCTGACCCAGGCGCGTAGCCGCGAGGTCACCGCGGTGGTCAACTATCGGACCTCGCTCGCGACCTACTACAACTCGATCGGCAAGCTGCTCGAACAGGAAAACGTCGAGGTGGATCAGCCGGAAGGTGACCCGGGCACCGGTCTGTACCGCCAGGACATCAAGGAGCGGGCGAGAGCGCGTTCGGCGATGGACGAGTTTGGGGCGACCGGAGGAGGCGTGAACCCATGAACGAGGCGGGGCGCCTGCTGCGGGTGTTCGTGGCCCCCGGGGAGGTCTTCGCAGAGATCCGCGAGAAGCCGACCTGGGTGCTCGGATTCCTGCTCTATTGGGCGCTCTCCGCCGCGGCGAGCTATCTGCTCTTGTCGCGGGTCGATTTCGTCGAGGTCATCGAGTCCCAGATGGCCGCAGCCGGCCAGCAGGTGCCGCCGAACGTCGAACAGAGCGCGGGGTTCGCCCATGGCTGCGCCATGGTGTTCAGCGTGATCGGTCCGCCGGTCCTCTGCTTGCTCGCCGCCTTGATCTTCATGGCGTTACGGCTGTTCGGCGGCGCGTTCGATTATCGCCAGAGCTTGGCGATCACCGTCCACGGTTTGATGGGGCGGACCGCGGCCGCCCTGGTGTCGATCCCGATCATCCTGTCGCGCGACCACATCTCCGGCGACGAGATGAAGACGGCCTCGTTCATGGTTTCGAACCTTGGTTTCCTGGCGCCGGAAAACGCCGCGCCCTGGCTCTCCGCGTTGCTGGCCAACCTGGACGTCTTTACCTTGGCGACGCTGGTGCTTTTGAGCATCGGCTACCAGGTCGCGGGCAAGGTGCCGCGGGGCAAGGCGTTCGCCGGGGTGTTCGGCATCTGGTTCCTGCTCGTGGCGGTACAGGTCGGATTGGCCGCCTTGTCGAGCTTGCGTTCCCATTGAGCGCGCGTTTTCCGTTGGATTGGATCTGAGTTGAGATTGGATTTTGGGATGAGAACGAGAGAGGAATGTCGATGAAGCGGGTTCTGGTGGGTCTCGTCATCGTCTTGGCGCTCGGCGGGATCGTTTTCGCGAGCCTGCGGGCGAACAAAGGCAAGAAGGGCCCGAAGGTCTACGTCGAAGAGGCGAAGCGGCGGGAGATCGTCCAGGTGGTCAAATCCACCGGTTCGATCGATCCGAAAGAAAAGGTGAACCTCTCGTCGCACGTGGTAGGCAAGATCGAGAAGCTCTACGTTCACGAGGGCGACACGATCCGCGCCGGCCAGCCGTTCTTGGACCTGGAAAAAGACACCTACCTCTCGTCGCGCGATCGTTTCAAGGCACAGCTCGCCAGCGCGCGAACGGCGGTCCACAAGTCCGAGGTGATGCTCGCCGACTCTCGCGCCCGGCTCTCCCGTGCCCAGCGTCTCTCGGGGGAGGGGGTCGTGTCGCAAGAGCAGCTCGAAGCGGCGCAGCTCGCCGAGTCGTCGGCTCGATTGAGCCTCGACGAGGCGCACGACATGGTCACCCAGGCGAGCGCGAGCCTCGACCAGGCAAAGACCGATCTGGCCAAGACGACGATCTACGCGCCGATCTCCGGCCGCGTGATCCGGCTCGACGCCGAGCAGGGCGAAGTGGTCGTGTTCGGGACGATGAACAATCCGGCCTCGATCATCGGCGTGATCGCCGATTTGTCCGAAATCCTCGCCAACGTAGACGTCGATGAAACCGAGATCGTCAACATCCATCCCGGGCAGTCCGCGACGCTCAAGGTCGATGCGGTCTCCGGCCGCGAATACCACGGCCACGTGGTCGAGGTGGGGAGTTCCGGCTCGTCGCGCCCGCAGCAGCCGGACGTGACGTTTTTCGAGGTCAAGATCCAGCTCGACGACGCGGACGAAGCACTACGTCCGGGGATGTCGGTGCGCGCTTCGATTCGCGCCGAGGCGCATCCGAATGCCCTCGTCGTGCCGATCCAGGCGGTGGTCGAGCGCGCGCCGCTCGATGCCGCGGGCAAGCCGATCGAAGGGAGCGCGGGCAGCGACGAAGTGAAGGTCGCGTTCGTGGTGATCGACGGCAAGGCGCGCCAAAAGCCGGTAACGCTCGGTCTCTCCGACGAGACGCACATCGAGATCCTTTCGGGTCTCGACCCTGGCGCCAAGGTGATCACCGGCCCCTACCGAACGCTGCGCGATTTGAAGGACGGCGAGATCGTCCAAGTGAGCGTCACCTCCGAGGCGGAGGATCGCAGGAAGGCGCGCGAGAAGGAACGGGACAAGAAAGAGAAGGACGAGGAGTAAAATCCATGGCGCTGATCGAGCTGCACGACGTATACAAGATTTACGACATGGGCGCCGAGAAGGTGCGGGCGCTCAACGGTGTCGACCTCGCGATCGAACGCGGGGAGTACATCGCGATCATGGGTTCGTCCGGCAGCGGCAAGTCGACGATGATGAACCTGCTCGGCTGCCTCGACACGCCGACCTCCGGCAACTACGTGCTGAACGGCACGGCGGTCGAAGAGCTGGACGACAGCCAGCTCGCGGGCATCCGCAACAAAGAGATCGGCTTCGTCTTCCAGACCTTCAATCTGCTCGCCCGCACCGACGCGTTGCACAACGTCGAGCTGCCGTTGATCTACGCCGGGCTGCCGCGCGCCGAGCGCCGCGAGCGGGCGCGGAAGGCGCTCGAACGGGTGGGGCTCGGCGAGCGTACGCATCACCAGCCGAACGAGCTGTCGGGCGGTCAACGCCAGCGCGTTGCGATCGCCCGCGCTCTGGTGAACGAACCGTCGATCCTGCTCGCCGACGAGCCGACCGGCAACCTCGACTCGGCGACGTCTAAAGAGATCATGGACCTGTTCGACGAGCTGCATCAGGGCGGCAACACGGTGATTCTGGTCACCCACGAGCCCGACATCGCCGAGCACGCCAACCGCCAGGTCCAATTGCGCGACGGCAAGATCGTCGGCGATCAAGCCTCCACCCACCGTCCTTCGGCCTGACCGCCGACCGGGGCCGTTCGTGATCGTCACCGAAAACCTTCGCCTGGCGTTTTCGGCGGTCCTCGCCAACAAGCTGCGCTCGCTGCTGACCACGCTCGGAATCATCATCGGCGTCGCCTCGGTGATCTCGGTGGTCTCGCTGGTCCAGGGGCTCGAACATCTGGTGACCAAGGAACTCCAGGGAGTCGGCGCGACGTTCATGGAGGTGAGCCCCGATTTCGGCGACCAGCAATCGCGGGGTCCAGGGATCGTTGCGCGCCAAGTGCGGCTCACCTGGGACGATACCCAGGCGATCGCCAAGCGGGTGCCCGGCATCCGCATCATGACCCCCGTGGTGCTGGGCAAAGCGCTGATCAAATACCGCGACCGCTCGCACCAGCCGAGCCTGATCCTCGGGGTGAACCAAAACTGGCCCGAGGTGCGCAACCACACCGTCGAGCGCGGCCGGTTTCTGTCGAAGATCGATCTGGAAAAGCGGCGGAACGTCGTGGTGATCGGCCGCACGACGATTCGCGAGCTGGATTTGGGCGACGATCCGATCGGCAAGGAGATCTACGTCGGCCGCTACCCGGCGACGGTGATCGGCGTGATGGAAAAGAAGGGGCAGACGCTCGGCGAGGATCTCGACGACCTGGTGTTCGTGCCGTTCGACGCCGCCGTCGTGTTGTTCGGTCGCAGCGCCCGCGATCTCGTGCGTTTGCGCCTCCAGGTCGAGTCGGTCCCCCAGATCCCGCAGGTGCGCGACATGATCACCTCGGTCCTGCGTCAACGGCACAAGATCGAAAAAGGGCAGCCCGACGACTTCCGTATCCGGGTGCAGGACGAGATCCTCCGTTCGACCCAGAGCATTCTGGGTTCGATCACCGCGGTGGTCGCGGGCATCGTCGGCATCGCGCTGTTGGTCGGCGGCATCGGGATCATGAACATCATGCTGGTCTCGGTGCGCGAACGCACCCGCGAGATCGGCGTCCGCAAAGCGGTCGGCGCGCGAAGCCGGGACATCATGGTGCAGTTCCTGGTGGAGGCGATCACGCTCTCCTCGGTCGGCGGCGTAATCGGCTTGGTGCTCGGTTGGGGCTTTGGCGTGGTGCTCTCGAAAATTCTCCCGGGCGATTGGCCGCCTGCTCATGTGCCGCTCTGGGCGGTGGGGCTGGCGTTCGCTTTCTCGGCCGGTGTGGGCATCTTCTTCGGCAGCTATCCGGCGAGCCGCGCGGCGCGGCTCGACCCGATCGAAGCGCTGCGATTCGAGTGACCTCATGAATCTGGGTGAAAACTTCCGCGTCTCGATCGACTCCTTGCGTGCCAACAAGGTGCGCTCGCTGCTCACCGCGCTCGGCATCGTGATCGGGGTCGGCGCAGTGATCGCCGTGGTCTCGATCGTCCAGGGGCTTCAGTACACGATCACCGGCGAGCTGCAAGGCGTCGGGGCGAATTTCATGATGGTCTTCCCCGATGTGCAACAGGAGCGGCCGGGAGTGTTTTCGCGCCCGATCAAGCTCACCTGGGAGGACGGTCAAGAGATCCAGAAGCGGGTTCCCGGCGTCACCCAAATGACGCCGGTGATCGCGGGGCCGCTCGACCTGCGCTATCTCGATCGGCACCACCGGCCGCAGTTCGTGCTCGGCGTCAACGAGAACTGGCAAGAGATCATGAACCACGCCGTGGGGGAGGGGCGCTTCCTCTCGCGGGTGGATCTGGAAAACCGGCGGAAGGTCGTCTGCATCGGCCAGAAGATCGTCGACGAGCTAGGGCTCGGCAAGAACCCGATCGGCCGCGAAATCTATATCGGCAATCTCCCCGTCACGGTGATCGGCATCATGGAGGAGCGAGGCGAAAACCTCGGCGCCGATTTGGACGATCTCGCCTTCGTACCGTTCGACTCGGCGCTCTCGCTGTTCGGCCGCAGAGCCGGCGATCAGGTCCAGCTCCGCTTGAAGACCGTCGACGCCGAATCGGTCGAACCGGTCCGCGACGGCATCCAGGCGCTGCTGCGCCAGCGCCACCGCCTGACCACCGACCAGCCGGACGATTTCGAAATCCAGACCCAGGACGATCTAATCAAGACGATCAGCACGATCCTCGGAGGGGTGACCGCGGTGGTCGGCGGCGTGGTCGGCATTGCCCTCTTGGTCGGCGGCATCGGCATCATGAACATCATGCTCGTCTCGGTCACCGAGCGGACCCGCGAGATCGGAGTCAGGAAAGCCCTAGGCGCCAAGCGCGGCGACATCCTGGTCCAGTTCCTGATCGAGGCCCTTCTGCTCTCGGCGGCAGGAGGCGTGATCGGCCTCGCCTTCGGCTACGGCCTCGGCAGCCTGATCGCCAATCTACTCCCCGGCAATTTCCCCCCCGCCCACGTCCCCTGGTGGGCCGTCGCCCTCTCGCTCGGTTTCTCGTCGCTGGTAGGAGCCTTCTTCGGCAGCTACCCCGCGGCCCGGGCAGCGAGGCTCGATCCGGTGGAGGCGCTGCGGTTCGAGTAGGAGGACCGTTGACCTCAGCGTCATTAGGTCTCCGTTCTCAAGTTAGAGGATACGATGTGGACATAGATTGTCCAGTCTTCTTCTCCAGGCTTAATGCCGAAGGCCGCGCCTCGAGGGGTTATTCGACAGTGAGTTCGAGGCCGTGATCGCGGCGCTCCTTCGCCGGCTGAAGTAGGCCGGACTGACGAGGATGTCCGACACCTTTAGTCTCTAGGTCTGCTTATCCGGAACGATCGGATTCGAAAAGATCGGCGAGAGTCACGAGGATCAACCCTTCCGGGGACTCAGGCCTCGCCCGGCCCGCGATCTCTGGAACGAACAGCGTCCTCACGACGTTCAGGCTTGCATACCGTGGCGGCAGCGGGGGAGCCGGTCGAGCCGCCAGCTCGCCGATCGCCTGGGCGAGCGCGCGGCGATCAAAGGGCTTCGCGCTCCATTTCACCTCGCCGACCAGCAGCCGTTCGCCGTCGATCGACTCGCTGATCACGTCCCACTCCGGAGCTTCGCCCTGCCACCAGCGATGGGCCGGACCCCACGGGCCGAGCGCGCCGAGGGAGCTTTTTTCGTAAATCCGCGGCAGGAGGAGGCGGCAGAGGTCCTCCCATGCTTCCGCGCGGAGCGGGTCCCAGAAGCGGGCGAGAAGCTGCCGCCGGGAAGCTGGAGTTCCGGCAGCCAGCTGCGCGCGATAGGGCGCTACCGAGCGGAACCAGAGTCGGGTGAGCGAATCGGCGATCTTGTAAACGGCCCTCTTGCCGGACTTCTCGCCTTCGCCGAACGGAGTTTCGCGGCGAACCAGGCCGAGGCCCAGCAATCGGTCGAGAGGCCGGGCCATCGAGGTGGCCGGCCGGCCCAGGCGTCCCGCGATTTCTGAGACCCGATGCGCTCCGGCGCCGATCGCTTCGAGGAGGGGGCGGACTTCGAGTGCCGAAGGGACCTCTTCGAGTAGCAGGCGATCGGGTTCCCGGTGGAGGGCGCCGAGAGGATCGAGCACCAGCGTCTCGATCTGATCGGCGACGTCGTGACCCGCGCCGAGCGCCAGCTCCCAATAGCGGGGGATCCCTCCCCAAGCGGTGTAGAGATCGATCCAAGTGGATGCGTCGCCGGTCGGAAAGGCGTCCGGCAGGTGGCGCGGAGAGAGCGGCTGGAGGTCGAGGATTTCACGCGCCCGGCCAAACAGCGGAGCGTTGCCGGCGAGCACCAGGCCTTGCATCATCCGCTGACTTGAGCCTGCCACGGCGACCGTCAACCTCGCGTCGCGCGCCTCGTGGTCGATCCAGCGCTGGAGGACGCTCGGTAGTTCCGGTGAGGCGAGCACCAGATAGGGCAGCTCGTCGAGGATCAACGGTCCCTTCCATCCGGAACTCTTGGCTTCTCGCGCGAGCCGAGAGAAGAGCGCGCGCCAGTCAGGATATTCGACTTCGGCGAAGTTCGCCAGCCGTTGAGCCACCGCTTCGGCGAAGTACCGCCGCTGCAAGTCGGGCGTGGATTGGTCGGCCACGGTGTAGAGACCACCGTGGCGTTCCGTCCATTCGAGCAGCAGCCGCGTCTTGCCGACCCTCCGCCGACCATAAACGACGGCGAGGCCGCCCTCATCGGAGACGGCCAAGCGGTCCAGGCGGGCGAGTTCTTCAAGGCGGTTGACGAAAAACATTATGCAGGTCAGCATAATGCAGTTCGGCATAATCTTTCGACTCTCGCCGCCAGAGGATCGCTATGCGTCCGAGAGAGCGGCGATCCGGCGTAGGCTCGGTGAATCCGGCTCCGTAGAGCGGCTATCCCTCGCGTAAAGCCGCTCTACGGCGCCGATAGTGATTTTCCAGCTCCGGATAGCGGCTTCCTGGCGGCGATAGCGGCTTCCTGGCGGGTATAGCCGCTTCCTGGGCTGCGAAATTCGCTTCCTCGCGCGTAAAGCGGCTTCCTGGCGCGGATCGTCGCTCTTTCGCTCCGTATAGCGGCTATACGTGGCGTATAGCGGCTCTACGGAGCCTAGATTCACTCTCCGGCTTCGAAATCGACGTGCCGATCGCTGGAACGGATCGGACTCTTCGTGGTCGCGCGGGGAGTCCTGCTCACGCTCTACCGGCGCTTGATCGTGAACTTGCCGAAGCTCACTCCCAGCTCGATTCCAGTGCCATTGCCGGCGAGCGCGAGCGAGACTTCGCCCTTGGTGATGACCTGGGCTTCCGATGACTTGCCGGCCCCGGCCGAGGCGCCTCCGGCGGCGTAGGTGCCGAAGAGTTCGTTGATGGAACTGACCTCCGAGAACTTACCGAAGCCGTCGCGGACCTTCGAGCGGCCGGCGGTCAGGCCGCCGCCCTTGCCCACCAGGCGGACGGTCGCGGACTGGCCGTTGTCGCAAGTGATCGTGCCGGTCCCTTTGCTCGCCTTATAGAAGATCGACCAGCTGGTCAGGTTGAATTTCATCGTGCAGTCCGTCGCCTGGGC
Organism: Thermoanaerobaculia bacterium; assembly: GCA_038248205.1. Taxonomy (GTDB): domain Bacteria; phylum Acidobacteriota; class Thermoanaerobaculia; order Multivoradales; family UBA5704; genus DASYKS01. The sequence goes on from JBBRUC010000121.1 coordinate 11,001, forward strand.
CGCCGGGGCGGCGAAAGCGGCGAACAGGGCGACGAGGGTGAGGGCGAAGGTGATACGTCGTGCCATGGTGGATACTCCTCAAGTTCGTTGTTTCAGGACTCAGAATGACACTCCGCGCTCCTGGATTCAAGAAGGCGACGCGAGGTCCTGTGGGGGAAGGTACGCAAGATCCGAACCGTCGCCATCCCCCGGTGGCCGTAGGGGGCATCGGAATGGGATACTGACCCGGTTTTTCGCCGCGTCGAAAGTTGCCGGTACGCTCCGGAGCCTTCCGGCACGTCCAAGGGTCTCGCAGCAATCGTCCAGGGAGGAAGCATGGCGTCGGATATCGAAATCGCACAACAGGCAAAGCTCAAGCGCATTTCCGGGATCGCCCAGGAGCGGCTGGGGTTGGCCGAGGAACACCTGGAACCCTATGGTCACTACAAGGCCAAGATCTCGCTCGACTACCTGGCCGGGTTGAAAGACCGGCCGGACGGCAAGCTGATCCTGGTCACCGCGATGACCCCAACCCCCGCGGGGGAGGGCAAGACCACAACCTCGGTCGGCCTGGGCGACGCGCTCAACCGGCTCGGCAAGAAGACGCTGATCTGCCTGCGCGAGCCGAGCCTCGGACCGGTGTTCGGGATGAAGGGGGGAGCGGCCGGTGGCGGCTATGCCCAGGTGGTGCCGATGGAGGACATCAACCTCCACTTCACCGGCGATTTCAACGCGATCGGTCTGGCCAACAACCTGCTCGCGGCGTTGATCGACAATCACATCCACCACGGCAACGAACTCGGAATCGACGTGCGGCGGATCTCGTGGAAGCGCGTGGTCGACATGAACGACCGGGCGCTACGCGACATCGTGGTCTCGCTCGGCGGCTTCGGCAACGGCTTCCCGCGGGAGGACGGCTTCGACATCGTGGTCGCTTCCGAGGTGATGGCGATCTTCTGCCTTTCGACCTCGCTCGCGGATTTGAAGGAACGACTGGGCAACATCGTCGTCGCCTACACCCGCGATAGGAAGCCGATTCACGCCCGCGACTTGAAGGCCCACGGCGCGATGACCGTGCTGCTCAAGGACGCCCTGCAGCCCAACCTGGTGCAGACGCTCGAAAACAATCCGGCGATCCTCCACGGCGGGCCGTTCGCCAACATCGCACACGGCTGCAACTCGGTGATCGCGACAAAAGCCGCGCTCAAGCTCGCCGACTACGTGGTGACCGAAGCCGGCTTCGGCGCGGACTTAGGGGCCGAGAAGTTCATCGACATCAAGTGCCGGAAGTCGGGGTTGCGCCCCTCGGCCGCGGTGGTCGTCGCGACCATTCGCGCGCTTAAGTACCATGGCGGCGCGGATCTAAAAACGCTCACCACCGAGAACCTCGACGCGCTCGAAAAGGGCCTCGTAAACCTTGAACGCCACGTCGAAAACGTCCAGAACGGCTATGGCCTCGCGACGGTGGTGGCGATCAATCGGTTCTCGTCCGACACCGCGGCCGAGATCGCGTTGGTCGAAGAGAAGATGGCGAAGCTCGGAGTGAAAGTCGCTCTCGCCAGCCATTGGGCCGACGGCGGAGCGGGGGCGACCGATTTGGCGGAGATCGTGGTCGAGCTGTGCGAGCGCCCGTCCACTTTCCGGTTCGTCTACGAAGATTCCGACACCCTTTGGGAGAAGGTCGAAAAGATCGCGAAGACGATCTACCGCGCCGACGGCGTCACCGCCGACAGCAAGGCGCGCAAGCAGATCGAACGCCTTCAGGCCGACGGTTACGGCCAGTATCCGGTTTGTGTCGCGAAGACCCAATACTCCTTTTCCACCGACGCTACCAAGCGCGCGGCGCCCACCGGCTTCCAGCTCGACATCCGCGAAGTGCGCCTGGCCGCCGGAGCGGAATTCGTGGTCATGGTCTGCGGCGACATCATGACCATGCCCGGCCTCCCCAAGGTCCCGGCGGCGCAGGCGATCGACTTGGACGAGAACGGCAAGGTGGTGGGATTGTTCTAAGGACTGACGCGCCGGCTCACCGGAGATTGACCTGGTGAGCCGGCGCGATTGCAGCCCTGGCCCTGGCGAAACCCCGCCACCTCCGAGCCCGTATTCAAGAGACGATCAGATCGGGAGGATCGACATCCATCACGGCAACGTAAGAGGGGGGAGTTCGCCATGCGCCACTTCAGACAGGATCTCATCTATGCCTTGAGGCAGCTTGGCGGGCGGAAGCTCTGGAGCGCGGTGGTGGTGCTTACGCTGGCCCTGGGAATTGGGCTCAACACGGCGGTCTTTTCGGCTTTGGACGGGATGTTGTTTCGTCCTCTTCCGGGCGTCCGGGATGCCGATGAGCTGGTGCTTGTCTACCGAACCTATGCGGGCGAGAAATTCGGATCGCTCTCCGTTCCCGACTCGATCGATCTGCGGGAACGAACTCAAGACATCTTTTCCGGTTTCACCGCTTGGAAATTTTCGCCGGTCAGCCTGACCGTCGGCGGCGAGCCGCGCATGCTGTTCGCGGCGATGGTCGCGGCGAACTACTTTGACGTGCTCGGCGTTCGGCCGGCCCTCGGCCGGACGTTTTTGCCGGAAGAGGACCGGGGCTGGGGAGGCGCGAATCCGGTGATCGTGCTCAGCCATGGCGGTTGGCAGCGCTACTTCGGCGCCGACCCGAACGTCGTTGGCCAGAAGGTCGTGATGAACGGCCGAAGTGTCGAGGTCATCGGTGTTGCGGCGCCCGGGTTTCGCGGTGGGATTCCCATGGTCGAGCCCGCCCTGTGGGCGCCTCTCTCGCAGCTCGATCAGGAAGAGCTTACGACGCGAAACAACTGCTCGATGGCGGGCATCGGCCGGCTGGCGAAAGGGGTTACCCTCACGCGGATGACGGAGCGGTTGCACTCGGTAATGGGCGATCTTCGCGAGATCTATCCGGACGTCTATAACGGCATCGAGATCAATACCGTGCTTCAGTCCGAAGCGGGGATCCACCCGACGATGCGCACCGCGCAGGTGGGCCTCTCCGCCGCGGTCATGAGCGTCGTCGGGCTTTTGTTGCTGATCGCCTGCGTCAACGTCGCAAACCTTTTCCTCGCCCGCGCGCGCGATCGGTCGCGGGAGATCGCGGTCCGCTTGGCGGTGGGTGCTGCGCGCGGCCGGTTGGTCGGGCAACTGCTGACCGAGAGCCTCCTTTTCGCGTTCGTCGCGAGCGGCGTCGGTTTGGGAGTGGCATGGATCGCCATGCGACTCGCCAACCACATCTCGATCGTCGGGATCGATTTCACCCCTGATCTGCACCTCAGTCCCTCGGTCCTCCTGTTCGCCCTCGGGGTGACGATTCTCACCGGGCTGCTCTGTGGGCTGATCCCCGCGTGGCAGTCGACCAAGCCCTCGCTGGTGCCGGCGCTCAAAGAGGGTGCGGGTTCCGGTGCGCGGCGGTCGCGCGCCAGCCGCGTTCTGGTGGTCGCGCAGATGGCGCTGTCGGTGGTGCTGCTCGTCTCCGCCGGCTTATTTCTGATGAACCTGCGTTTGGCCGAAACGCTCAATAAGGGTTTCGCCACCGAGAACCGCCTGGTGGCCGGAATGGACCCTGCGCTGCAAGGGTACGACCGCGAACGCAGCGAGAATTTCTACCTGCAACTCAAGGAACGCCTGCTCGGGCATTCGGGAGTCAAATCCGTGGCATTTACCGAGTATCTGCCGCTCGGGCTCAACAGCTCGGATCGCTCGGTGGAGATTCCCGGCTACCAACCACGGGCCGAGGAAGGGATGTCCATTCACTACGTCCGCGTGAGCCCCGGATACTTTGCGACGATGGGGATCGGCATCACCCGGGGCCGGAGGTTTGACGTCACCGATCGCGAGGGCGCGCCGTTGGCGCTGATCGTCAATCAGCGGTTCGCCGATCGGTTCTGGCCGGGAAAAGATCCCCTCGGGCAAACCGTGCGCATCGGCAAGCAGGAACCCCGAAACTTTCACGTCATAGGCGTCGTGCCGACGGGTAAATACCAGAGCCTCGGGGAGGCGCCAAAGGAGTTCATGTACTTTCCCCAGGCGCAGGAATGGACCTCTGGGATGGTGGTGGTCCTGCACACCGACGGCGCGCCCGAATCGTACGCCCCGATCCTACGGGCGGAGGTCCGGGCTCTCGATCCGAACGTCCCGCTCGCCAACCTCGGGACGCTCGAACAATCGCTCGGAATCGCCCTCCTGCCGGCTCGGCTCGGCGGCTGGGTGCTCACCCTGCTCGGAGTGCTCGGTCTGGGGCTCGCCTCGATCGGAATCTACGGCGTGATGGCGCACTCGGTGGCGCAGAGAACGCACGAAATCGGGATTCGCATCGCCCTCGGGTCGGCGCCACGGTCGGTGGCGAGCCAGATCTTGAAGGAAGGGTTGAGCCTGGTGGGATTCGGTGCCGCGATCGGCGTGGTGGGAGCTTTCGGCGCAGCGCGCATGCTCCAAAGCGTCCTGTACGGCGCCTCCGGAGGCCCCCTCGTCTTCGCCGCGGTCCTCGCCCTCCTGCTCGCGGTCTCCGCCGTCGCCACGTGGATGCCGGCACTGCGGGCGGCAAGTATCGATCCGCTGGCGGCTCTGCGGCAGAGCTGAAAACCTCCGTGCAAGGTTCCTTCTGCGCAGGCGATCGACCTGGACGAGAACGGCAAGGTGGTCCAGGCAGTCGCTTCTCGGCCCGGGAAGAGGCTCCTGCTCCGCAACGCTATCTCGACGCGAACAATAGAGGTGCTCGCCGCCCCTGCGATACACTCAACGCTCAACCACGCGATGCACTCATGAGCAGTCCTCCCACCTATCGCATTTTTCTCTCGACAGTCACGCGGGAGCTCGGATCCTACCGGGTCGAAGTCGCCCGGGCGCTGCGACGCAAGGAGCTGGAAGTTCGGGACCAAGAGCACTTCCGCCAAGGCCCGGCGACGCTGCTCGAACAGCTTCGGGACTACATCAAAAAGTGCGACGCCGTGATTCTCTTGATCGGAGAGCGCTGCGGTGCGTTTCCCACCGAGGAGCACGCGGCGGCGCTCGGAGTGATCCCACTCTTTGATTCGTACCGCGCGGCCACCGGGCAATCGCGTGGCTCGTACACCCAGTGGGAGCTCTTTCTCGCCAAACATTACGGCAAGAAAACCTATGTCTTCCTGAGCGATCCGGGCTTCTCGGCGGATGAGCCGAACCCTGAGGACGCCGACCTTCGATCCTGCCAGGCGGCCTATCGCGCTTGGATCGAGACAACCGGCGAGCATCGCGATGCGCTGACGATCAAGGCCAAACTGATCGAGGACGTGCTCGTCTTGCCGTTTCCTGACTTCAACTCGCCCAAACCCATCAACCTCCCCTTCGCCTCTCTCGGCGTGCTGTTTCAGGGACGGGAGCCGACGCTCGACCGGCTGCACGAATCCCTTGCGAATACCCCCGCTCGCAAGGCGACGGCGATCGCGGGTAAGGCTGTCCATGGTCTTGGCGGCGTGGGCAAGACAAGGCTCGCCATTGAGTATGCCTGGCGCTACGCGGAAGAGTATTCCGCCCTGCTGTTCGTTGGCGCGGGCTCGCGGTCCGATCTACGTCGCAACTTCGCGGCGCTCTCTGGACCGAGTGTCCTGAACCTGCCGGAGCAGGAAGCCACCGACGAAGAGATTTGCGTGGCCGCTGTCCTCCGCTGGCTCGGCGAGCAGGCGGGCTGGCTGTTGATCCTCGACAACGTCGACTCGGAAGAAGCCGCGGTGGCGGTGGATGCCCTGATCCCGCGGCTCCGAGGGGGGCATGTTCTCCTGACCGGTCGGCTCGCCCAATGGGGCGCGGAGGTGGAGCCGATCGAGCTCGACGTTCTCACCGAGAAAGCCTCCACCGACTTCCTGCTCGCGCGGACCGAAGGGCGAAGAAGAGCCACCAAGGAGGACGGTGACCAGGTGGTCGAACTCGTCCGCGAACTGGGCTTTCTACCCCTCGCCCTGGAGCAGGCTGGCGCCTACATCGCCAAGCGCCGACTGACCCTCACCGGCTATCTGATGGAATGGCATTCACGGCATGATCAGGTGCTTAGCTGGTTCGATCAGAGATTGAGCCACTACCCGGCGAGTGTCGCCGCCACCTGGCAGACCTCCTTCGACCGACTCTCCACATCGGCCCGGCGCCTGCTCGAACGGCTCGCCTGGCTAGGACCCGAGCCAATTCCGGAATCGCTTCTCGAGCTGCCGATCCCTGACCTTCCAGAGGTGGAGGCGGATCAGCAGGGTATTCTTTCTGAACTCGCGACCTACTCCTTAGTGACCCGTGCGATCGAGGCACCAACCTTTACCGTCCATCGCCTGGTTCAGGACGTCACCCGCAGCAGCCTGCGGAATGCCTCAGGCCATGGCCCTTTGACCGAAGCTCTCACCTGGATCAATGCTGCTTTCGTGGGCGATCCAGGGAACGACAGTTGGTGGCCCACTCGCGGGCTACTTATGCCCCACGCCCGCGCCGTCCTCTCGTTTGCCGATGCCAATCACATAAATGACCTCACTATGATTTCTCTCGCGAGAAAGGTGAGCGAGGGCTCTCTCAGAGGGACCAGGGCGATGGCAGCGACTATTGGTCTCTTTCTCGATGAGAAGAAACTGGGCAAGGATCATCCCAAGATCGCGACTTACCTAAACGAACAGGGCGAGTCTCTTTTGTACAGGAAGCAGTTTGGTGAAGCCGAGCACCTGTTCAGGCGAGCGCTTAAGATTGATGAGTCGAGCTTCGGAGCCGATCACAATAACGTCGCAAGAGACCTCAACAATCTGGCCCGGTCGCTCGTGGCCACGGGTCGCTCCGCAGAGGCGGAGCCTCTGATGCTCCGGGCGCTGGCGATCCACGAAGAGCGCTTTGGAAGGGATCACCCCAAAGTAGCTACAGATCTAAACGAACTAGCCGTGTTACTCCAGGATACGAGTCGGCCTACCGAAGCGGAGCAGCTTTTAGCCCGGAAAATGCATGAAGCGGCGCTGAACCTATAGACACGGAAGGCCCCGAGAACGGAGAATCTCTTTTGCGAGAAGGGAATTCTGACGTTCGAACGGAGCCTTGCCGATGAGCGATTCTGCCACACAGTGTGTTTTC
>JBBRUC010000122.1:0-17981 GCA_038248205.1 Thermoanaerobaculia bacterium
CGGCCAGGAAAACGACGGTGCCGAGCGCGAGCGCCGGTCCCGAGAGAGCGCGGGCGGGGTTCGGCTCGATCCGGGCCACGCCGGGCCAGAGCGGGAAGACTTTCGCCACCCGGGCGGTCGTCGGCAACTTGGCGACCCGGAGCGGCCCGTAGGTGCCGGAGGCCGCGAGCACCAAGCGTCCGCCCGCCTGCACCCACACCTCCTCGTCGGCGGTGAGCAGCGTGGTCGAGGGCGGTGGCCCGTCCCCTACACCGCCCTCGGCTCCGTCCTCATCCTGCTCGTCTGTCTGGTCCTCGCCATCCTTCTTCTCTTCCGTCTCGTCCGGTTTCTTGTCCTCGCCCTGCCGCTTCGGGTCGCCGTTCCAGCGGCCGAGAAACGGTATCAACGGCGGTGCGAGGCGAAAGACGACCGCGTCGCTCGGCAGTTCGTCCGGCTCGATGCGGCGTTGCAGCGCCTCGACCCGGCCGGCCGGTGCCGCGCGAGCGGCCCGGTCGGCAAGGAGCGCGCGCGAGAGCGAGGTGCCTTCGGGGGTGGCGTCGAGGCTCGACCCCGGATTCTTGAACGCCTCGCGCTCGGCGCGCCGGTCTCCCGCCACCCAGGCGAGGGTGGCACCCACGTAGGCCGCGATCGCGAGGACGACGAGGAATTTCGCTCCGCGGCTCACGCGGCGCTCCTCGCAAGGGCGCGGACGGCGCCGAGCAGCTCGCCCGCTTCCTCCGCCACCGCAGCGAGCGCTTCGGACGAACTCTCGTCGCGGCCGTACCACTCCCGCTCGAAGCGCCGGGTGAGGTCGGCAAAGCCGGGGCGCACCGAGAGACTCGGCGCGAGCGACGCCACGTACTCCCAGTTGGTGCGCCCACGGCGATAATGGACGAAACCGGACCGGTACAGGGCGACCAGCACCGCGTGGTACCAGGCGCGGACCGCCTCGCGCGGGCGCCCCGCGCGCTCCAGCTCGCGGGCGTAGCGCTCCCACTCGCTCTCCTCGCGCGACAGCGGATCGTCATCCGCCGCGGGCGGAGTCGGAGCCTCCTCCCACCGCCCCGAGACGCCGCCCTTCCGGCGGCGCCGGACGTAGAGGATCGCGGCTCCCGAAAGCCCGAGGGCGATCAGGATCGCGATTCCGATCGCGAGAGACGAGACCGACGCCGCACCGCCCTCCTGGCGTTCCGCGGTGAACATCCGTTCGAGCCATTCGAGAATCTTCCGGCCGAGGGTGCGCAAAGCCCGGTCTAGCGGCGCGAAGAAATCGCCGAGCGCGCCAAGCACCCCTTCGGACGGCTTCGGCCGCGGCAGCGCCCCGCCGCCGGGCAGGTCGGCCAGCTTGTCCCGCGCGCGCAGCCGCTCCAGCAGCGCATGATCCGCGGCGATCTTGGGCGAATCGTTCTCGGCAACCGATCCGGCGCCAACGGCGGCCCATTCCTCGATCAGGCGGCGCAGCCGCCGAACGTGCGCGCCGCCCGGCCCGCGCGCCTCCGCCAGGGTGGTCGCCCGGGCGATCGGCCCGAGCACCGAGGCGTCGGTCGCGAGCTCGCCCGCGGACCATGCCACCCGCTCTTCCAGCAGCCCGTGCGCGCCGAGGCCCGCCCCCACCCAATCGCCCCCTTCGAGCCGGCTGCGAATCTCGATCAATCGCCCTCGATACCCTTCGGGGGAAATCCCCGCCGCAGAGGCGGGCACCGCCGGGAAAGCGCCGATCCCCGCGATCGCCCATAGGAGGAGGAGAAAACGAGCAGCCGGCCGGAGCCTCGCCGAACCGCTCACGCCGCGGTCTCCGCTTCGATCTCTTCCAGCTCCGCGATCCAGCCGGCGAGGTCGTCGCCGCTCGCGCGGGCACGTCCTCGGTGAAAAACGATCGACAGGCCGGCGATCCAGAACGGCTCGACCGCCAATATGGCCCCGGCAAACAGCAGCAGCACGAACAGCCGGTTCTCTGCCGACAGGGCGCGCTCCCACCAGGAGCCGAGTTCTCCGGCATCGCCCGCCGCGCCGAACATCGTCTGCACCGCCGCGAGGCCGAGCTGAAACAGGACGAACAGCTGGAATGCGGCGATCATCACGCCGACGAACGCGACGAAAGTGAGGCCGGCGAGCAGCGCGGGCGAGCCGAAGCCGCGCACGACGGTCGCGAGCGGCGCAAAAAATCCCGGGCGCTCTTGGGTAGGAGCCGTGGCCGCCGCGAGGCCGGAGAACAGGGCGAGGAACGGCAGCGGCACGATCAGCCAGCCGATCGCCGGGTAGAGCGCCGCGGCGACCAGCGCCACGTAGAGGCCGGCGAAGTACGAGCGCCGCGGCAGGCCGAAGCGCGAACGGCCGAGCGAGCCGTCGTCGCCCGACAACGCGATCGAGCAGCCGCGGGCGAGCTGGGCGCGCCCCCAAAAGGCGAGCGGCAGGGCGGCGACGACCCAAAACGACAGGCCGATCAGATACCGACCATGTTGGGTGGCGGTCTCCCCCAGCTCCGCCAGACGATGGATCAGCCAGACCTGGAGCAGCCGCCAGGGGAGCGAAGTAAGGACGCACAGCGCCGCGCGCTCGGGCAGCTCGCGGCCGACCAGGCTCGCCGCGCGGTCGAGCAGCTCACCCAGCCCCAAGCGCTCCCTCACGAGCCGGATCCCGCGAGCATCTCGGCCCACAGGCCGAACACCCAGGCGGTCAAAAAGACCGCGAGCGCCGCCGCCGTCGCTAGGCCCAGGGTAAGACCGAGCCAACCGGCGAATGAGCCCCGCTGGATCGCCGCTTCGCGCCGGGCGGCGAGGCAGCCGGCGCAGAGGAAGATTCCTTCCCACGGGGTGGCGCAACCCCGGCACAGCGGCGTCCGGCACGACACGCAGAGCGCGTGCGCCGGGCGCTCGGCATGGTAGGCACAGGTTCGCGGGCCGAAGGCCGAGGGGTTCGCAATCATGCGGCAAGGATTCCACCCGCACGCGACGAATCACACCGGGTCGCTGTTCGGGTGTCTGGTAGCATATCCGGGACTGTCCCATCGGAAGCCAACATGCCCTGCAAGAACCACCCCGCGATCGAAGATGGCCTGGTGCGCTGCGCGCGGTGCGCCGATTCGTTCTGCGCCGATTGCTACGTCGAACTCGGCGGGCTCCCGTTCTGCGCCGAATGCAAGGTCCAGCGCCTGCTCGATCTGCGGGCCGGCACGGCCCCCGTCGTCGGCCAGCTCCGGCTCGCCTCGATCGTCCGCCGCTTCGGCGCCCTGGTCCTTGACTGGCTAATCATTGCGGTCCCGCTGATCGTGCTCTCCTATGTCGTGACGTTCGCGGTCTTGATCCCGCGAGGAATGATGAAGCTGGGCACGAACGACAACCTGTTCACGGGCGTTCAGTTGCTCTTGCAGGTGGGCTTGATCGGTTTCGGATTCGTGGCCGGAATCCTCTATCAAGGGATTTTGCTTGCGCGTAGCGGCCAGACGATCGGTAAGCGCGTCGTCGGCCTCAAAGTAGTCTCGCCGGATGGCTGCGACATCCGACCCGGCCAGGCCTGGACCCGCGCTGTGGTTCAAAAGGCGTTCGGCTTCCTCTCGTGCCTCGGGCTGATCGACTATCTGACCGCGTTCGGCGCGGAACGGACCTGTATCCACGACATGGCGGCCAAGACCCGGGTGGTCGATTGGCCCTAGCCGTCGGATCGGCCCCGCGGCCGTTTCAGTGTCCGCGCTGCCGCGCGCCTCTGCCGGAATTCACCATCCGCCCGAACGAGGAGACCTGTGCCGCCTGCGGCACCACGTTCGCGGCGGTCGCCTTTTCCCCTCCCCCCCCGGTGGTCCGCGGGCCGGAAGCCGCGTTCGCCGACGCCTTGGCGGTTCCGGGCACCGGTGGGCAGGTCGGCGCCACGCCCTGCGCCGCCCATCCGAACCACGCCGCGGTCGCCAACTGCTCGCGCTGCGGCGTCTTCATCTGCGATCTCTGCCGCATTCCGCTGGACGGCCTGGAGCTGTGCCCCGGCTGTTTCGATCGCCTGAGCCGCGAAGGGGCGCTCGGCGCGATCGAGACCCACTACTTCGACGCCTCGGGTCTGGCGATCGCCCTCGGTGTCGTCGGCTGGCTCACCAGCTGCCTGGGCCTGCTGATCGGACCGGTCGTGATCGCTCTCGGGCTCAAGGCCCTGCGCCAACGACGCGCCTGGCGGGAGGCGGGAGGCCGGGGCGGTCCGATCGCGGCGATCGCCTCCGGCATATTGATGACCTTCTTCGGCCTGATCCTGCTCGCGGCAATCTTTGGCGAGCCTTCTTTCCTCGCCGGCCTCAAGGAGGGGCTGAAATAATGATCGCCCCGCCACCCGGCGGCGTCGAGCTGCCCGAACGCCGCCTGATCGGGAGCGCCGCGGGGGTGGCGGAGCGAGTTCGCGTCTATCGCCGCGGCGACGCGCTGGAGGTCGACACGTCGAGTTTCTTTCGCATCACCCGGCACCGGGTGCTGTTCGAGGAGGTCGAGCTGGCAACGATCCACAAGGGCCGAAACTGGCGCGCGGTCGTCGTCTGCACCCTGTTCGGCATGTTGTTCGGCATGATCGGAGCGGCGAACCAAAAAGCCGGCGGGGCGATCGTCTCCTCGCTCGTCCTGCCGCCGATCCTGTTCGCGTTCGTCGGCATGGCGCTGCCTGGCTGGGTGGTTTCGATCCAGAGCCGCCGCACCTGGACCCGCATGCGCTTCGGCGTCCGCCACGCCAAGGCGCACCGGGTGTTCGAAGAGCTGCTCACCGCGGTGCGCGAGACCCAGAGCCGCCTCGCCGCCCCGCCGCCGCTCGTATAGGCTGCGCCCCGCAGATTCGACCTAACGCCACGGAGCCCGCCCTCATGTCGCGATCCCGATCGAAAAGCCACCGCGCGAGCGGTAAACGCCGCTATTCCAAGCCGGGTAGCGCCCCGGGAATCCTCACCCCGGCGCCCGGCGGCGTGGGGCCGGTCAAGGTCTCGGTGATCGACTACGGCCCCGATCATTTCGAAGAGCGCCAGGTCGACCGAATCGAAGACGCCTTCGCCTACAAGGACCGCGACAGCGTCACTTGGATCAACGTCGAAGGGCTTTCCGACGTCGAACTGATCGCCCACCTCGGCGAGCGGTTCGGCTTCCACAAGCTGGCGCTCGAAGACGCGGTCAACTGCGGCCAGCGGCCGAAGGTCGAGCCGTATACCGATCACGAGTTCCTGATCTTGCGCTCTCTCCGCTTCGACGGCTCGGACCTGATCGGCGAGCAGATCAGCCTGTTCCTGGGCACCGGCTACGTCGTCACCCTCCAGGAGATCCCCGGCGACTCGTGGGAGGCCGTCCGCGACCGCATCCGCCAAGGCCGCGGCCTGATCCGCAAGCGCGGCGCCGACTACCTCGCCTACGCGCTGATCGACGCGCTGATCGACGAGTTCTTCCCCGTCCTCGAACGCTACGGCGAGGAGGTGGAGCGGCTGGAAAACGAGCTGATGGACGAGGCCTCTCCCGGATTGCTCCGCGAGATCCACCGGATCAAACGCGACCTGCTGATGCTCCGCCGCGCCGCCTGGCCCGAGCGCGACCTGCTCAACTCGGTCCTGCGCGACGGCTCGGAGCTGATCACCGCGGAGACCCGCGTCTTCCTGCGCGACTGTTACGACCACGTGGTCCAGGCGATCGACGTGATCGAGACCTACCGCGAGCTGGCCGGCGGCATGCTCGACGTCTACCTGTCAAGCCAGAGCAACCGGATGAACGAGATCATGAAGGTCTTGACCATCCTGTCGGCGATCTTCATCCCGCTGTCGTTCATCGCCGGGGTTTACGGCATGAATTTCGATTCCGGCGTGAGCCGCTTCAACATGCCGGAGCTGCACTGGGCGATGGGCTATCCGTTCGCCCTGGCCCTGATGGCCGCGGTGGCGCTCGCACTGATCGTCTTCTTTAAAAAGAAGGGTTGGTTCTAGCCGGCATCCCGTGCGGCGGGACGCTCGTACGGCGGCGGCGGGCGGAGCGGCAAGACGAGCGCCCGCCGGAGGGGAGCGCGGCTCGGCGGCGGAGCGAAACGGAGGGAGGCGGCGTCCGGCCACTCGGCCGCCAAAGCGGCGGCAAAGGCCGCGATCGCCTTGCGGTCCTCTTCAGCGGCGACCCGTTGGCCCGCGCCGGCAAAGACCAGACGCAGCGTCCGCTCCTCCCCCGCCGGTCCTTCGAGCCAGCTGATCTGAAACGGCTCCAGCGCATCGAACCAACCGTACAGACGTTCCAGCTCCGCCCCCGCCAGCCGCCGGGGCGCTCCCCTGCCGTGGGAACAGCCGCCGCGCGCGCCGCCGGTGCGATCGATTTCAAGCCCTTTGCATTCCGAGCCCTCGCCCCCACGCTGCCAAAACAAAACCGGCGCGGGCTCCTCGCCGTCGGCAAAACCGGTCGATTGCATGGCCACGAACCGCGCCCACTCCGCGATCCACCGACGCTCGTACGGGGGCGCCGACACGGAGCCCTGGCCCCGAAAGCGCACCGCGTTGGCCCCCACCACGATCGCAAACGGCGCATAGGTGGTGACCAGGGCGCTCAGCTCTTCCCGCACGCCATCGTCGGCAAAGAGAGCCCGCTCGACCGCCCCTTTCGGAGGCCCGAACGCAACCCCATGGGGACCGAGCCGGATCCGCTCCAACAGAGGCGCCCCATGCAGGATCTCGACGGTCGCCTCGCCCAGCGGCGCAATCCCGAGCGGAACGCTGCTCGGAGCTTCCCCCCCGACGCCGAAACAGCCGGAAAGAGCAAACGTCACCGGAAGGGCGGCGAGGGCGGATCGAAAGCGGACGGAGGGCACGTGGCCGCCCAGTCTATACGTTGGCTTCGACTTCGCTCCGCCAACGGCGATCCCTCGACAACAGCGACAGCCCCGGCGGCCCCGCGCTCGTCCCCGCGAGCGCGTCAAGCACCAAACAGGGCAGCGCCGCTTCCCCGCCGTAGAGACCGCCGACCTGCCAGTCATCCCGGTCGAGGAGGAGGGTGGAGGCGATCGCCCGTTCGGCATGGGCGCGGTAGACCCCTTCCGGATCGTCGCGCGCCTGCTCCAGGCAGACGGCGGCGACGGCGAGGCGGCCGCAGCAGAGGTCCGCCTGGGCGGAGGGGTGCGCCATCGACAGGGCCAGCGCCTGGCGGGCGGCGGTGCCAAAGCCGGCACCGCCGAGCGCTTGATCGGCCTGTAGCGCCAGGTGGGCCAGGCCGGCATAGCCGCGGCAGAGCCATGAGCGTTCCGCGGCGCGCGGGGCGAATCGGTCGGGCTCCGCCAGCGTCTCCAGGAGCGACCGCTCGATCGCGGGCGCCAGCCAACCCGGGACGCGAGTCCCCGACGCCCGACTCCAGAGAAGAAGTGCCAGCAGCGGCCCCGCCGTGCCGTGCGCGAGCCAAGGCCCTTCGAGGTCAGGCCACGAAGCGCGCCCGTCCCGGTCGATCTTCACCGCCGCGTTCAACCGATCCGCCAGCTCGTGCCCTGGGCGGACGGCGGCGCAGTCGCCGACCTGATCGAGCAACATCGCGGCGGCAACCAGCGAGCCGGACGCTCCTGTGTACAGTTCGAAGGAGGCGTCGGCGCTTGACGAGAGGGCCGCCCACCGGTCGATCGACCGGTGTACCGCAACCGGCCGCCCGAGAGAATGGTCAACCAGAGCCCCCACCAGCCAGAGCCCCGCCTCGCCGTAGAGGACCGCCCCCGCGGGCATTCCCGCGCCGTCCGCGATGCGCGCGGCGGTGAAGGCGGTGCCGCCGCGCCGCGCCCGGATCGCCGAGCCGATCCAGCGCTCGGCCGCTTGGAAAAGAGCCTTCTCGCCGCTCCTTGCGCCCGCGTACCAGTGCGCGAACGCCACACCCGCGGCGCCGAACGCGAGGCTCGCGGACATGCCCCGCTGCCCGCGCCGGAAGTCGGGGTAGGTCAAATCGGAGTAGAAGTCGAAATAGTCGTCGAGGTAGTCGCGAAACACCTCGTCGAGCGACAGGCTCGCCCGCTCGGAAGACGGGGAGCCGGACGCCTCGCCGGAGGCCGAATCGAAGCTGTGCCGTCGGCGGGCGCCCGGTTCCGTCGTCATCCTTCCGGCCCTAGTACTGCGGCCGCGTGCAGTAGATCGACTGGGTGTTGGTGGTGCCGGAACCCGAACAGTCGCATGCCGACAGCGCCCCGCAGCTGAACCCGCCGCCCACCGGCTCGAGTTCCTTGCCCACCAGGTTGCGCAGCGACTCCTTGGCCAACACCAAACGCTTCGACTTCAGGCTCTGTTTGTTCATTTTGGTCTCCTTCTAAGGCCAACCGCTCCTCCTGGAAACCATCGTAGTGCCGACCGGAAACGCCACGCTATCGAAATTTTGATCATCGAACGCTGGAAAATTGTGCGCCCGCGCATGGACGAAGGCACAGATTTCGAGCTTGGCTCCCCGCGGCCGGCGCAGGCACCCCGCTTCTTGAAACCATGGACCACGCGCACCTCACCACCGACGACTTGGAGGAGATCCTTGCCGTCGATCGCCCACTCGCGGTCGATCGCCTCCTTCTCCATCTTTTCACCCAGTGCCCGGAGTGCCGCGCGGCCGGCGGCGACCTGTTCGACCTCGCGGAGCAGAGGGCGATCCAGCCGCCGCTCAATCGGGTAGACATCGAGCTGGCCCGCTCTCGCGCCGCAGCGACTACCCTGCGGGTGGCGCTTTTGGCGATCCCCCGAGCGTTTCGGCGGCGCGCGATCCGCAACGAAGCCCGCTTTCACAGCTGGGGCCTCGCCGAGCTGTTGACCGAGGAGAGCGCCACGCGGGCGGTGAGCCCGCCCGAGTGCGACGAGCAATCCGATGCCCCGGAGGCGCTCGATCTGGCGCTCCTCGCGCTCGACATCGCGCGCCGTCTGCCACCCGACGACCCGGTCGAAACCGGCTGGCGCGACCAGCTGGAAGCCTACGCCTGGGCACACCTCGGCACTCTCCGCGACGCGCGCGGAGAGCACCGAGGAGCCAAAGCGGCCTTTCGACGCGCCGAGCGGCTCTGGCAGGCCACCGAGTCGCTCGGCGACGTACTTGGCTATCGCGAGCGCGCGCTCGCGGTAGAGGCCGCCCTCGCCCTCTTCGCCGCAGCAACCGAAGAAGGCCGGCTCACCCCCGGGCTCGCCCGAGAGATTCGCCGGCATATCGAGAAGGAACGGCAGACGGCTAAGAGGTAGGTAGACGAATCCGTGTGGAGACTCTATCGGTTCGAGTCGCGGTCGTTCGGCGAGATCTGACTGGGCCGCGAAGACGGCTGGCCATTCGGGTCGATCGAGCTGCCCGATGCTCCACCCCGCCATCCCGGCCCGTTGGACGAAGGAAGCGGCTGACCGCTCGGATCGAGCGAGCTACCCGTTGGTGCCCCCCTCCATACGCTCGGATCGAGTGAACTACCGTTCTCCGACCAGAGCATCCCGAAGGCATTTCGGATCAGAGAAAAGAAATCTCCGGGACCGAACGCGTGAACGGGAGTGGAAATCAAGGTGGCGAAAAGCACGGGAAGAAGGAATCGGATGGAGTTCCTGCGCATAAGGGTCTCTCCCCGGGGCGGCCTCGGCGGCGGACCGGCAGGGCCCACGCGGGCGCCCCGAACGGGGAGAGCATGCGCCTTGTTGCCCTAAAAGGCACCAAATCCGTGTGAATCCACACAAATTTGCTTCCACCAGGTACGATAGGAGCCTCAAAGATTCCTTGGAGCACCTCAAGTGTTAGAACCTCTTAATGCACAGGCATGCTGGCTCTTCCACAATTCCTCCCCCACTACGGGAGAACATGAATGAGCGACGATTGCAAACCGGCCCCCGGCCAAGATCTAGGGCGCGTACTCGCGGTGCTGCGCGCCACCCGCGGTTTGAGCAAGACCGACCTCGCGAACGCCGCGGGCGTTCCGAGCAGCAACCTGTCGCAATACGAGCTAGGCAACCAGATCCCTGAGCTGAAAACACTGCGTCGGATACTCACCGCGATGGGCTATTCGCTCGCCGTCATCGATCCAACTGAACGCTATCTGGCCGCCCTAGACGGTCCGGAGCAAGCTTTCGGCCCCAAATTCCCGAACAAGCCCGCCGAGCGGATCGACGCGGTCGCTTCCGAAGCCGCCAAGGCTGCGTACCAATGGACCCGCTCATGCCTGACGTTCCTCACCGAGAATCGCCTCAGTTCCGAACCTTCCCCAACCACCGAGACGAAGCAGCGGGTCGATCCCAAGGATCACCAACCCGTCCCGCAAGGAAAGCCTCCCGTTGAGTCATGGGCTCGGCTGGCGCGCAA
Organism: Thermoanaerobaculia bacterium; assembly: GCA_038248205.1. Taxonomy (GTDB): domain Bacteria; phylum Acidobacteriota; class Thermoanaerobaculia; order Multivoradales; family UBA5704; genus DASYKS01. The sequence continues at coordinate 10,233 of JBBRUC010000122.1, forward strand.
GCCTCTTGCCGCATTTCGCGTCGCAATTGAAGGCAACCCGAGCAGCGCCGATCCTCGATTTGTCCAGTGGCTGGGAGAAAGGAGCGTGGCGGGAGCGGCCGCATCGCCTGAGGCCGCGCGAGAGGATGCAGAACGGGCCGTCGCCGTCGCTGAGAGACTCGTTCCCGAGGGACACCACCCCCATATCGCCCTGGCTCTCGCTTTCTTAGGAAACGCCGTTCGCATGTCCAGCGGTTTCGCGTCCGCCGACGAGATGTTCGCCCGGAGCGATTCGCTGGCTGCCGATCATCCACTTCCTCCCCGTCTTGAAGGCAGACGGCTAGATCTCTTGGCCACCTTGCGCCGCGAGCAGAGACGCTTCGACGAGGCCTTCACCCTCCTTGATCGGGCACTCGGCCTTGATCCTGAGCGTCGCTCCGATGGACGCCTGCGCCTTATGAAATCCAAAGTATTCGAGGAGAGTGGCGATCTTGAGGGCGCTATCGGCGAACTCCAGGCCGCTGCCGGGGAGACCGACGCCCGGCGCGAGCCTCGTCTTCGCCTCTGGCTGCGCCACAACCTCGCCGACTACCTGAGCAAGATCGGTCGCCTCGTCGAAGCCCAGGCGCTGGTGCCGGAAGTTCGTACCCTCGCCCGGCGGCACGGCGGCGCTCTCGACGAGATCCGTCTGCGCTGGATCGAAGGGCGCATCGCCGCGGGACTAGGGCGGGCCGACGAGGCGACCGCGAAGCTCGGCCAGGTACGCGGCGAATTCCTCGCCCACGGCCTCCCCTACGACGCCGCGCTCGCGGCTCTAGAACTCGCGACCTTCTACCTCCGCGCCGGGCGGACCGAACAGGTCAAAGATCTCGCCCGGCAGATGCTGCCGGTGTTTCAGGCCCACGAGATCCACCGCGAAGCCCTCGCCGCCATCACCCTCTTCCGCCAAGCCGCCGAACAGGAACGCGCCACCCTCGCGCTCGCCGAACGGGTCGCGGCGTTCCTCCTCGCGGCGCGGACCAATCCAGGACTGGCGTTCGAGGGTTGAGCAGCGCGATGTTGTCGCCGAAAGCGCCGGAGCGGCGGTCGAAAACGGCGCCACGCCGGCGGGGCTCGACCTCGAACGGCAGATCGCGCCACCACCCCCGATGTCGATCCTCGCCGCCCACGGCCGATGGATCATAGCGGTTGGGAAAGGATCTCAAGGACGGCAGGGACTCCAAGGACGTCTCACCTCTCGGCTGTTGGTTCTTGTCCTTGCAGTCCTTGCCGTCCTTCAGGTCCTTTCCGCTCCTTTCCGCCGTCGCCAGAGGGTCGCGGGATCGATCCCGAGAATCTCCGCCGCCTCTTTGAGCGAGCCGGTGCGGGCGACCACCCGTTCCACGTGCTCGCGCTCGATCTCGGCGAGCGGTACCAAGTCGCCCAGGCTCGGACCTGCGCTCGGCGCGACCGCACCTTTGAGCAGCAGCAGCTCCGGGCCGATCTCGGCGCTGCCCGAAAGCATCGCGGCACGCTCGACCGCGCTTCTCAGCTCGCGAACGTTGCCCGGCCAGGGGTGCTCGGAAAGAGCGCGTTCGGCGGCGGGAGAGAACGCGCTCTGGGGCCTCCCGTACTGGCGGCCGAACAGCGAGAGAAACCGGCGGGCGAGCGGCAGGATGTCCTCGCGCCGCGCGCGGAGCGGCGGCATCTCCAGGGTCAGCACGTCCAGGCGGTAGAGCAGGTCTTCGCGAAACCGGCCGGCGGCCACCGCCGCTTCCAGATCCTGGTTGGTAGCGGCCAGGATGCGTACGTCGGCGCGGCGGGTCGCCGGATCGCCGACGCGCTCGTATTCGCGATCCTGGACGAAGCGGAGCAGCTTCGGCTGGAGCGCGAGCGGCAGATCGCCGATCTCGTCCAACAGTAGCGTCCCCCCCTCGGCAAGCGCCACCCGGCCGGCGCTGTCGCGGGTGGCTCCCGTGAACGCTCCCTTCGCGTGACCGAACAGCTCGCTTTCGAGCAGCTCGGAGGGCAACGCGGGGCAGGAGACGGTGACGAACGGCTTGCCTCGCCGCGGGCTCATGCGGTGGATCGCGCGGGCGAGCACCCCTTTGCCGGTGCCGCTCTCGCCGCGGATCAGGAGCCTTGCGTCGCCGTCGGCGGCGCGGCGCGCAAGATCGAGCAGCGCGCGCATCGCCGGGCTCTCGCTCGCCAGCTCGAAGTCCGGATCGGCCTCGGCGAGATCGCTTTCCAGCGCCTCCACCTTGCGCTCCAGGCGCGACAGGTCGACGAGCTTGGCGATCGCGAGATCGAGCTCGGCGGGCGTGAACGGCTTGGCTAGGTAGTCGCGGGCGCCCCGCTTCATCGCCTCGACCGCGGTTTCGACCGAGGCGTAAGCGGTGATCGCGAGGATCTTGATCCGAGGGTCCTCGGCGGTGAGCTTCGGCATCAGATCGAGACCGGATTCGAGACCTAGCCGGAGGTCGACGAGCGCCAAGTCGAAGCGCCGCTTCTGGACCTCGGCAAGAGCCTCGCCCACGCTCGCCGCGGTGCGCACTCGGTGGCCCACCCCTTCGAGATGGAGCGACAGCGTTCGCCGGATGTTCGGCTCGTCGTCGACGATCAGAATATCGAGGAGGGGCCGGCTGTCTCCATGCGGCATCGAAGGAATCTACCAAACTTGCCCCGCTACCCTTGCATTCTGCACGAATCGAATCGAAGCCCCTTGCAAAACGCAAGACCGCAGTGCCGACTCAAATCCCGATCCGATCCGCCAACCGCCTGTGAAATCAGCGGCATCGCCTCATCGTTAGGCCGTGGCACCCGGGGTGCAATCGGGATCGAGCGTCCCGGCCTCAGGTTCGGGACTTGGAGGTTCCCCGATGAACGCGCCCACTTCCGACTCCTCCCCCCCACGGTCTGGCTTCGGCCTGCGCGCCAAGCTCGCGCTCGGCTTCGGCGGATTGCTCGCCCTGCTGTTCGTGGTCGGCACCCAGAGCATCTCGATGCTCGAGCGGCTCGGCGGCTCGATCGACGTCATTCTGCGCGAGAACTACAAGAGCGTGATCGCGGCGCAGGAGATGATCGAGGCACTCGACCGGATCGACAGCGGCGCGCTGTTCGCGCTGGCGGGCGACGGCGAGCGCGGTCGGGCGCTGGTGGATCTCCAGCGCCCCCGGTTCGAAAAAGCGCTCAAGACCGAGCTCGGCAACATCACGATCGTCGGCGAGAAGGAGCGGGCCGAAAGGGTGCGCGACCTCTTCTTAACCTACATGGCCGCCTTGCCGCAGGTGCTCGACGAAAGCCGGCCCACGGACGCGCGAAGCCGGGCCTATTTCGCCCAGCTGCTGCCGCGCTTCCAGGAGATCAAGCAGGGCGCCGAAGAGATTCTGCAGCTCAATCAAGCCAACATGGTCGAGGCCAACAACCGCGCCCGCGCGCTCGCCGCCGCGGCCCGCAACCGGATGATCCTGCTGCTCGCCGCCGGAGTGATGCTCGCGATCGGCCTGGTGGCGTTCCTTTCGCAGGCGATCCTCGGACCCTTGAGCCGGCTCACCGAATCGGCGCGCGAGATCGAGCGCGGCCATCTCGACCTGGTCGTGCCGGTCGCGTCGCGCGACGAGTTGGGCCAGCTCGCCGAGGCGTTCAATGCGATGGCGAGCCGCCTGCGCGAGTTGCGCCGCACCGACCAGGCGAAGCTCCTGCGCGCTCAAAAGACCTCGCAGCTCGCGATCGACAGCCTGCCGGATGCGGTGGCGTTGATCTCGCCGGAGGGGGGGATCGAGCTGGCGAACCGGACCGCGATCGCCGAGTTCGGCCTGGCGCCCGGAGCGTCGGTGCCCGAACGGCATAGCCAGTGGCTGCGGCCGCTGCTCGCCACCGTCGACCGTTCCCCCGATTCAGCGGCCCGTTTGGGGGCGCCGCCCGATCGGGGCTTGGAAGCGGCGATCCAGGTCTGGAAGGACGGCAAGGAGCATTTCTACATGCCCCACGCAGTGGCCATTCGCGACGCGGAAGGGCAGCTCCAGGGGACCACGCTGATCCTTGCCGACGTCACCGACTTGAGGCGGGTCGACGAGATGAAGAGCGGCCTGCTGTCGACCGTCTCGCACGAGCTGCGGACGCCGCTCACCTCGCTCCAGATGGCCGTTCACGTGCTGCTCGGCGAGAAGCTCGGCGAGCTCAACAAAGACCAGACGGAGCTGCTGGTCGTCGCCCGCGACGACGCGGAGCGCCTGCGCGAGATCGTCGAAAGCCTGCTCGAGCTGTCCCGTCTCCAGTCCGATCGTCAACTGCTGCGCCTCGAGCCGGTGGCGCCGCGCGATTTCGTCGAGGCTCGGACGAACGAGTTTCGGCCGGAATTCGAGGACGCCGGCATCGAGCTGAAGGTCGAAATCGACCCGGAGGCGGGCAAGGTGCTCGCCGACCCGGCGCGCGCGCGGTTGGTGCTCTCGAACCTGCTGTCGAATGCGCTCCACCACACGCCGGCCGGCGGCTCGGTCACCGTGTGCGCGGACCAGCACAAAAAATACGTCCGCTTCTCCGTCGCCGACACCGGAGCGGGGATTCCGACCGATCAACTGGACCGGATCTTCGACCGCTTCTGCCAGGTTCCCGGGACGGAAGACCTGGGCGGCGCGGGGCTCGGCCTGTCGATCGCCAAGGAGATCGTCCACGCCCACGGCGGCGAGATCCACGTTCAATCGAAAGTAGGCGCCGGCACCACGTTCTGGTTCAGCCTGCCGGTGGCTCCCTCGCCGGCTTGAAAGGATTCCCCATGCTCGACCTGATCTTCGTCGTCGTGACCCTCGGCTTCTTCGCCCTCTGCCTTGCCTACGTCCGCGGCACCGAGCGACTCTAAGAAAGGAAGACGAAATGACCCTTGAGCTCTGGCTCGGCGCCCTGATCGCGCTCGGCCTACTGGTCTATCTCACCTACGCGCTGCTTCGACCGGAGAGGTTCTAGCCCATGACCGCCAACGGCTGGCTTCAGCTCGCCCTGTTCCTTCTTGCGCTGCTCGCGGTGACCAAGCCGCTCGGCGCCTATATGGCCAAGCTCTTTTCCGGCGAGCGGGTCTGGACCACGCGCCTGCTCGGTCCGGTCGAGCGCGCGATCTACCGGCTCTGCCGCGTCGACCCGCAGCAGGAGCAGCATTGGACGGCCTACACCGCCGCGATGCTCATCTTCAGCGCCGTCGGCATGCTCGCGCTCTACGCGTTCGAACGGCTCCAGGGCGTCCTGCCGTTGAATCCGCAGGGATTCCCCGGCGTGCCTCCCGCGCTCGCCTGGAACACCGCCGCGAGCTTCACCACCAACACCAACTGGCAGGGGTACTCGGGCGAGTCGACGATGAGCTACCTCACCCAAATGGCGGGGCTCGCGTTCCACAATTTCGTCTCGGCCGGCACCGGCATCGCTCTGGCCATTGCTTTCATCCGCGGCATCGCCCGCCGCGAAGCGAAGACGATCGGCAACTTCTGGGTCGACTTGACCCGCGCCTGCATTCACCTGCTGCTGCCGCTTTGCACCGTCGGCGCGCTGATCCTGGTCTCGCAAGGCGTGGTTCAGAACTTCTCGCCCTACACCGAGGCGAGGCTTGTCACTCCCCAGCAGATCGAGACGATCGCCGCGGACGGCAAGGTCAGCAACGAGACCCGGGAAACACAGATCCTGGCGCAGGGTCCGGTCGCCTCGCAGGAGATCATCAAGCAATTGGGCACGAACGGCGGCGGCTTCATGAACGCCAACTCCTCTAACCCGTTCGAGAATCCGACGCCGCTCTCCAACTTCCTCGCGATGCTTTCGATCTTCGCGATCGGCGCCGGGCTCACCTACACGCTCGGCCAGATGACCGGCAACCCGCGCCACGGCTGGGCGGTGCTCGCCGCGATGATGGCGTTGTTCCTGATCGGCGTTCTCGGCGTCTGGTCGGCGGAATCTCGCGGCAATCCGATCTTCGAGCGGCACGGCGTGGACCAGGCGCAGATCGTATCCGGTACGACGGCGCAGGCCGGCGGCAACATGGAAGGCAAAGAGGTCCGCTTCGGGATCTTCAACTCCGCCCTGTTCGCCACCGCCACCACCGACGCCTCGTGCGGTGCGGTCAACTCGATGCACGACTCCTATACCCCCCTCGGCGGGATGATCCTGCTGCTCAACATCATGCTCGGCGAGATCATCGTCGGCGGCGTCGGCGCCGGGCTCTACGGCATGCTGGTGATGGTCGTGCTCACGGTATTCATCGCCGGCCTGATGGTCGGCCGAACGCCTGAGTATCTGGGCAAGAAGATCGAAGCCAAAGACGTGAAGATGGCGATGCTCTACGTGCTCGTCTTCGCGTTCTCGATCTTAGGGGGAGCCGCCTGGTCGAGCGTCGTCCCCTATGGCACCGCGACGCTCAACAACGGCGGACCGCACGGGCTTTCCGAGATCGTCTACGCGTGGAGCTCGACCACCGGCAACAACGGCTCGGCGTTTGCGGGCATAACCGTGAACACCCCCTGGTACAACGCTTCTCTCGGCCTCGCGACGTTGATCGGCCGCTTCCTGATGATCGTGCCGATGATGGCGATCGCGGGCAATCTCGCGGCCAAGAAGATCGTGCCGCCCTCGGCGGGGACGTTCCCGGTGCATACGCCGCTGTTCGTAGGCCTGCTCCTTGGCGTGATCCTGATCGTCGGCGCGCTCACCTTCCTGCCCGTTCTGTCGCTCGGCCCGGTCGTCGAGCATTACCTGATGGAGGCCGGGACCCTCTTCTAAACGAAGAGCGCCCGAGATCGATATGTCCCAAGCGAAAAAGCGTGCCCTGTTCGATCCCCCGATCGTGAAGCGGGCGATCGTCGAATCGTTTCTGAAACTCCATCCTCGTGCGATGGCCAAAAATCCGGTCATGTTCGTAGTCGAGGTGGGCAGCGTGCTCACCACCCTGCTCGTGCTCCGCGATGTATTCACCGGCCAGTCCGGAAACCTTTTGTTCACCGTGCAGGTGACGCTCTGGCTCTGGTTCACCGTCCTGTTCGCCAACTTCGCCGAGGCGATGGCGGAAGGGCGCGGCAAGGCGCAGGCGGACACCCTCCGGCGGGCGAAGACCGAGACGATCGCGCAGCGCATCGTCAGCGAATCCGGAGTAGGGGTCGAAGGCGTGAAGACCGAGCCGGTGCCCGGTCCCAACCTCAAGAAACAGGATGTGGTGCTGGTCCGCGCGGGCGAGATCATTCCCGGCGACGGCGAAGTGGTCGAAGGCGTCGCCTCGGTCGACGAAGCGGCGATCACGGGCGAAAGCGCGCCGGTGATCCGCGAATCGGGCGGCGACCGCTCCGCGGTCACCGGCGGCACGCGCGTCCTCTCCGATTGGATCAAGGTGCGCATCACGTCGAGCCCGGGCGAGACGTTCCTCGACCGGATGATCGCCCTGGTCGAAGGCGCCGAGCGGCAGAAGACGCCGAACGAGATCGCGCTCAACATTCTGCTCTCGGGACTCACCGTCGTCTTCCTGCTCGCTGTCGTTACGCTGCTCCCCTACGCCCGGTACAGCGTCGACGCGGCGGCCGCGGCGGGCGGCTTCGCCCCTGCCTCTCCCCCCTCCGTGACGGTGCTCGTGGCGCTGCTGGTCTGCCTGATCCCGACCACCATCGGCGGCCTGCTCTCCGCCGTCGGGATCGCCGGCATGGATCGCCTCTTGAAGGTCAACGTCCTGGCCACCTCCGGTCGGGCCGTGGAGGCCGCCGGCGATGTCGACACCCTGCTTCTGGACAAGACCGGCACGATCACCTTCGGCAACCGCATGGCCACCGA
>JBBRUC010000123.1:0-17953 GCA_038248205.1 Thermoanaerobaculia bacterium
GAAAACACACTGTGTGGCAGAATCGCTCATCGGCAAGGCTCCGTTCGAACGTCAGAATTCCCTTCTCGCAAAAGAGATTCTCCGTTCTCGGGGCCTTCCGTGTCTATAGGTTCAGCGACGCTTCATGCATTTTCCGGGCTAGTGCCCGATCACCTGGGCGCCCCGTCCGATGTTGTGGACCATCCAGTGCCGTCCGCTCCGGGTGTCGCGTTCCCCGCCAGCCTGAAGAACGTCATCGGCGGTCGGTAGGTCACCCGATCTCATCCATTGCGGCCATTCGGCCGTAGTATCTTGGGCGAGCCCGAGATGACCCAACCTTTAGACGCCACCCTGGCCGAGACGCCTTCCGCCAAGCGACGAAGAGAGGACGATCCGCTACAGATCGATCGCTACCGGCTGGGTGATCTGCTGGGTCAGGGGGGCATGGGGCAGGTCTACGCGGCCGAGCAGGTGGAGCCGATGCGCCGCTCGGTGGCCTTGAAGGTGATTCGCGCAGGCCGGCGCGCATCCGGTCGGATCGTTGCCCGCTTCGAGCTGGAGCGGCAGATGCTGGCCCTCCTCGAACACCCGAACATCGCCCGGCTCTACGACGCGGGAGTCACCCCGGAGGGCGATCCCTATTTCGTGATGGAGCGGGTCGAGGGTCTGTCGATCACCGCGCACGCGGATCGGGCCAGGCTCACCGTGCGCGCCCGGATCGAGCTGCTCCTGGACGTGTGCCGGGCGATCGAACACGCGCACCAGAAGGGCATCCTCCATCGTGATCTCAAACCGTCGAACGTCCTGGTCGCCGAGACCAGGGAAGACGGAGGTTCGCCCCGCCGGCCGGTACCGAAGGTGATCGATTTCGGAGTCGCCAAGGCGATCGAGGGGGACCTCGCGGCCGAGGAAGGCCTGACGCAGTGGGGGCTGCAAGTCGGTACCCTCGCCTTCGCGAGCCCCGAGCAGCTCGATCCGGAATCGGCGCCCACGGTCGATACCCGTACCGACGTTTACAGCCTGGGTATGCTGCTCTATCTGTTGCTCACCGGGGAGGCGCCGTTTACCGGGAGGAGCGCCACCGCCCTGGTCGATCGGATCTTGAACTCCGAGCCCGAGTCGCTGGTCCGGCGCTTCCAGGAAGCGGAAATGGTCGGCGAGATCGCCTCCTTGCGCAGGACGGATGCGCCCACCTTGGCGCGCGAGCTTTCGGGCGACCTCGAATGGATCGTCCGTCGGGCGCTCGAAAAGCGTCCGGCCGACCGCTACCCCTCGGTCGCCGAGCTGCGCGCCGACCTCGAACGCTTTCTCGACCATCGACCGGTGCTCGCCAGCCCGCCGAAACTCGCGGTGCGGATGAAGAAATTCGTTCGCCGCAACCGGTTGATCGTGGCGGCCTCGGCCTTGATCGCGCTGTCGCTCCTCGCCGGGGCGATCTCCACCTCGATCTCGCTGGTCGATTCCCGTCGGGCCCAAGCGCGCGCCGCGAGCGAAGCGGCGAAGGCGGCCGCGATCAATCAGTTTCTGACCGACATGCTGGCTTCGGCGTCGCCGCTCGAAAGCGGGCGCGACGTCAAGGTCTCCGACGTGCTTGATCGTGCGGCGGCCGATCTGCCCGAGAAATTTCACGATCGGCCCGAGGTCGAAGCCGCTCTCCACTCTACCCTGGGCAAGACCTATTACGGGTTGGGGCTCGCCGAATCGTCGCAGGAGGAATACCGGCGGTCCTTCGAAATTCGCCGCCGAATGCTCGGTTCTGACGATCCGGCAACACTCGAAACGCAGGCGGAATATGGATTGAGTTTGCTCGGAGCGGGCAAGCTCCCCGAAGCGCGCAAGGTCTTGACCGACGCCCTCGCCCGGGCCGAGCGTGTGCTCGGCTCCGAGCACATCACCACGAAGACGGTACGGGAAGACCTGGCGAAGGCGCGGGCGGGAGGCTAGGAATGGGGCTAGCGAAAATACCGGTAGTGCCCGATCACCTTCCAGGAGAACATAACGTCCTCCAGCCGCGCGCCGCGGCCGATGTTGTGGACCATCCAGCGCCGTCCGCCACCTGATCGGTCCTCGCTGACGATTCCGATGTGGGTTACGCCCCCGCCCAGATCCCACGCCACGACGTCGCCCGGCAGGTAGTCGCCGGCCTGCGCGGTAATCGGCAGTTCTTTGCCCGCGCGCCGGAAGAACGTCATCAGATTCGGCACCCGCCGATGGTCGATGTTCGTATCGGGGCGCTTCAGCCCCCACCGCTGGGGATAGGCGGTGAATTTCCGGGCCATGTCCTCGTGGATTTCTTTTTGCAGATCCACCCCGGCCTTGCGGAAAGCGCGAATGATCACGTCGGCGCACACCCCGGTCTCCGGCGGAACGTCGCCTCCGGGGTAGGAAAGGCGGACATACGACGGATCGTATTCGGTCGTGACATGTATTTGGGCCTTTGCCGAATCGACGACGGTCCGGACGGCGGGGGGAAGCTCGCGGGTGCCGGCGGATGGCGACTCCGCGGCCTGACCGAAGCTGGGGCCTGTTGCCAATGCGAGCAACCAAAGGGCGAGGAGGGGCTTGGGCCTCGTCAATTGGAGCCTCACTTTTCTTTAGCCAACCGGGTCAACGGCTGTCCTTCTTCCCGCGCGCGCTCCAAATTGAGCGCCAGGAGCCGTTCCAGGATCTCCTCCGTGCCGAGATCCGGCGGCCAGCCATAAGCGGCGAAGACGGCCGCGTCCAGTCTTTTGTGTGCCAAGTCGAGCCAGGCAGGACGCTGGTTGTAGAGGTTGGTCAAGGTCCGCACCTTGATCTTCTCGGCATGTTCCTCGTCCTTGGCTACAATCCGGGGCCAGCGAACTGTGCCGATGCCGCGGGAGTCTGCGTCGTGGAGGTAGCGAGCCCAGGGGCCGTTCTTCGAACCGGGAAACTCGAGGACCTCGGTCTTCGTCCACTCAGGTGGATTCAACCAGCGTGAACGCAGCTCGTCCAGCTCCTTCGCCGCCGCCGCGATCGCGGATTCCTGCTCCGGTGTCGGGCGGGGAAACGGGAAGGTCTGGAAGCAGGTAGTTGGCGTATAGCGGAATCCCGACTCGCGCTCCCGAACCTGGGTGCCTTGGCCGAGCGTCCAGCTCTGATGAAGGCGCGACTGAAGCAAGCCTAGAAAATGGTCATCCTTGCGAGCGAAGATGACCAAATCGCCGTCGGGTAATGTGAGCGTGTCAAGCCAAACAAAAACTCGATGCTTCGCTACTCGCGGGGTGACCAAAACGCGAGCGAGGTCGGCTGTGCTTCGACGCAACTGGTGGGCACTCTCGCCATGCAGCCACCATTTAAGGCGACGAGCTTCTCTGCGCATCTCGTCGCGCTCTGGTTTCACGTGGTCCTGAACTCGAAGGAATGGACCCTCATACCGCACGGCCTGCTCGAGATCGCAGGCGACGCCAAAGTCGACGATCCAGTTGCCCTGGCATCGCCGTAAAACATCGAGGCCGTTCGCCCAAGGGCGTAACACGTCGGAATTCGGACGGCCGTTCAGGTTTGGCAATTCAAGCAGCGCCAATGCCTCTGTCTCGGGAAGCTCGAAAGATCCGAACTTGAAGCCGCCGATAAAACCAATTCCCTTGTTGGCCTGGAGCTTCCGGGCCGTCGAGAAGTTGGTCCCGGCAGTCAGGTTCGCATGAATCCGTTCTACCCTCTGACCATCCAAGCGCTTATCATTCTCTTGACCTGCATCGAATCCAACCATCGAGATATGCACGCTTGCGCCGTCGAGAAACCAATTGCGGTCCGAAACTGCGAAATAGATATCCCCGGTCTCTTGGATCCGTTTCAGAGTCTCGCGATTTTTTCCTCCACGGATCGCCTGTGTCGCCAGAAGTCCAGCTCGGCGGCATGCGCCGCGCTCCACCAGGGCGCGCGCCTTCTCGAACCAGTAGCAACACAGATCGCTCTGGTTCGGGATTCGGTCCTTGTAAAAGGCGAATAATTGCTCCGTATAGGCGCTGCCAAGTCCTGAGCGTAGTCGGCTATAGCCCAGAAACGGCGGATTCCCAACGATGAAGTCCACCGCCGGCCACTCCGGTTCCTTGGGGTTTTCGGGGTCGCTCAGGTCCAGGATCGCGTCCATGTTCTGGAACGTGTCCATCGGCTTCAAGACCGGATCGTCCGGTTCTCCGAAGCCGTTGTTTTTCGTCCATTGGAGATAGCCGATCCAGACGCTCATCTGCGCCAGCTCGAAGGCGTACGGATTCACCTCGATGCCGTAGAGCTGGAGCGGCCCGACGCGTGGAAACAGGCCCGGGAAACCCAGATCCATCAGGTACACCAGAACCTCCTTCTCGAGGTCCTTGAGCTTCTGGAGCGTGACGTAAAGGAAGTTCCCTGAACCGCAGGCGGGATCAAGCACTTTCACTTCACACAACCGCTCGTGGAATGCACGGAGCACGGCGAGCGCTTCGGAACGAGCCTTCTTGAGCGCGCTTCCTTCGAGTGCTCTTGGGGAGTCGCTCGGTTTCGGTTCTCTCTTGCCCGTCGCGAGCAAGTTCTGCGCAATTCGTTGCGCCTCTGCCCATTCGCGGCGCAGTGGCTGCATCACCACCGGATCGATCAGCGTTTCAATGTCCTCGCGGCTCGTGTAATGGGCGCCGAGTTGCGAGCGTTTGTCCGGATCCATTCCGCGCTCGAACAGTGTCCCGAGAATCGAGGGGTCAACCGCGCTCCAATCCAGTTTCGCGGCAGCGACGAGATGGTCGATCTCGTCGCGTTGAAGGGCGAGCACCGGCCCGTTCGCGAACAGGTTGCCGTTGAATCGGCGGATGGGCTCGGCGCCGAAGAAGCCGCCGCTCGTCATCTTTGCGAACAAATCGCCCGCGAGCTGAGGGAAGAGCGCCGGTTCCTTGCGGCAGTGGCCAAGCAAGCGGCTGAACAGACCCGGAGCCAAGAGGCCAATGTCCTCGGCGAACAGAGCAAAGACGACGCGGTCGAGGAATCGCGCGACTTCGGAGGGTGGGAGTCCTCGTCCTCGCAAGGCGAGGGCGATCGTTGCCACCCGGCTCGCGGCCGCCTCCGTAATCGCTTTGCTGGTCGCACCGGACCGGAGGCTTTCGGGTGCAAAGAACACCGAGCGTAGAATTTCCAGGTTGCGCGGCTCACCGAGCTCGGCGAGCGGGATTTCGTACGTGCTGTGGGTGGCATTGGTGAAGTTGGTATGGACGACGATCCGCTCCATGTCGCAGACCACCAGCAGCGGCGGATTCTCGATCGCCTCCCGGTACAAGAGGAGCTGGTCGTAGGCCGCGGTGAGGTCTTTATGCTTCCTTTTGTACTCCCACCCGAAAAAACCCCGCTTCCAGACGTCCGCCCAGCCATCGCCGCCACCGTGCTTCGCGGCACCTTTCTCGAAGGTAAACTCTTCTCCCGTCGGGTCCGCCGCCGCGGGCTTCGGATGGTCGAGTAGCTCGCACAGGTCGAGGAAGTGCTGTTGGGCGGCCGAACGCTCCCCGAGGGTAGAGCGGGACCACTTGTCCACGAATTCTGCGACATTCATTCCAGCAGGGACCTCCTACGCCGGGAAACGCTCGATGCGAGAGTCTATCTCGGACCTGGAGGAACTTCAGGCGCCAAGAACGGCCTCCTTCTTCGATCCGGCCTGCCCGGCCGATTGCGTCGCCCCGCCAACCGGTGAGGTCCTGAAGCCGGGCGATCGTTGTTTCGACTGCGTTCCCGTCTGCCGCGACAACTTCCAATACTGCCCGGCGGAGACCAAGACCCAAGTGGTGCGACAGGTGCCGATCCCGGCGCCGGTCGAGGCGGTCAACGTGGCGATGGCGCCCGGCTGGGCGAGTCCGTCTGGAGCCACTACCAACTGGTGGGCGTCCAGCACCCCCAGAGCCTCACGACGTTTGATCCGGCCGGCGAGCGTCTGCTCGGCAACACGACGATGGAGACGTTCAACCAGACCTACAGTAGCTGCATCGGTTGCCACGCCTTTGCCCGTACCGCGAACCCCACGAACACGGCGGACTTCAGCTGGTTCCTACGCCGCGCGAGAAAGCCCGCGGGTTTCGACCCGACGCTCCAACAGGCGATCGATCATCACGTGCCGCAGGGGAATGTCCCGCCCGATCTGCGGCCGACCCCGGAAGAGATCTTCGAGCGGATCGCCGGATACGAAAAATGGGGCACTTGGCCGGCGGATGTCTGGAACGATTTCACCCCCGAGCTGTTGCAGCCGGACGGCCGGAAGGGTCCGGCCCAACCGGGGCAAAACCCGCACGGCAACTTCATCCGCATCTTCGCCAACGACAAGGCGCTTTCAGGCGCCAGCGAGAGGCGCTTCCCGGAAGGGAGCATGGTGGTCAAGGAAAATCTCGCCTGCGCAATCGCCAAACCCGGCGGCACCGGACTCGAAGAGCGGTGCGCCCCGGCGGGAGCCGAAGGCCCGGCGTACCAGGCGCCGATCGAGCTGACGATCATGGTCAAGATGGAGCCCGGCTTCTACCCCGAAGGCGGCGACTGGTACTACCTGAAGGGCCGCCCCGCCGGGCCGACCAGCCCCCAGATCGCCGACCTCGCCGGCCGGGTCGAAGCCTGCGCCAGCTGCCACGCACCGCACGAAAGCGGCTCCTTCATGTTCACCTACGCCTTCGGAGAAAGACCCGAAATCCGCGGTCGCTGTTCCGATCCGCTCAGCGCGGGTCGCATCCCGGGCTGTAGCCTCGGGGCGGGAGCGGCCGATTCAATTTAGAAGTGCCTGCTCCGCTTGGCGCTTCAGTTGACCCGTATCGTCATAGCGTTGATACATGAGGAAGCGTGACCATTTAATTACGCGCTCCTCGATGTTGGCGCGTGTCTTTTCAATCAAAGGCTCGGTGCCGCCTTTGCGCCCTTGAAAGGAGGAGGGTTCATCGAGCCAGATGGCGACGTATCCACCCTGGCCCCGCTCGCCTCTTTCGATGATTCTGGGTTCTTTCTGGTTGTTCTTGGTGAATGCGATCACACGCCAACCATCCAATGTTAAGGGTTTGAATAGCTCCGGTAGTGGGCGCTTCGACTTCACCTTGATCCTCTTCTTGAAAGCCGGCAGAAGGCGGGGAAACGCTCCCGGGGCAAGATCGAATCGATCTGTCGGTTTGCCTGCATTCTTAATAGCTAGAGGTGCTCCGACTATCCTGGAATAGTCGCCAGTATCGGAGACGAAGGCGAAGATAGAACCTCCGTTGCGAACGAATCGTTCAACAATAGCCGCGTCTTCCGGCGACTTCCGGAGCGCAACCATGTCGCGATTATCCAGTACGAGTAGGTCCAGAACTTTAAGACTTTCAACCAGTTGCCGCCTGACAGCTTCAGGGTCGCTTGTCGCCTCCCTGTTCTCCTGCGAAGCTACTAGTTCGTTGACAAAATTGCCTGCCAGAACCTCGGTCGCATCGACAGCCGGAGTTGGGGGTGCGCTGTTAATGCCTTTAAGGAGAACTCGATTGCCCCTGCTCGTGTTGGCTGCTTTTTCTTGCGCCTTCTTGCTTTCGGACGGTTGAGGGCGGTCGTCATGTCCGTAGAGGAGGCGGTTGAGAAGGGTCAATGCTTGGCGATCAACGAAGAGATCAGCAGCTTGTGGATTTGGTGGTTGGCTCAAGACTCCCAAGCGTCCCGCAACACTGAGACGTGTCTTTATGAGGAGAGAATACGTTTTGCCGACCTCACCATCGACCGTGGAATCCAAGAGCATGAGCGGAACTGAGTCGCTCTTCGGATCTACCTTCGGTGGAAAAGGAGCAATTGGCAATAAATCGACCTGATTAGTCCAACTGGAAAGGCCCGCAACGCTTGTCGTAACTTTGTATATGTCGACGGGAAGAGCTGGCTGAACACTGCGGCCTTCGAACTCCAAGGGGACTTCGATTCGAGCCTTGGTCTCGCGGCCTTCAAGAAGCGCTTTGGTCGTGGACTTGCTGCCAGTGGTCCGAATTTCCAGTGATTCGATCATTCGAGGTAGCGACGTCTTTATTGTCTTCTCTAGATCTTGGTCTCGGATTGCAATATCGCTATCGAATGACTCGTAGCGGGGTTCCCATGCGGTCAAGTGATATTGCCCCTCAGGAATCATTTCCCCTTTATAGTCCTCGATGACAAGTTGGCCACCCTTGAAGGCGTCGAAATCAAAACTCTGTCCCGGAGCAACGAAAGTCTTGCCGTACCCTTGGAGAACAACTGGGCTTTCGTTGAAAAGATCGCATTCCAGGTCATCCGAGTACTCTTCCGGACCCTTCGTCTGATTGATGCTAAGGCCTTGTTTGCCTGCAAGGATGACCCGCTCAGGGACTCGAGAAAAGTCATCATCCAGGTACTGACGGCGAATACCGACTTTAACCGATCCGCCTTTCTTGCGAAAGGTGAAACTTCGTTCCTTGCTATCTAGAACGTCAACTCCGAGAGGACCCACTTGGACAACGAAATCGGATTTAGTCGTATCAACGAGGTTGAGGGGAAGGCCTTCGCGGCGTTCGAAAACCTCCGTCCGTCCATTCAGCTGGTGTGCCTCCCAGCTCGTTGCACCTACGGGAAGCGATTCGTAGCCCGGGCGTTCAAGGCGCAATGAATACCAGCCGCTTAGCAGGTTTTCTATCGTATAGGCTGTAGGTTCGGTGATCCACGGTTCGACGAGATCCTGTTCCGCGCCGATTCCAACCGTGGAGCTTCGTTCGACGGGAGGCTTCTCTTCGTCAAGCGCATCGTCGAGCAGGATCGGAGTAAGGAAGACCCGAACCGATTCTGGTTCATCGATTCTGACCTTCAGCTTTCCATAATAAGGTCGCAAAAATTCCTGTTCGAGTGCGATTCCTAGCCGCTCGACGATCGATCGAAGACATACAACGGGTCCGCTCCGTTGTGCCGCTGCTATGATTCTCCCGTCGAATCGTGCAAGGAGTTTTGCGTCAACCTCGATCCGGGGGCCGCTGATCCTCTGTCGCTGCCGTTGTGGGTTAGGTTCTGTTGCGGGTTGGGAGTCTTTGCCATCATTGTTGGGCCTCTGCGTTTCGGCGGTCCTCACCTCTGTAGGTACGTCAAGCAGAGTAATACTACCCAAGATGTAGGCGTCAAGTTTTTCAAGCAGTTCCTGCGCCGCAGTATTGTCAGAATCGACCTGAACCATTCCTTTTCCGATCCGCTGACGCTCTTCGAGCAGTCCACCGAGTTTCTGACGTTCGACGACCACAAACTGACTCTTGCGTCGGAGGAACGTCACCAACATTGCCTCGACTGCGGCGCCGTAGCGAGCATTTTGCGCTTCGGTATTGTTGTCGTCGAAGTTTAGGACCGTGACACGCGGCCTCCTTTGCGCCGTGAAGGTTCCGGTGACGGAGTAATTGGCCTCAACCCGGTCCGGATTCGAGCTGCCCTCAGCAAGAGTTGAGGCCTCTGGCGTGGTCGGTACGGCCGGTAGAGTGCTTGTCTGGGCCAAGGCACCCAAGGCGAAAATCCATGAGAGTGCGGCCACGGTCGCCAGGCGATGGATTGTCACGGTTTTTTTCTTCATGGTGCCCTTTCAGGGAGAGAGTTTTAGAACCGCTTGACGATCGATTGGGCCAAAGTGCCCGCGCAGGCCTCGCAAGCGGTCGAGCTATCGACTTGCGAATTGACAGCAATAACAGTTCCGAGGTCCAGAATGAGACCGTGGCGGTCCGCCTTGCCAGTGGCAACGAGACGACAGAGAACCCATGGAAGTCCATCCTGCTCGTGTGGAACAATCTCGGGCGATTCGACGCTGATGTGGATCGTCCAGCCAGAAAGACCCGCCTTGGCCAGAGAAACCGCAGCCTTGCTCAGGCTGCGGGTCAGGGATTTCGGAACCCCTTGGGCTGCCTTTAGCTCGAACCGATTAAATTCGCCAATGGCCGGAGCGTTAGGAGTTGAGGTCGGGGTCTTCGACGTTGCCGGTGGCGGAAGAGCAGTTGCTTTCGCAGGTTTTGGATTTTCTGTTGGCTTCTCGCTCGGCACCGAAAGGTCCGAGGTCTGGCGAATCTCCTCCGCCTTGATGTCCGGCGAGCCCTCGGAAACCGATCGGCGTCCGAGTTCCAAGGCACCAAGGAGAGTGGCAAGAGCGAGAGATGCGACCGCAATCCAGTGAGCCGATGCTCGCGGCAACGCCGTTCTCTTTCGCCCTCCTCGGTGCTGAGAGACGATGGCGCCAGATCCGTTCGAGATGTTGGAGGGCTTTTCTAGGGATTCGGCCTCCCCATGAGTAACGCGGGCGCCAAACTGAACTTGGGCATTGGGGTGTCCATAGATTGCATAGGCGAGAGCGGAGGGGTCGTTTCCACTCATTCGAAAGGCGTGCCTGCGCGCAAATAGGGCCGCCTCTCCGAGGGTGGCGCCCTCCTGGAGACTTCGGTAGAAGCTTTGGGAGAACGTGGCTGCAGTGCTATCTCGCACTGGCCACATAGGAGCGACGAAGGCGCCGCAGCCGCAGATGCCCACAAGCCGTGTCGCCCAACCTCCGAGCCGAGTCAACGCGCGGCCCTGACGTCCGGCCGAGCAAGCATTGAGGAAAATGAAGGGGCGCAGCCTGGAAATTCGAGTCGCAATCGCTCCGCTGAAATCGCCTACGCGCAAGATGCTCCCATCCTGAAACTCGATTCCTGACTCCTCAGGCAGATTTGCGATTTGAATCCCATGTCCAATAAAATGTATTAGATCGGCGGCTTCGGTGCGAAGGAACTCCAGCATCTCTGCTGCGGAGCGGCCAGTTGGAGTGACGTCTTTCATGTCGAGATTAGCAGTGAAGATCTCTGTCAGAGTTTCTCTTTCGGCGAAACTGAGAGGAAGATTGGTCGAAGCTTCAATTGCCGCAAAGTGCTCTATCGAAATATGAAATGCAGGAGTCTTGTCACCTGCAAGCCATCGGGTTAGCTCGAATTGCAGGGTGACAAACTCATCATCTAGGATTCGGTCGGGATCGCTGGAGTCGTAGGGCTTGACGAGTTCCCAAGGAATCCATGGTTCGTCCGAAATAATAGTCCAGGTGCGAACGGCGTTACGGATCTCTCGATAGGCTAACCTAAAGTCGGAAGGGAGGAGATCCCGCCAAAGATCTTGTCCGAGGCTCTCAAGCTTACGGTCTCGCTCGGATTTTGTAAGGGGCGTTCCGTCAAAGTCCTCCAGTTTCCCGAGACGCTCAATCTTCTTGAAGAGGCGCGCCTGTAGTTCCTCTGAGCTTCCGGGGAATTCGGGGCCGACCATCTCTTTGTGCGCAAACGCAACCACCCCCGTGGGGGAATGGAGGGTATAATAGAGTCGTGTGCGGCCCTGATCGCACAGGGTTTTGACGCGCATTTCCAAGTCGACCGGTCGGACTTCGTGCCTGGCCATGATCGTTCCTTCGCGTTCCAATGTGAAGAGCTAGTACTAAACGCGAATTCCAACGCCGGTTCAGGTCATTGCTTTTCGTGGAAGTTGCCCCCGTCACCTATGCATACGGGTAAAATTTCAGCTGATGGCGCCCCAATGGCCTCAGCGATCCAAGAGGGCATCGTTTCAGCACGAGTGCGCAGCTTGGTCGTCGCCATTGGGCCGGCTGACGCCCGGTGAGCCCGCAGCGCAATCTGACCTCCGGCGCGCCCGTTCCGGTCGTTGCGGTAAGCTTCCTCGTGAGCTGGGCGGGTGCTTTGCGCGCCCGCTTCTACGAATCAGGTTGAAATCTACTCTGCCTTCCCGGCTGATTCCGGAGCGTACGCCATGACCGAAACCGCGGTCGCCTCGTCGACCTCTTCCATCGTTCTCGTCACCGAAATCCCCGGCCCGCGCTCGCGTGCCCTCTGGGCTCGCCGTGAGAAGGCGACGCCGCGCGGCCTGGCTCATACGGCGCCGATCTTCATCGACCGGGCGCAGGGTGCGCTCCTTCACGATGTGGACGGCAACGTCCTAATCGACTTTGCGGGCGGCATCGGTACGCTCAATTTCGGTCATGCCCACCCGGCTGTGGTCGAGGCGGTGCGCGAGCAGGTGGGCAAACTTACCCACACCTGCTTCACCGTGGTCGGTTACGAGCCCTACCTGCTGCTCGCCGAGCGGCTCAACGCGGTGGTGCCGGGGGCGTTCGAGAAGAAGACGATGCTCGCCAATTCAGGCGCCGAGGCGGTGGAGAACGCGGTGAAGATCGCCCGCCACGCGACCGGCCGGCAGGGCGTTCTGGTGTTCGAGCACGGCTTCCACGGCCGGACCCTGTTGGGCCTATCGATGACCAGCAAGGTCAAGCCCTACAAGCTCGGCTTCGGCCCCTATGCCCCGGAGATCTACCGGATGCCGTTCCCGTACGAATACCGCCGCGAGGCGCCCTGTACCGCCGCGGCGTACGAGCGGGAGATCCGCGGGTTCTTCGCCGCCTACGTGGCGCCCGAGCAGATCGCCTGCGTGGTGATGGAGCTGGTGACCGGCGAAGGGGGCTTCATCCCGGCGCCGCCCGCGTTCGTCGAGGCGCTCTACAAGGTGTGCCGCGGCAACGGCATTCTGTTCGTCGATGACGAGATCCAGACCGGCTTCGGCCGCACGGGCAAGATGTTTGCCTGCGAACACTACTCCGAGCTGTTCGATTTCGCGCCCGACCTGGTCATCACGGCCAAGTCGCTGGGGGGCGGACTGCCGATCAGCGCGGTCACCGGCCGCTCCGAAATCATGGACAGCTCGCAGGTCGGCGGCCTCGGCGGTACCTACCTGGGCAACCCGGTCGCCTGCGCCGCGGCGCTCGCGGTCTTAGACGTGATCGAAAGCGAAGGAATGATCGACCGCGCCCGCCGCTTGGGCGCCAAGGTCGAAGCGCGCTTTGCCCAGCTCGCCTCGCGCTATTCGCGAATTGGCGACGCCCGCGGCTTGGGCGCCATGCGGGCGCTCGAATTCGTCAAGGATCGGGAAACCAAAGAGCCGGACAAAGAGTTCACCCAGCGGGTGATCCAAAACGCTTACAAACGCGGCCTGCTTTTGCTGTCGGCCGGCACCGCGGGCAACATCGTGCGCACCCTCATGCCCTTCGTGATCACCGACGATCAGCTCGACGAAGGAATGGCGCTCCTCGAACGGGTGATCGCCAGCGCATAGAAGGAGGAAAGAAACTTTATGCAGATTGCATCGATCAATCCCGCCACAGGCGAGACCGTCGCTACTTTCGAAGATCACTCCGCCGCCGAGGTCGAACGCCGCGTCGCATCAGCCGCCGCGGCGTTTCGCACCTGGCGCCGGAGCGCCTTTACCGATCGCAGTGCCGTACTGGTTCGCGCCGCCGAGATCCTCGAATCCGAAAAGCGCCGCTTCGGCGAAATCCTCACGCTCGAAATGGGCAAACCGATCGGCGCCGCGGTGGCCGAGGTTCTAAAGTGCGCGTCGGTCTGCCGGTTCTACGCCGAGCAGGCACCCAGCTTTCTCGCCGACGAGGCCGTGGCAACCGACGCCAAGCGTAGCTTCGTCCGCTACGATCCGCTCGGCGTGGTGCTCGCCGTCATGCCGTGGAACTTTCCGTTTTGGCAGGTCTTTCGTTTCGCCGCGCCGGCCGTCATGGCGGGCAATACCGGCCTGCTCAAGCACGCCTCGAACGTGCCCCAGGCGGCGCTCGCGATCGAGGAGATCTTCGCCCGCGCCGGGGCGCCCGATGGCGTGTTCCAAACCCTGCTGGTCGGCTCGGAGGCGGTCAAAGGCTTGATCGACGACCCGCGCATCGCCGCGGTGACGCTCACGGGAAGCGAAGGCGCCGGAATCGCGGTCGGCGGCGCGGCGGGGGCGCAGATCAAGAAAGCCGTTCTGGAGCTGGGCGGCAGCGATCCGTTTCTGGTCCTGCCGAGCGCGGATCTTCCCGCCGCGATCAGCACGGCGGTCAAAGCCCGGACGATCAACAACGGCCAATCCTGCATCGCGGCCAAGCGTTTCATCGTCCACCGCGACGTCGCGGCCGAGTTCGAACGCGGTTTCGTCGAAGCGATGGCCGCTTTACAAATCGGCGATCCGATGGACCCGCAAACCGAAATCGGCCCGCTCGCCACGGGCAAGATTCTCGACGAGTTGGACGATCAAGTGCAGCGCTCGATCGCCGCCGGCACCCGCTGCCTCACGGGCGGCAAGCGTCTCGATCGAAAAGGCAATTTCTATCCGCCCACCGTGCTCGCCGATCCGCCGAAAGGCTGCCCCGCCTACGCCGAAGAAACCTTCGGTCCCGTCGCCGTGCTGTTCGCGGTGGACAATATCGATCAAGCGATCGAACTTGCCAACGCCACGACCTTCGGCCTCGGCGCCTCCGCCTGGTCCACCGACCCCGCCGAACAAGAACGCCTGATCACAGAGATCGAAGCCGGCGCCGTCTTCCTCAACGGCATGGTCAAGAGCGATCCCCGGCTTCCCTTCGGAGGGATCAAAAGAAGCGGCTTCGGCCGCGAGCTGTCGGTCCAGGGGATTCGGGAGTTCGTCAACGTCAAGACGGTTTGGGTGGGGTAGCGGCGGGTCTCAACTCAACAACCGTTCCAAATCCTCAACCGTCAGCTGTTTCAACAAGCGGGAATCCTGGCTGACGATTGCGTCGGCGAGGGCTCGCTTTTCTTTTTGTAGCTCGATGATCTTTTCTTCCACGGTGTCGCGGGCGATCAGCCGGTAGGCGAAGACGGCTTGGGTTTGGCCGATGCGGTGGGCGCGGTCGATGGCTTGGGCCTCGACCGCGGGATTCCACCAGGGGTCGAGTAGGAAGACGTAGCTGGCGGCCGTGAGGTTCAAGCCGACACCTCCGGCCTTGAGACTGATTAGAAATACGCTGACGGTGCGGTCGGTCTGGAAACGTTCGACCGTCGCCTTGCGATCGACCGTTTTTCCGTCGAGGTACTCGTAGGCGACACCGAGGCGGTCGAGGCGGTTCTTGACGATCGCCAGAAACTTGGTGAACTGGGAAAAGACGATCGCCTTGTGTCCCCCGGCTTCGACCTCGGCGAGCTGTTCAAGCAGCGTTTCGAGTTTGGCGCTCGGTTCCTTGATCTTTTTCGGATCGATCAACGCCGGGTGGCAGGCCGCCTGGCGCAAGCGGAGGAGCGCTTCGAGCACGATGATCTTGGCGCCGCCCAGCCCGCGCGCCGCGGCCTTGCCGAGCAGGATCTGGCGATAGTGGTCGCGCAGCTGGTCGTAGCGCTTCCGTTCCTTGGTGGACAGCTCGCAGTACAGCGTCTGCTCGGTTTTCGGCGGCAGATCGGTGAGCACCTGTTCCTTCGTCCGCCGGAGCAGCAGGGGCGAGAGCGAGCGGGCCACGGTGGCGAGCGCGGCGGGGGGGAGCGAGGTGCGTCCGGCGTGGTCGGAAAGGATGGGAAGGTGTCCGAGCAGGCCCGGGTTCAGGAACTCGAACAGCGACCAGAGTTCCCCCAGGTGGTTTTCGACCGGCGTACCGGTAAGCGCCAAGCGGAGCTTCGTGCGGATCAGGCGGCAGGCCTTCGCGGTTTGCGAGGCAGGGTTCTTGATCGCCTGCGCCTCGTCGAGCACGACGAGATCGAACTCCATCTCGCGCAGGCGCGGCAGGTCCAGGCGCAGCGTGGCGTAGGTCGTCACCAGGACGTCGTAGCGCGCGAGATCCTCGGTGAGATCGTGGCGGTCGGCGCCGTGAAAAATGCCGATCCGCAAACCCGGCGTGAAGCGCGCGGCCTCGTCGGCCCAGTGAGGCACCACGCTCTTCGGCGCCACCAGAAGCGACAGGCGCCCGGCGGAAAGCCCCTGGGCTTTGCGCGCCTCCAAGTGGGCGAGCAGCTGCACCGTTTTGCCCAAACCCATGTCGTCGGCAAGGCAGCCGCCGAGGCCGAGGTCGGCGAGCAGCGCGAGCCAGGCGAGGCCTATCTGTTGATAGGGACGTAGCGAGCCGACGAACCCCGCCGGGGCTTCGGCCGGCACGAGTCGATCGAACGAGCGGAGGCGCTCGCGCGCCCGGGCGAAGATCGCGTCGACCTCGACCGCCGGTTCCGCGGCGAGCAGGGCATCGAGCAACAGCGCTTGATGCACCCCGAAGCGCAGCGTCTCGCCCGTTCCCGGGCCGGACGACAGGCGCGCCATCGAGCCGTATCGGGCGAGCCAGTCGGGGGGCAGCAGGCCGACCGAACCGTCGGGCAGATCGACCTCCATGCGTCCTTCGCGCACCGAACGCAACAGGGCGGGCAGCTGGGCCGACACGCCGCCGAAGTCGAGCGCGCCGTCGAGATCGAACCAGTCGATGCCAGAGGAGACGCGAAGCTCGAAGCGGCCGGAGGTGCGCACCGCGCGCCCTTCGACCTCGATGTGCCAACCCTGCTCGACGAGAGGGGCGAGGGTCGCGTGGAACAGGTTGACCGGAATCCAGGCGAATCCTTCGGAGGTCAGCCAGCCGGCCTCGGCCAGTTGCTCGCGCCGTTTGGTCTCTTCCTCCCGGTCGCGGGCCAGCCGCTGTCCGGGATCCGTGCCGGGAAGGATGACGCGAGGATCGTCGATCGTCACGCGCTGGTCGCCATAGGCGAAGGCGTAGCGCGCGCCGACCCGCTGAAGCTCTCGGGGAAAGAAGATCTCCAACCACGGGACGGCCGGGAGCGATTCGATCCGCGGGCGAAGGCGCTCGGGAAGATTGAGCGGTGGCAACCGGGAATCGCTCCACAGAGTTTCGAGCGCCGCCGACGCGTCGCGCTCGGGAATCTCGACCATTTCGTCGCGCGAGAGCAGGTCGATCCACGGCAGGGACTCGGCCGAGGCCTCGAAGCGCGCGGCGCGATCGGCGAAGAGGACGATGCCGGACGGAAGCAACCGGCGCGGGGCCGTGAGGGGAATCTCCTCTCCCTCGCGCACCAGGCGCCCGGTCAGCCGGAGGATCGTCTCGCCGTCCTCCAACGCGAGGGCGAAGCGCCAGGGCGGCCCGTCGTCCCAGGTGAGCGGCGTCGGCTCGGCCCCCTCGTCCCACCAGCCGAAGTGGCCCGTGGCGCAGAGCACCGGCACCACCACCGAAACCAGGGAGGCGGGAATCGTGGCCGACGTGACGGGCGAGCCGTAATAGCGCCCCATCGAGCGCCACCCCATGTCGGGAAGAGCGGTGAGGATCTCCAGCGCCGACCGGACTTCGACCGGCGCCGGGTTCGGGTAGCCCATCCGCAACGTGAACGCCCGCCGTTTGCCGAGCTGGCCGCTTTTCAAGACCGGTCGCTGGAGAAAGTCGATCGGCAGGCTGCCGTTCTCGGGGGAGGCCGGCGGTTCCTTGGGGACGAACCAGATCAGGGGGCGAGGCGCGCCGGACTGCGGCGCCGGTTGCTGCGATTGCGCCGCGGACGTCCCGCCGGTCGTCAAGAGAGCCAGCTTTTGGCGCCAGGGGCTCGGAGCCGGGTCGAAGAGCGATGGCTCGCCGAGCCGGGAGAGGATCGGTTCGAGCCGGTCGAGCGCGAAATCGGCGTCGCCGAGTTCCAAGAAGAGATCGTGGGTTCCCGGTACGCGGCGTGCCGGACCTACGCGGTCCATCTCGACCACCGTCGCCCAGATGTGCTTGCAAACGTCCGCCTCGGAATACGGGCAGGTGCAGTCGACTTCCAAAATCGCGTCGGTCGTCGCGAGCCGCCAGTCGATTTCGACCTGGTAGCGCTCCGCGCCGCCTCCTAGCACCGAAGCGGTGAGAAACGGTTGGCCGTCCCGGGTGTCGACGAACCGAACCCGGCCTTGCCGCGCGTACGATTCTCCCCGGCTGCGAACCGCGTTCGATACCGAATTCCGGCATCTCGCGGTGAGACTTTTCATCCCGAGAGCGTACTCGAAATGAGGTTCCGCGGAGCACCTCTGGCCCCAAGGCCTCGTCAAAGTCGGTGGCCTCTCAATTCGGATCCCACCGGGCTCGGGAGTGCGCGCCGGCATCAACCGCGAGGAGCCCGTACCCGGCAATCCAAAGCCCGGCCCAACGGGCCGGGAGAACCCAGCCCAGGCCTGAGGCCGAAGGCCGATGCCCTGGGTCAAGGGTTACCAATTCCAGGCGGCCTGAAAGGCC
>JBBRUC010000124.1:0-17720 GCA_038248205.1 Thermoanaerobaculia bacterium
CAGGATCAGATCAAAGGCGAGCTGCTGCTCTTGGCGGAATCGATCCCCTTGGACCGTGATGAACCGCATGTCATTGGTGCCGACCAAGCCGCGATAGGCTCCGCCCAGCGGGGATGTGCGCCAGAGGTAGAGGCTCGAGCCGAGGTAGGCCACGGAAACCCGGTGGATCAACCGGCTGGCCTGCTGCTCTTCGCAGGTCACCTGCTGGGGAGTGAGGGGAAGGCTGATCGGTAGCTGGGCCGAGGCGAGGCCTCCGGCGCAGAGCCAGAACGGCAGCAGAAGTGCGAGCTTGTTCATGGCGCCTCTCGTCACTGCTGTTGTACCCGCAAGATGATGTCGTACGCGTACTTGGGCGATTGGATCACACAACTGCCACCGTTGCAGGTCTTGCGGCGGCCGTCCCAGTCGATCGTCTGGGAGAAAGTCACCGTACCGGTCGACGGGGTGATCCATTGCACCGTGAACCTGCCGTTGGCGGGACCAAGGTCTAGCAACGGCAACACCGCTTGGTACTTGTTGCTCGGCCAGATCCGGGCATCGTAAGCGTTGCGGCTGAGAAACGAGGGCAGGTTGGCCGTATCCCGCGGGCAGCCGGTGGAGCCAAAATCGACCTCGGGGAGAGGCTGGTCCGGGTGCAAAGGGTCAATTGGCTTCTGGCAGCGCACGGTGCTGTGGTGGAGGTAGAGCAGAAACAACCGCTTTGCGTCGGTGAGCGAAGTCTGGAGCGATGCCCAATAGCGCTGGGAGATTCGGACCGTATCGAGGCCCTCGACATCGGACGGGTAGCGATTGATCCCTACCCAGGCAGGAGCCCGTGGCGAGAACAGTTTCTTCCCCTGCTCGATGTACGGGCGAAGAAATCGGGCCAGCACGCCCAGCTGCCTGCGGATGTCGGCTGGGGTGTTCGGGTTGCCCCCGGAGAGGTAACCCCAGGAGTCGTGGATGCCCCCCTGATCGAACAGAAACTCGAACGCTTCCGCCCGCGCCGGTTCGGGCAGACCCTGCTGGAGCGTCCCGTCCACATGCGCCCGGGTGCCGCCTTTACCGCCGAAGGGCGTGATCTTGGTCTCGTTGAAGCCGAACGGGCGTTGGCGGCTGCCGTATTTCTGGACGAGGCCGAGAGCGCCGGCGTCGAGGCTTAGGGTCCGGTTATTAGGCAGAGTCGTAGCAGGGTTCGTCTTCACCGTGGTGTAATGACCGTTCAGGATGTCCACGTTCGGATCATTGATAAACTGGCCGGCGCCGAGCTGGGTGAACGGCTGCACGGCGATCAAATGGCCACCCGCCGCGAGCTTGGGGTACTTGGCCTCCTCGTCCATCGTTGCGCGGATCATGTCTTTCTGCCACTTGGCGACCGCCAGGGGATCGACCGTTTCGGCCTCGGGTTCGTTGGCGATCTCCCACCAGACGTTGTCGAAGCACCAGAGTTCGCGTACAGCCCAGAGGATCACGTTCTTTTGCGCCGCGCGCATCCGCAAGTTGGCCAGCGCCTCGGGGGTGCCACGCGGGTCGTCCACCACCGCGTATTCCCTCAGCGAGAACTTGACGATTTCCAGCTGGCCGTTGGTTCCCGGAAGCCGCCCTTGGCCGCCCCAAGGGCCATCCGCGAAGAAATCTCCTTCGAACGGCGCGAAGAAGGTCACCTCGACCAGCAGGTCTTTCGTCTGCGCGTAGGAAACGACCTGGCGCAGGCGGGAGAAGTAGAAATTGTTCGGCTTGTCGAGCCGCCAGAAGGGGTAGGAGCCCACCGGGGCGGGTGCGCAGTCGGGACTGGTGTTGGCGGCGGCGCAGTAGAGGAACGGAACGTTGTTGGGGGTCTTCTCCCCCGCGAGGACGATCCAAAGACGGGTCTTGTCGAGCCCTTCAGCGCGGGTGGCCTGGAGGGTCGTGGCGTGGTTGTTGAAATTGCACATTTCGGCGGGCAGATTGAGGTGGCATCCGGCGTCGGCCGAGTCTCCCACCAGCAGCCGGTTTTTCAGCCGATACGAGAGGTAGCGCGGCAGGGTCGGGGAGATCCTGACCGGAACGATCGTCCTGGTCTCGGTGGCGCAGCCGGTCGCTGCGCGCTCGGTGATTGCGCCGTAGCTCGGGTCGGTGCCGATCAGGCTTGGGTCTTCGGCGTAGAGATCGGCGGAGTCGAGGGAGAGCGGGTCGCCGTCATAGGGCAGCAACGGATCGCCGAGGGTCCACTCTTCGGGCGGGAGGCTGGGATCGGTCGTGGTGCCCGGATCGGAGCCGATCTCGGGCGGATCTTCGTAGGTGACGGGCTCCGGGGGCTGCGCTTGGGCGGGGAGGCACAGGATGGCGAGAAGGAACAGTGCGGTCAGGGCCGACCCGGGGCGGGTTAGGAGCTTTCGGGATCTCATGACCGCGCATTGTAGTTTCTTTTGCAGGTCGGTGGCTCACTCTTTCGCCCAAAGTCCTTACCGCCCCAATTACCGCCCCTCCGCCCGCAACTCCGCGCCCGCTGCTTGGACCATCGCCACGGTCGCCTGCTCCGCGCGGGCGGCTTCTTGGAGGAGGAGCAAGCCGGCGAGAGCCTCGCGACGGAACTTCAGAGTTTGGAAGGACGAGACCGCTTGATCGACACCGCGGGAGACCTCGCGGAATTTGCCACGGCGGAGCCAGATTGCGCAGAGGTCTAGGGTTACCAGGCTTGCTTGATAAAAGAGGCCCTTGGCTTGGAACTCCGCCCGAACGGCACACAAGGAGGAATCGGCGCCAGGAAGGTCGCCGAGACCGGCCTTGATCTGCGCCTCGACCCAGCGGCGACGGAGGAGATCCGTCTCGTCGGCGGATTCTTCGTAGAGCCTTTCGCACCGAGCGAGCCAATCTCGGGCGGTCTCGAAGTAGCCGAGCCGAGTTGAACAGCCGATCGTGTTGTGGAATGCCGCGAGGGTGAGCGCCGGGTCCCGCCGGAGGTCCAAAAGGCGGAGACTTTCAAGATAGCGCTCGAGCGCCAGAGCGTCGTTCTGCTGATACAGGGCGGCGGTGCCTCGGCGTAAGCAGACACGGCCCGCGGAATGGGTATCGCCAATCCCCGCGTACGCCCGCTGCAGATCGGCAAGGATCTCCTCGGCCTCGGCAAACCGACGGATTGTAAGGAACAAAAAGGCCGCTACCTCGCCGATCTGCTTGGCGGTCTCCAGATCGCCTACGACCGAAAAGGCTCGGTGCAAGGCAGCCTCTGCGCCGTCAAAATTTCCCACGATCCGTCGCGCGTTGGCCAGCTCGGCCCAGGCTTCCGCTTGAACCTTCGCCACCTCCCCTTCCGGATACTGCACCGCACGCAACGACTCGGCAAAGGCGACCGCAAGCGTCGAGGCGAACAAACAACGCTCGGGGTCTTCCCGCCGCTCGCTCCGGGCTTCGGCCAGCCAAGCCTTAGAGCGGGCGAAACGAAGCGATGGGGTTGGCAGCACGGGTAGCTCGGCCAAATCGATGAAACCTTCGACCTCGCTTTCGGCTTGGTCCTCCGCTTCGAAAAACTCAGCACCCGCGGCGAGGGCTTTTTCCCCGGGGCTTCGGGGCCGGTACTCGTGCATCTCTTCGCAGTTTGCTTCAAGTTCGTCGTCGTTGGCGACCGGGCTGCGAACCCAATGCCGGACGACCTCGCGAACCCGTACGCCGTAGAGATCTATGGCCCAAAGGTTCGCGACCTCGGCAGCATTCAGGTGCGGAGTGTCGTCCGACATAGCGACTCCCTAGGAGAACTTGCGCGGCCTTTTTCCATCCATTGTGGCAATTTCTTTAGCCGTATTCTGGCACGAAACCTTCCGGCCCGACACCGGGAATCCTGCCATGCCAGGGGTTCCCTTCGCGGAAGCTCTTGTCCCACCTCTTCCCTCGTCAGGGGAGGCGGGACAAAAGATGATAGGAGGTACCTCTAGACCCCATTTCCTTGGGGGACGATAACCACCCTTCGCTGGCCCAAGGGGTCCATCGCACTACCATCTTCGGACCATACCGCATGAGGCGCGTCGGAGGGATCAAGATCACCGTCGCCGGTCCTCTGCCAAGGGATCGTCTCACCTCCCCACAGGGCGCGGACCCAGTCGAAGGGAGACAAGCGATCGAACAGGCTCCAGATCCCAACCGGGGCGGCAGCGACGGGTACCGCTCCAACCAAGAGAACGGTGAGGGTGCATCCGGCGAGCAAGAGGTATCGGCGTGGCATTCGGGACTCCTTCCCTACCGCGGTGCGCACCGGCGGCCGGGATGGCCCCCGCGCCCGCGGGGGCAACGCGTGAGCGTTGCGTGAGTACTGGTACCAGAGCATTGCAAAGTTTCGGGGCCAATGGTACGGCTCGTCCGATTTTTGTCGCGCGAACCCGGCGTGAAACCTTCACTATTCACCCTCTACGAGTTGCTTGACTCGATGGCGCTTCCGGTTCGATGATCCGAACATGGCTCCCCCTACGAAGAGGCAGGAGAAACCCCCGAAGGGTAGCGAGGCCGAATTCGCCGCCGAGCCGACGCAGAGCCTAGGCCGACCGCACGATGGGGAGGAGCTGCGCCTCGTCGCTTCTCGGCCGGATGACCTGCAACGTGCGATCTCGCTGCTCGATGAGCTGGTCGAGGCTTTCGGCGGATCGCGCCGGCAGGTCGACCCATCGTTCGGCGCAGGGCGCAGCCAGACGAGCCAGGTGCTCTCAGGCCACCAGGAGCTTCAACTCCAGCATCTCCTGGACGTGCTCGACGTTCTGGGAATCGAGACCCGGGCCTTCTTCGAAGTTCTGTACAGCGAAGAAGAGCATGCACCGTTCCCCGCTCCTCTCGCCGGGGTGGCGCGCCAAAAGCTCCGCGCGATGGGGGCGCCAGCCGGGCTTCCGCCGCTGGGCGAAACGCCGTCTGAAGCCTCCCCCTCCACCCGATTCCTCACCGAGGAAGAAATCCGCCGGCTGATCGACCATCGCCTGTTCGAAGCCTATAGCCGGGTGAGCCTGAGTGATCTGACGGATTCCGAGTAGCTCCCCCTTTTCGAAATGCAGGATCCATCCCATCCGCCGCCAGGGGCTCACGCAGCGAGCGGCGAAATACTTGACGAGATATATCGGCGTTGTTAGGGTCTGCTTGGCTCTTCTTGCCCAAGGAGGTTTGATTGCGGCGCTCTCGTTTCGGCTTCACCCTCGCGGTGCTGGCGGGCCTTGGCCCGGCCGCGATGGCGGTTGAACTCAACGTCTCCGCCGCCGCGAGCTTGACCGATGCTCTCCAGGAGATCGTCCGCGCCTACCAGACCGTCTCGGGAGATCACATCGTGCTCAACCTCGGGGGATCGAGCCTGCTGGCGCGCCAGATCGAAGAGGGCGCCCCGGCGGATCTATTCCTCTCGGCTGACGAGGCGAAGATGGATGCCTTGGCGAAGAAAGGCCTGGTGCTCGCCGGCACCCGAAAGAGCGTGCTGGGAAACACCCTGGTGGTCGTCGTCCCGCTCGATTCGCAACTCAGGATCTCGGGGCCGAAAGACCTCGCGGCGGGATCGATTCGCGCTTTCGCGCTCGCCGAACCGCAGACCGTGCCGGCTGGGATCTACGCCAAGGAGTACCTGGAGAAGGTAGGGATCTGGCGCCGCGTGTTCGATCGGGTGGTGCCGACCGAAAACGTCCGCGCGGCGCTCGCCGCGGTCGAGTCGGGCAACGCGGAGGTCGGGCTCGTCTATAAGACCGACGCTCAGATCTCGAAGAGGGTCCGCATGGCGTATGAGGTTCCCGCTGGCCACGGACCGAAGATCTCGTATCCATTCGCCGTGCTGGCCCAGACCCGACATCCGGCGGAAGCACGCCGTTTTCTCGGTTTTCTCGCGTCTCCCCCGGCGCTCGACGTGTTCCGCCGGTACGGCTTCCTCGTGCCGGCCGGCTCGGCCGCGAAGCCCTGACTCGCAAGGCCCGCGGCGAGACGAGCGGCGATTTGTCCGGCGAAGAAACGCAGATCCTCGGCTTTACGCTCGGCATGGCGGCTCTCGCGATGGTCGCGATCCTGCCGCCTGGCCTCGCCCTCGCCTGGCTGCTCGCCCGGCGAACCTTTCCAGGTAAGGCGCTGATCGAGACGCTCGTCGCTTTGCCCCTGGTGATGCCTCCGGTAGCGACCGGCCTGGTTCTCTTGCACCTGTTCGGCCGCCGGAGCGCGATCGGCCGGTTTGTCCACGACCGACTCGACCTGAACATCATCTTCACTTGGCGCGGCGTGTTGCTGGCGATGGCCGTCATGTCCCTGCCGCTCTTCGTGCGTAGCGCCAGGGTGGCGTTTGAGGAGATCCCCGTGCGGCTCGAACAGATCGCGAGGACTCTCGGCGCTTCGCCGGCCCGGGTCTTTGCCACGATCACCCTGCCGCTCGCCACGCGGGGACTCACCGCCGGCCTACTGCTCGCCTTCGCCCGGGCGCTCGGCGAATTCGGGGCGACGATCGTCGTCGCGGGCAACATTCCGGGCCGCACCCAGACCTCGGCGCTCGCGATCTACCAGCTGATCCAACTCGGCCGCGACGACGCAGCCATGCGGCTCTGCCTGGCCTCGGCGGTGCTCGCGTTCGTGGCGCTCTTCCTCAGCGAGCGCCTGCTTCGCCGAAGGATCTCGTGAACCTCGTCCTCCGCGGCTTGAAACTGCCGCTCCCCCGTTTCACCCTCGAAGCGGACCTCGAGTTGCACGGCCGCGTCGCCGGCCTGTTCGGCCCCTCGGGCGCTGGCAAAACGTCCCTCTTGGAGCTGATCGTCGGACTCCGCCGACCGACCGAAGGGACCGTGCATTTAGAGGGGCGAATGCTCGCCGACGCGACCGCTCGCCGGTTCGTCCCCCCCGAGCGGCGACGGATCGGCTACGTGCCGCAGGACGGCGCACTTTTCCCCCACCTCTCGGTGCGGCAGAACCTCTTGTACGGTGCCAAAAACAGCGATCGGGCGAGCCGGCTGGTAGAGATCGCCGCGGTGCTCGAAATCGCGCCGCTGCTCGACCGCGGGATCAGCGGGCTCTCCGGCGGCGAGCGCCAGCGCGTGGCGCTCGGCCGGGCGCTACTCGCCGAGCCGGAGCTGCTGCTGCTCGACGAGCCGTTCGCCGGGGTCGATCGCCCGCTCCGCGGCCGGATCCTGCCGGTCCTCGCCCGGATCCGCGACGAGCTGCGGGTGCCGATGCTCTACGTCAGCCACGAACCCGAGGAAATCCTCGCTTTATGCGACGACGCGCTACGATTCGAACAGGGCCGGCTCACCGCCCACGGCACCCCCGCGGAGGTTTTGGCCGAGGAGGTTCTGGCCGTTACAACAACGTTCCGCGCAGGAACAGGCTCGCCATCGTGAAATAGATGACGAGACCCGTGACGTCGACCAGCGTGGCGACGAACGGCGCCGAGGCGCTTGCCGGGTCGAAGCCTAAACGCCGAAGGACGAGCGGCAGCATTGAGCCGCAAACCGTACCGAACAGGACGACGCCGACGAGGCTGAACGCCACGGTCGCGGCGATCAGCAGGTAGTGCTCGCCGTAACTGCCGAAGACTCTCTGCCAGGCGATGATGCGCAGGAAGCCGATGATCGCGAGCACGGTGCCGAGCACCAACCCGGCCGACAGCTCGCGGCGGACGACCCGCCACCAATCGCGTAGGCGCACCTCGCCGAGGGCAATCGCGCGGACGACCAGGGTCGAAGCCTGGGAGCCGGAGTTCCCGCCGCTCGAAATGATCAGCGGAAGAAACACGGCGAGCACGACCGCCTTGTCGATCTCCTTCTCGTAGAAGGCCATCGCGGTCGCCGTGAGCATCTCGCCCAAGAACAGCGCGGACAGCCAGCCCGCTCGTTTCTTGACCATCTCCCAAAAACCGATCTGCAGGTACGGCTCGTCGAGAGCGGCCTGGCCGCCCAACTTCTGGATGTCCTCGGTCGCCTCTTCTTCGGCGACGTCGGCCACGTCGTCGAACGTGACGATGCCTTTCATGTGGCCTGCGGCGTCGACGACCGGGATCGCGATCAGGTCGTGGCGCGAGAACAGTTGGGAAACCTCTTACTGATCGGTCTCCTCGGGGATCGTCACCAGATCGGCGATCATCAGGTCGCGCACCAAGACCCCGCCCGTGGCGGCAAACAGGGAGCGGAACGAAACCACGCCGAGCAGATGCTGTTCGGCGTCAAGAACGTAGGCGTAGTAAATGAGAGCGGTCCGGTCGCGCGACTGGCGGCGCAGGTAGCGCAGGGCCTCCTCGACCGTCATGTCGGGGCGGACCCGCGAATAGCGCGGGCTCATCAGGCCGCCGGCCTCGTCCTCGGCATAGGCGAGCAGCGCGCGGACCTCCCGCCGGGCGAGCTCGTCGAGCAAACCCAACAGCTCGTCGCGCAGCTGGGCCGGCGCCTCTTGTAGCAGGTCGGCCGCGTCGTCCGGTTCGTACGACCGCATCCAGAGCCGGCGCTCGACCAGCGGGAGTTCGGCGAGCAATTCCGCCTGGTCGTGCGGCGACAGGTTGAAGAGGAACTCTTCCGCTTCCTCGCGCGCGAGCAAAGTGAAGCCTTCGACACGCTCCTCGCTGGCGAGGATCTGCCAAGCCTCTTCGAGCTCTTCCGCCGAAAGCTGTTGCACCGTCTCGGGCAAGGGTCCACCCTCCGATTCGAAAGGCCCCGGAATTCCGGGACCAGAGAACGTTCGATGATCCACGGTTTGCCGCTCGCTGACAAGCCCTACGAACCGGCTGTCACAACGGCCCCTCTGGACATTGGGCTGTTCGCAGAGTAAATTTTGGTCACTCAAAATTCCTGAGCCCAAAATGACTTTCCGAGATCCACTACCCGAGCCGACCGCCCCGGGCTCCCCGTCGCTGCAAGAAGTTCATGGCAGCGTACGAATCCCCACCGCCCCGGGGTTCTGGCGGCGACTGTTGGCCTTCGCCGGGCCGGCTTACATGGTGAGCGTCGGCTACATGGACCCGGGCAACTGGGCGACCGATATCGAGGGGGGCTCGCGGTTCGCCTATCAGCTGCTCTGGGTGCTGCTGATGTCGAATCTGATGGCGGTGCTGCTCCAGACCCTGTCGGCCCGGCTCGGCATCGTCACCACCCGCAATCGACCGAGGCGCTCTACATCGCGATCGCCATGCTGGGCGCCACGGTGATGCCGCACAACCTGTATCTGCATTCCGCTTTGGTGCAGACCCGCCAGGTGGCGCGCACGGTGGAAGGCAAGCGCCAGGCGAACCGGTACAACTTCATCGACTCGGCCGTGGCGCTCAACTGCGCGTTTTTCGTCAATGCCGCGATCCTCGTCCTCGCGGCCTCCGCGTTCCACAAGAACGGCATCGTCGTCACCGAACTCGGCCAGGCGCACAAGCTGCTCGCCCCGCTGCTCGGCACGACGATCGCGAGCACCGCATTCGCCCTCGCCCTGTTGGTTGCGGGGCAAAGCTCGACCCTCACCGGAACGCTCGCCGGCCAGGTGGTGATGGAGGGATTCCTCAATTTCCGCATGCGCCCCTGGCTGCGGCGCCTATTGACCAGGGGCCTGGCGCTGATTCCGGCGGTGATTACGATCGCGGTGCTCGGCGACCACAGCGATCCCGTTGTACAGATTCCGAAGGCGGTCGAAGAGGAAAGCGTCGATACCGGTGTTGGTGGTGCGATCGGATTGAGGAGGGGAAGCCTCTACTCCTCGATCTCCACCTCGACGTACGGGGGGAAGGGCTGGACGTTCGACAGGTCGTTTTCTAGAACGGCGACTTCGCCGCGGCGTTCGATCTGCTTGAAGCCGGCGAATTTGTAGGTGACGAGCATCATCCGGTTGCGGTCGTTGCTGACGAATTCGGCGCGCAGCCGGACTCCGGCGCGGCGGGCCCGGTCGAGAATGTGATGGACGAGGATGGTGCCCACCCCTTTGGACATCACGCGGCAGGACATGAGGAGGAGCTTGACGGTCCAGAAGCCGCCATCGGCTTCCGTTCCCAGCTCTAGCAGGGCGAGGCCGATCTTGCCGTAGGTACCGTACTTGTCCACCAGGCTCGCGACCAGAAGTAGGTGATCGGGCGAGCGGCGAAAGGCGTCGAGTTCGTCGTAGTTGTAGGTGTAGCCCGTGGTGTTGAGCTGATGGGTGCGGGCGGTCAACTCTTCAGCGCGCTTCAGGTCCTCTTCTCGCGCCGGGACGATCGAGAACTTCATCCCGAGGGTCTCGAGGAACTCCTCTTTGGCGCCGACGTACTCCCCTTCCGCCTGGTTGCGTTCGATGTCGGCCTGGTACATCCGCCGACGCTGGCGGGAATCCTCGGTGACGAACCGCGGGGTCAGCTCCGGCATCTCCACCAACCGCCCGACTTCGGCGGCGTCGATGCACAGCACCTGCGGCAGCGAGAAGGCCACCTCGTCCCGCTCGTGCGGCTGGTCGTCGATGAAAGCGAAGGCATCGAGCGCCAGGTTCAGATCCTTGGCGATCTGCTCGACCGAGCCGCTCTTCGGATTCCAATGGATCTGTGGGTAGAGAAAATATTCTTCGAGCCCCAACTCACGAAGCTTGGCGAGCGCCGTCGCCCGATCGTTGCGGCTCGCGATCGAATGAAGGATGCCCCGGCCGTCGAGCGTCTCGATCGCCTCGCGCACCCCCGGCCGAACGCGAACATCACCGTCTTCAAGCAGGATGCCGTCCCACACCGTGTGGTCGAGATCCCAAATCACGCACTTGATCGAGCCTGGTTTGCGCATCACAACTCCGGAAAATCGAAACGCGGGATGGCGAGCTGTTGGATCTGGGTGGAGCCTTCGATAATCTCCATCACCTTGGAGTCGCGCAGATAGCGGGCGACGGGAGAATCGGGGGCGCAGCCGTTCGCCCCTTGAATCTGCACCGCGTCGCTCGCCGCTTTGGCCGCCGCGACCGAACAGAAATACTTCGCGACCATCGTCTCGGCGAACGCCGCCGGATCGCCGCGCTCTTGCAGAAATCCGGCCCGCAGGCAGAGCAGCCGCCCGGCACGGACGTTCGCGATCATCTCGGCGAGCAGGGCGCGGATCAGCGGATGTTCGATGAGCGGCGCGCCGAATTGCACCCGTTCCGCGGCGTACTTTTGCGAAGCTTCGAGGCAGGCTTGGAGGATACCCACGGAGCCCCAGGCGACGCTGTAGCGACCCAGCTCCAGGGCGGTCGCCGCGACGTGCGAAATGCCGAATCCGGGCCGGCCGAGCATCGCGGAGCGAGGCACCCGGCAGCCGTCCAGGTGAAGCTCCGCGAGCATCGCGGCACGGGTGCCGTGCATGCCGTGGATCGGTACTATGGAAAGCCCCGGCGCATCGCGCTCGACCAGAAACGCCGCGGGCTGGCCGGCTACTTTCGCAAAGACCAGAAACAGATCGGCGATCTGCCCGAAGGTCGTCCATTTCTTGCGACCGGACAGGACGAAGCTCTCACCGTCTTCGACCGCTTGCGTTTCGATCGACGCGGCGTCGCTTCCCGCGTTGGGCTCGGAGAGCGCGAGCGCGCCGAGCCGCTCGCCCCGCGCGAGCGCCGACAGATGCCGCTCTTTGATCTCCGGCTTGCCCCAACGGCGCACCGCGTGGCCGACCATGTCGTGGACCGTGAGAAGCGACCGGGTGGAGGAGCAAGCCCGGCCGATCTCTTCGATCAACAGGCCATAGGTGATCCGGTCGAGCCCCGCGCCGCCGACTTCTGCGGGCAGCATCGAACCGAGCCAACCGCGTTCGGCCAGCTCCCCGATCAGCTCGCGCGGGATCGCCTCTTGCCGGTCCCAGACCTCGGCGAACGGCACGATGCGCTCGTTGGCGAAAGTCCGAAACCGTTCGCGCGCCGCGCGTTGCTCGGGGGTGAGATCCAGATTCATCCGGAGGATCTCAAGCGGCGGCCGGCGCGCCGCGCTTCCGCGCGATCAACGCCGAGATCGCATCGATCGAACGGAAGTTGTCGAGATCGAGATCGTCGTCTTCGACGGTCAGCCCGAACTCCTTCTCGACGAAGGCGACCAGCTGCATCGCGAGCAGCGAGTTGACGAAGCCGAGCGAGAAGATGTCTTCGCCGGGTTGCAGATCGTGGTTCTTGAAGAACCGCGAGAGAAATTCTTTGATTTTGGTTTGCGTCTCCATCGGTCGCCTAGCTCCCCGTGCCGTAGTCGTAGAAACCCTTGCCGCTCTTCCTGCCGTGGAGCCCCGCGTCAACCATCTTGCGCAGCAGCGGGCAGGGCCGGAACTTCGAATCCGCGAACTGCTCATGGAGCCCCTCGATCGAGTAGAGGATGGTATCCAACCCGATCAGGTCCGCGGTTTCGAGCGGCCCCATCTTGTGGCCGAAGCAGCTTTTGAACAGGCGATCCACGTCTTCGGCGGGGGCGACCCCGTCCTGCACCAGGAAGATCGCCTCGTTCACGGTGAGCATCAGCACCCGGTTGGAGACAAAGCCCGGGACGTCGTTGACCACAATCCCCTCTTTGCCCATCTGCGCGAGGAACTGGCGCCCAACTTCGAGCGTCTCTTCGCTCGTGTGGTGGCCGCGGATCACCTCGACCGTGTCCTTTTGCGGCACCGGATTCATGAAGTGCATGCCGAGCACCTTGTCCGGCCGATTCGTGGCGCCGCCGATCTTGGTGATCGAGATGACCGAGGTGTTCGCGGCGAAACGGACCTCCGGGCGGCAGATTTCATCCAGACGCCGGTAGATCGGCTCTTTGATCGGCCACTTCTCGATCACGTTCTCGACCACGAAGTCGGCCTCGGCGAGGGTGTCGAGATCGGTCGAGAAGGTGATCCGGGCGAGCACGTCGGCCGCCTTCTCGCGTGGCGCCGCGGCGTCGCCGGTTGGATCCCCTTTGGCGAACATCTGGCCGAAGCGCAACCCCTGGCGGATCGCACCGCGCGCCCGCTCGAGAATCTCGTCGCTCACATCGACCAAGAGCGTCTTATGGCCCGTCTGGGCGAGGTTTTGCGCCACCCCAACCCCCATCACGCCGGCGCCGACCACGCCGACCGTTTTGATTTCCATGCGGCACCTCGAAGTAGACAAGCGAATCCCATCGGCGGCTCCCACCGCCCGACACCCTCCTAGAGTGTCGAAAAGTCGCCCAGGCGAGACCCCGATCTCGCCGGAGACGCGTTCCGGGAGAGAATCCGTCCGCCATGGAAGAAAACTCCGTACCCGCTCTCGCGATTGTAGACCGCGCCGAAGAGACCGCCCTCGGCCCCGCCAGCCCGGGATCGCCGGAGCCTCCGCGATCCTTCTGGGAGAAGCATCCTTTCTTGAGCGCAATCGGTCGCGCGCTGGCGTTCCTCATCGGCTACATCGCCCTGGAAATCCTTCTCGGCCTTACCTTCCGGCCGTGGATCGAAGCGATGGCGTTCTTCTTCCCCGCGGACGGAGATCGACTACTGCTCAGCCGTACGGCTACGTTGCCGTTCGTCCTCGCCTACGTGCTTCTCTTCGCCCGCTGGATCGATCGGCGGCCGCCGGCCGCGCTCGGCCTGACCTGGCCCAGGGCCCTCGGCTCCAAAGGGTGGCCGATCGCCCGCCAAGCGGCTTGGGCCTGCTTCGGCGCCGTCGCCTTTCTCGCCCTCTGGCTCGGCGGCGCGGAAATCGGGGGAGATTTTTCGATCCTCGGCTGGAGCCCCGCGGTCGCTCCGGGCGGTTTCGAGGCGCGCGATCTGGGTGCCCTCGCACTCTTGTTCCTCGCGTTCCTCATTCAAGGCGGATTGGAGGAGCTGGTACTGCGCGGCGGCTTCTACGGCTCGCTCCGCCGTGGCATTTCGCCGATCGCGGCGGCGATCGTCAGCTCGGGTCTGTTCGCCCTCGCCCACGCGGGAAATCCAGGATTCACCCTCGCGAGCGGCGTCAATACCTTCCTTGCGGGCATTCTGCTCTGCGCCCTCTACGAGCGAACCGGCAGCCTTTGGGCGCCCACGTTCGTTCACGGCGCCTGGAACTTCGCGATCGGCGGCCTGCTCTCGCTACCGGTTTCGGGCTTCGAGATCTTCCGCCTGTTCGACGCCCGCCTGAGCGGTCCGGATGGATGGACCGGCGGCACCTATGGCCCGGAGGGAAGTTGGGTGATGGTGCCGATGCTGGCGGTCGGCATCGCGCTGTTATTCCGGAGACGACCGAAGGGCGAGCCGGAACCCGACTCGCCCCTCGTGGCTTCGATGACGACTCCGGTGGATCTAAATACCGAAATCGATTGAGTTTCTCAATCTTCGTCCACGGGTCGTGATTCCGCAACCTCCAAGACCTCGCCATGAGGAACCGGATAGCGGCTCTCCTCTCGTAACGGCTTCACCCACAGTTTCCAGATCTCGCGGTGCTTCGCAACGGCCTGCACGTTTGGATCCGCGAAGGATTCGGTGAGGAGGAGGTCTACCGGTTCGCCTTGATACAGCAAACCCGCGAGCCTCCGAAAGCCACCGCTCCGGACCGCGGCGTTCAGCGCTTTTTGGCGATCCTCCGAGCGGGCAAACAGTTGATCGGGGATGCCCTGCCAGGCGATCCAGGCGTCGGCGATCTGATTCTGATGGCGTTCGAAGTCGGAGAGTATTTGCAGCGCAATCTCGGTCCCTTGCGCGGCTCGGAGAGCACCCGGGAGATCTCCATCCGCGGGGAGTGGGTTGGAGAAGAGGACATTCTCGACGAACTCGGCGAATTGAGGGTCCTCCCCGAGCACCTCCTCCAGCTCGACCGCGGCCTCCTCACGCAACCCTTCAGACAAATCAGAGTCGAGAGTGAGCAGCGCCAGGTGGAGTGCATCGAACTGACGTGCTTCGAGGGCGAGTTCCGCGACGACTTGCTTGCGGCTAGCCCCTTTGAGTTCGCGCAAGTCGCGGGCATCGCCAAGGAGGTAGGGAATCTCCCATTCCCTCCGAGAGACTGCCTCTTCGGGAGAGGCCCCGAGATGGAGCGAGAACAGCTGCGGCCCATCCCAAAGGAGTGCGACGCCTGCTCGGCCTGAAATCATCGCCTGCATCATTAGACAACCTCCAGTTCCACGCCCGACTTGGCGAGCTTCTCTCGAAGGGCCTTCTCCGACGTAACGGTTCGGAGCGGTCGTCCTCTACGCACCAACGCACGCTCAAACGAGAAGGCCGAGAGCGAGCCCCAGACGTGTACCTCGACGAATCCGCCGTCACCGGTTGTCTGGCCCTGTTGGAGGAGAACCGATTGAAAGTCTTCGAGAGTCGAGCTAGCCGCCAAATCGCCAGCGTGCTTGGCGACGCAAAGCTTCTGGCGCTCCAACCAAGGCGCGCGGTGGCCAGAAGCGAGCTGGTAAGCGGTCTTTTCCAGAAACAAGGTCGAATTCCCCTCGAAAACCGAGGCTCTATGCCCAATCATACTCTCCCGAAGAACTAAGGAGCATTCACCATAACTCCACAGGCCGACGGCTTCAAGAGACAGCGCAGCAAAGTGGACGTGCTTCTTACCATCCCCATACAGTCTCTGGTCGGCCAACCCACGGCGCTCGTGCCACCCGTCCTGCGTCGGGAGGAGAGCGGCGCCATCCAGCTTCTGGTAATAGGTCGAAAGCAACCTGCCCTCTTCCGCTAGAGACACCACTTCGTGCAGAGGACGCGCGATCACCGCCAAGCTGTTGGCCGCAGCAGCCTCGAACGCCTGGACTGCCGGCCCGATGCCCCGGGCCTCTGCCCCAACAACAGCTTTCGCGTAACGTTCCTCAACAGTCGCCCGCTCTTCGGGTAGATTCGCCGCCCGAACGTTCGGAAATAATCCCGGCCGATAGCAGTGTGGGCACCGCTCGGACGACACGGGCACCGGGTGCCCACAGAATTCACACGGCGTGGCAGGCATTGCGCGAAGAAAATATCACGCCGGCCCGACTCCCCTACCCGTACACCTCCGCCCCCGCGCGGACGAATTCCTCCGACTTCTCCTCCATCCCCTTCTGAAGCGCCTCTTCTTCCTCCAGGCCCTGTTTCCGCGCGTATTCGCGGACTTCTTCGGTAATTTTCATCGAGCAGAAGTGGGGGCCGCACATGGAGCAGAAGTGGGCGACCTTGGCTCCTTCTTGGGGGAGCGTTTCGTCGTGGTAGGAGCGGGCGGTTTCGGGATCGAGCGAGAGGTTGAACTGGTCTTCCCAGCGGAACTCGAAACGGGCTTTGGACAGCTCGTCGTCGCGCAGCTGGGCTCCGGGAAAACCCTTGGCTAAATCCGCGGCGTGGGCGGCGATTTTGTAGGCGACGACTCCGGCTCGCACGTCGTCTTTGT
Organism: Thermoanaerobaculia bacterium; assembly: GCA_038248205.1. Classification (GTDB taxonomy): domain Bacteria; phylum Acidobacteriota; class Thermoanaerobaculia; order Multivoradales; family UBA5704; genus DASYKS01. Next base: position 16,165 of record JBBRUC010000124.1, read on the forward strand.
TCGGCAGGCCCAGGTGCTCTTTGGGGGTGACGTAGCAAAGCATCGCGCACCCGAACCAGCCGATCATCGCGGCGCCGATTCCCGAGGTGAGATGGTCGTAGCCGGGCGCGATGTCGGTGGTGAGCGGGCCTAGCGTGTAGAACGGCGCCTCGCCGCAGACCGCGAGCTGCTTGGTCATGTTCTCTTGGATCATGTGCATCGGCACGTGGCCGGGGCCTTCGATCATCGTCTGAACGTCGTGGCTCCAGGCGACGTGGGTGAGTTCGCCCAGGGTGTCCAGCTCCGCGAACTGCGCCTTGTCGTTGGCGTCCGCGATCGAGCCAGGGCGCAGGCCGTCGCCCAGGCTGAAGGCGACATCGTAAGCCTTCATGATTTCGCAGATTTCCTCGAAATGCGTGTAGGTGAAATTCTCGCGATGGTGGGCCAGGCACCACTTGGCGTGGATCGACCCGCCGCGCGAGACGATCCCCGTCACCCGTTTCGCGGTGAGCGGTACGTAGGGCAGGCGCACCCCGGCGTGGATGGTGAAGTAGTCGACCCCCTGCTCAGCCTGCTCTACAAGCGTGTCGCGGAAGATCTCCCAGGTAAGGTCTTCGGCTTTGCCACCCACCTTTTCGAGCGCCTGGTAGATCGGCACCGTTCCAATCGGCACGGGAGAGTTGCGCAAGATCCACTCGCGGGTCTCGTGGATGTTCTTGCCCGTCGACAGATCCATCACCGTGTCGGCGCCCCAGCGGATCGCCCAGAGGAGCTTTTCCACCTCTTCGTCGATCGACGAGGTGACCGCCGAGTTGCCGAGGTTGGCGTTGATCTTCACCAGGAAGTTCCGGCCGATCGCCATCGGCTCGCATTCTGGGTGGTTCACGTTCGAGGGAAGGATCGCCCGCCCTCTGGCGATCTCGTCGCGCACGAACTCCGGCGTGATCCGGCGCGGAACCGAGGCGCCCCAGGACTCCCCCGGATGCTGCGGCCCGGCGGCGGAAAGTGCCCCCGCCACTTGGGCGCGGAGCAGGTTCTCGCGGATCGCCACGTACTCCATCTCCGGCGTGATGACCCCGCGCCGGGCGTAGTGCATTTGGCTGACGTTGGCTCCCGATCGGGCGCGGAGCGGTTGACGCACCGGACCGAAGCGCAGCTCGTCCAACTTCGGATCTGCGGCGCGGCGGCGACCGTATTCGGAGGTGAGGTCAGAAAGCTGCTCGACATCCCCCCGTTCGAGCTGCCAGGGGCGGCGCAGAGCCGGCAATCCCACCCGTGCATCAGGCAGCGCGTCCGGGTCGGTCCACGGTCCCGACGTGTCGTAGACCCGGTGCGGCGGGTTCTCGACCAGACGCCCGTCGGATTCGCGGGTGGGGCTTAAGGAGATTTCGCGCAATGGCACCCGCAGGTCGGGGCGGGAGCCTTCCAGGTAGATCTTGCGCGACGCGGGGAACGGAGCGATCGAAATCGACTCCGAGAGAGGGGCGGTCGGAGTGGTGCGGGTCATCCGGAGATCCTAACCCAGGCGCCCCGAGAGCCGCACGGCCTCGGAAAGGCCCGCCGACAGGATAGACTCC
>JBBRUC010000125.1:0-17619 GCA_038248205.1 Thermoanaerobaculia bacterium
CCGCCCCGGAATCGATGGCGGTCGGTACGTCGAATTCCTGGCGGAAGGTGGCGGCCTGTTCTTCACTCCCCGCCATCCCCGGTTCGAGACCGAGCGCACGAAAGCGCTGCTCGATCCACCCGGCCGCTTCGGCGAGCCCTCGGGTACCCACCCCGCGCCCTTCCCGCGCGTCGTCCGCGAGCCAGGAGACATCGGCGGCAAAACGGTCGGCGGCGCTCTCCGGAAGCTCGGCCGCTACGGGTGTATCCACCCAGCGGGCGACGAAGACGTTCGTATCCCCGGCCGCCTTCTGGTTCCGGTTCGAAGAGAACGCCAGAAGCGTCCCGTCGGGCGAAAATAGGGGGAAGCCGTCGAAACCGGGCGCGCGGGTGATCCGCTCCAGGTTCGTGCCGTCGATGTCGACCGCCCAAAGGTCGAACTCCCGCCCTTTCGGATCGCCGTAGTTGGACGAGAACAAGAGCCTTCGCCCCGACGGGAAGAACGAGGGCGCAAAGGAAGCCGCGCCGAGAGCGGTTACCGGGTGCGCTTCCCCACCGTCGGCATTGCCGACCCAGATCTCCAGCTTTCCTGGGCGCACGAGACCTTTGGCGAGCAACGCGGCGTCCTCTTCCTGCTCTTTGCCCGGTGCCGGCCGCGCGGCGCGCCAGACCAGTTTCTTACAGTCGGGTGAAAAAAACGCGCCGCCATCGTAGCCGGGGGTATGGGTCAGCCGACGGACGTCCGAGCCGTCCGGCTTCATCGAATAGAGTTCCAGGTCGCCGTCGCGATCCGAGGTGAATACGATCGTTCCGTCGGTCGCGCAGACCGTCGACTCGGCGTCGTAGGCATGGTTGTCGGTAAGTCGCACCGGATCGCCGCCGTCGGGCTTGGCGCTCCAGATCTCGTAGGTCGGATAGACCGCCCAGACGTAGCCGTGCGAACGGTCGGGAGGCTCCGGACACTCGGGGCTCGCGCTTTTGGTCGAGGAATAGACCACCCGCTCGCCGCCGCGCAAGAAATACGCGCAGGTGGTGCGGCCGGTACCGTTCGAGACGCGAACCGGCGCTCCGGTCCCATCCACCGCCAAGCGATAGATCTGATCGCACGTTTCGTTCTCGCCGTGCGCCTGGTAGATCAACTCGCGCCCATCGGGCGACCAGTAGGCCTCGGCGTTTTCGCCTCCGGGTGTCAGCTGGCGCAGTTGCGCGAGGTGCGGCTCGAGGCTGACCTCGGCGGCCTCCGTGGCCCCGGTGCCCTCCGCGAGTGCCGGAGCGGCGCCCCAGGCTCCCCCGGACGACGCGATGATGGTGATGGTGGCGATCGTGGCGAAGCCGGAAAGACGGGAACGAAGATCCATGACGTTGGAAGTTCTCCTGAGGCGAAAGATGGCAATCGTGGATTCGACCCGAGAATCTTACCGCTCACGGATGGATTCGCGCCCGACTGCCCCACAAATGCCCCTTTGCTGCACTCTACCCTTCTGAAAGGGCACGGATACACTCCAATCGGGAGGTGCCCGCCGTGATACTTTGACCCGCTGTCGCACCGGGAAGAAGATTCCAGGCGAGCTGGAACGAGCCCCCCGGGCGGAAAAACGAGGATCCCCCCATGGACGACCAGACCCCCCAAGAGCCAGAAGAAAACCACGAGGTTCCGGCGAGTGCCGAGCCGCAGGAATCCAGCGAGATTCTCGCCTCGGACGAGCCACAGGAGCCCGTAGCGGACTCGGCTCCTGAGACGCCGCCGCAGGAAGCGGACGAACCGCTTGAGGCAGAGGCCACGGAGAGCGCGGAACCTGCCGCCCCCGCCGCCGCGCCGGAAGCGCCGCAAGAATTCGGCGAAATCCTCGCCCAGTTCGAACAGAACTCCCCGCCCGAACGCAAGAACGACCCGCAAGTCGGCTGCAAGGTCAGCGGCACGGTGATCTCGATCGGCGAAGAGACGACCCTGGTCGACATCGGCACCAAATCGGAAGCGGTCATCCCCACCGCCGACCTGCGCGACAAGGAAGGCAACGTCACCGTCGAGATCGGCGGCAAGATCGAAGCGACCGTCGCCGGCCGCGATCCCGACACCAACAGCCTGTTGCTCAAGCGCAAGATGTCGAAGAACGCCGCCCAGGCCGAAGCCGCAGCCGAGATCCGACGCGCCTTCGAATCGCAGATGACGCTCGAAGGGCGGATCACCGGCCTCAACAAAGGCGGCCTCGAAGTCGACGTCGCGGGGGTGCGCTGCTTCTGCCCGATCTCGCAGATCGAAAACCGGTTCGTCGAGGACGCGAGCCCCTACGTCGGCCAGACGCTGACGTTCCGGGTGCTCCGTTTCGAGGAGCCGACCGGCAGCAATCGGCGGCCGAACATCGTCCTGTCGCGCCGCTCCCTACTCCAGGAAGAGGCCGAGGAGCGCGCCGCGGAAATTCGCGCGACGCTGTCGATCGGTACCGTGATCACCGGCCACGTCACCTCGCTTACCACCTACGGGGCATTCGTCGATCTCGGCGGCGTCGAAGGGCTACTCCACGTCTCGGAGATCGGTCACTCTCGCCTCGCCCGCCCCGAAGACGCGCTCGCGGTCGGCCAGGAGGTGGAGGTGCAGATCATCCGCATCGAGCGCGCCGCGGACGACAAGCGGGGCGAGCGGATCTCGCTGTCGAGGAAAGCGCTGGAGCGCGACCCCTGGAACGACGCCCCGGAGCGCTTCCCCGAGCGTTCGATCGTTCATGGCAAGGTCGTCCGGCTGGAAACCTTCGGCGCATTCGTCGAACTCGAACCGGGCCTCGACGGCCTGCTCCACATCAGCGAGATCGGCAGCAACTCAGGCCGTCGTCTGCAACACGCCCGCGAAGCGCTGTCGGTCGGCCAAGAGCTGTCGGTCCGAATTCTCGGCGTCGACACCGCCCGCCATCGAATCTCGCTGGGTCTCGGCGACGGCAGCGAAAGCCATCCGGACGACGATCTGCCGGAACCGCCGCGCGCGGCGCCCGCCGGCACCTTCGGCAGCCTGGGCGATTTCTTCAAAGGCCGCCGATAGAGCGAAATCTACCCCCCTCGTCCTCGGGTGCTACCGGGGACGAGGGGGTTCACGATCCTGTTCTAGCGGATCTCGGAAGCCCGCTGCCTCCTCAGTACCCCTCCCCCTCCGCGGGCGCCCCGACCTTCCCTCGATGGATGTAGAGCAACAGCGCAAGATAGCCGAGCGCGAGAACGAACCCGAACGGCCACCAAAGGAGGCCCGTGCGCAGGCTTTGGGCGCTCGATGCGGCGTTTAGAGCGGTGAGCGAAAGGGCAGGATCCACCGCCGAGCGGATCATCACCGGGTAGGACGAGGTGACGGTCGCAACCAGAATCCCGAGCAGGAAGGCGGACGAGCCGAGGAAACCGACCAGCGGATGCCCGCGGCGACGACCGAGAAAAGCCGCGACAAGCCCCGCGACGCCGAGCAGGGCGGCGAACAACGCCAGCGGTCGGGAGGCCATCTGGGAGAACAGGTCGGGGCGAAGCGCATGGGTTGCCCAGGTCGCTGCGAGCCAGAGCACGATGAGGGGCACAAACAGGCGCGCCGCGGAGCGGAGGGACCGGTCGTGGACTGCCCCTTCGGTCTTCCAAGCGAGAAACAGCGCCCCGTGGTGGGCGAGCGCCACCAGCGCCAAGCCCCCCGCGAGCACCGTATAGCCGTCGAGCACCCCGAACGGCGCCGAGGCGCTCCAATCGGTCCAGAGCGGCAGCGTGAAGTAGCCCGTCTCGTCGAGCGGCACTCCGCGCAGCAGGTTGCCGAGCGCCGCGCCCAAGAGCACCGGCGGGAGAGCGCTCGCGAGGCAGAAGACGACATCCCACAGGCCGCGCCACATCGCATCTTCCACATGCGACCGGAATTCGATCGCGATACCGCGCAGGATCAGCGCCCAGAGCAGAAAGAAGACCGGCAGATAAAGGCCCGAGAGACCCGAACCGAGCACCTTCGGGAAGGCGAGAAACAACACGCCCCCCGCGGCGAGCAGCCAGACCTCGTTACCGTCCCAAAACGGGCCGATCGCGGCGAGGACTTGACGCCGCTCGCGATCCGACTTCGCGACCAGCAGGTGAAGGGCGCCGGCACCGAAATCGAAACCGTCGAGGATCACGTAGCCCGCGATCATGACCGAGGCGAGAGCAAACCAGAGCGCGTTCATGAGTCTCCCCTCAATGCCCTACGGTGGCGACGCCGGCGACGGCGGCGTCGAGCGGTCGCGGCCCGTGGCCGACCTCGCGCGCGATCAGGAAGAGGAAGAGCAGCCCGAGGACGAGGTAGAGGCCGGCAAAACCGATCAGCGTAAACAGCGCCGAGCCGCCGTGAACGCTGGGCGACGCCCCCTCGGCCGTGCGCAGCAGGTTATAGATCAACCAGGGCTGACGCCCCAGCTCCGCCGTCATCCAGCCCGCGGTGGTCGCGATGTAGGGGAACGGAAAGGCGAGCATCAGCACCCAGAGGAGCGGTTTGCTTACCTCCAGCTTGCCGCGCGCAAGCTGGAGGGCGGCGAGCGCCGCGAGCGCGATCAGCAGCGTACCCAGACCCACCATGATGTGGAACGAGTAGTAGAGCAGCTCGATGTTGGTCGGCCAGAGATGCTCGGGAAAGTCGTTCAACCCGGTCACGTTCTTCGAGAAATCGCCATAGGCGATGTAGGAGAGCACCCCCGGGATCGCGATTGGATTGTCGAGCTTCCGTTCCGCCACATTCGGCTGGCCGATCATCACGATCGGTGCCTGGGCGCCACTTTCGAAGCGTCCCTCCATCGCCGCGAGTGCCACCTTCTGATGGGTCGCCACCAGCTGCCCCTGGAGGTGGCCGGTGGGCATCGCGACCAAGAGCGAAGCGACCAAACCGGCGATCACCCCGACCCGCACCGACACCCGGGCCACCGCCGGATGCTCGCCGCGCAGCAGCCAGTACGCCCCCACCGCCGCCATCACGAACGCCCCGGTGACGACGGCCGCCATCATCGTGTGGGCATACTGGGCGAGCGCCCAGGGGTTGCCCAGGAACGCGCCGAGATCGGCGATCTGGAGCGTGCCGTCGGGCGCTTTCGAATAACCCACCGGGTTCTGCATGAACGCGTTGGTGGTGACGATGAAGTAGCCGGAGAGCCAACTGCCGAGGAACAACGCCACCGCCGCCGCGAGATGCCGCTTCGGCCCCAGCCGCCGCTCGCCGAACACCAGCAGGGCGAGAACGCTCGACTCCAGGAAGAACGCGAAGATCCCTTCCATCGCCAGAGTCTGGCCGATCACGCCCCCCGCGACGTGGGAAAATAGCGCCCAGTTGGTGCCGAACTGAAACAACATCGGCACGCCCGTCACCACGCCCATCGCGAAGTTCAACGCGAAGACCCGAATCCAAAACCGGGCGGCATCTCCCCAGCGCGCCTCGCCCGTCCGTACGGCTTGGAGCTTGAGCACGACGATCAGCAGCGCGAGCCCCATCGTGAGCTGCGGAAACAGGTAGTGGTAGGCGATGGTGAAGCCGAATTGCACACGGTGCCAGAACAGCGGATCGCTCATGTTGGGGTCTCCCGGGACGATCATAGGGCACTCGCGGCTTTCCTACCCTCCCGGTCCCGGGCGAATTCTTGTGCGACTTTCGACGGTTCCTCGCGACGACGCGCGCACCGGGGATTCTCCTGGGCTCGGCCTTCACCTCGCGGCGGACCCGACTTCCGTCTCCCCTCGGTCACCGCATACTCTTCCCCCATGCGCGCCTCTCGCCTTTCCGCCCTTGCCGTCCTCTTCGTCCTTTCGGTCCCGCTCTTAGCCGCCCCGCCGATCACCCAAATCCAAACGGGCGAGCTGGTCGCGTCCGTCGCCGCCAAGGCCTACCCCGACCAGTCGTACGCGCTCTACCTGCCGGCGAGCTACTCGCCCGACCGGCTCTATCCGGCGCTCTTTCTCTTTGATTCGCGCTCGCGCGGGGTCGAAGCGGCGAAGCGGTTCGTGCCCGCGGCCGAAACGTATGGCTGGATTCTGGTCAGTTCGAACAACTCGGAGAGCGACGGATCGATGGACGTCAACCTCGCGGCGATGAGGGCGATGCATGAGGATGCCCTCGGCCGTTTTTCGATCGACCGCAAGAGGCTCTACGCCGGGGGCTTCTCAGGCGGCGCCCGCGCCGCCTGCCTGATGGGAATCGTCTACCCGGAAGAGGTTCGCGGCGTAATCGGCGCGGGAGGCGGCTTCCCGTTCGATCGACCGCCGAGCCGCGCCACTTCGTTCGCCTTTTTCGCTACGCTGGGCGACAAGGACTTCAATTGGTACGAGTTGCATGGCCTCGACGCGACGCTCGCCGGTCTAGGGCTCCCCCATCGCCTCGCGACCTTCGACGGCGTTCACCAATGGCCCCCGGCGCCGGTTGCGACGCAGGCGATCGAGTGGTTGGAGCTGCGGGCGATGAAGGACGGCCTTCGGGAGAAAGACCCCGCCCTGCTTGCGCGATGGCTTGCGGCGCGTACCGAAGCGGCGCGGGCGCTTTCAGCGGAGAACTCGCCAACCGATCGCGCCGACGCCTATCTCGCCTGGCGCGATCTGGTCGACGATTTCTCCGGCCTGAAGGGTACCGCCGCTGCGGCGGCGGAAGCGGCGGCACTCGGCGCTGAAAAAATCGTACAAACGGAGCTGGCAGCGCGCGAAAAACGCGATCGGCGGGACCGCGACACGATCGAGCGCGCCCGGCAGCTTCTCGCCTCGGTGCCGGCCGAGGAAGCGTCTTCGAGCCTCGGACGGCTGCTTGCGGCGCTGCGGATCAAAGAGCTGCGGAAGAATGCCGCCGGAGACGACCCGGCCGAGAGACTCTCCGCCGAACGGTTGCTGGCACAGATCGAGGTGCAGACCGGGTTCTATTTGCCACGCGCTCTCATGGAGCAGAAGGATTGGGCGCGATCGGCTCTCTTCCTCGAAATCGCGACGACGATCGACGAGAGGAACCGACAGGCCTGGTACACCCTGGCGCAAGCGCGCGCCCAGGGGGGGAACCGCAAAAGGGCGATCGAGGCGCTCGAACGGGCGATCGCCGCGGGATTTTCCTCTCGGCAGGCGATCGAGAGCGATCCGCTGCTCGCGCCGCTTGGCGGGGAACCGGGTTTTCGCGCCGCCATCGAGGCGCTCGGACGGGGAAACGAAGGGGCGAAAACACAACCAGGCGAAGCCCCTTAGGACAGTCCTTCGGGCGGTTCTGCCCACCCGGAGGCCCGTTCCGGATAAAATCCTCAGATGTTGCGATTCACTCCTCGTCCACGGATGCCCCCACCCTCTCTCTGGTCGTGAGATTTCGCGTGCGCGAGACGACGTTCCGCACCGATCACTACATCGAGATCGAACCCGGCTATTACGACAAGGTGTTTCGTCGTGGCCGCGGGGTTCAATGGTTCTGGCACCACCATCGACTACGCCTCGTCGAATCGAAAATCCCCGCGGACTGCCGGCGGCTGCTCGACCTTGGCTGCGGCCCGGGGACCTTCCTCGGCAACCTCAAACGGCCGATCGAAAACGCGCTCGGCATCGACCTCGCCGAACCGCAGATCGCGTATGCCCGGGAGCATTATTCTCGCCCTGGTTTCGAGTATCGTGTCGCCGACGTGCGCGACGCCTCGCTCGAAGGGGGATTCGACACGGTGGTGAGCATCGAGGTGATCGAGCATCTTCCCCCATCGCAAGTGCAGGCCTTCTTGCGCGACGCTTTCGCCGTGCTCCGCCCCGGCGGCTCCCTGATCCTCTCCACGCCGAACGTCAAGAGCCATTGGCCGCTGCTCGAATGGTTGGTGAGCCGGATCGGGCCTGTCAATTACGGCGAGCAGCACCTCGACCTGTTCGACCGCAAGCGCCTAGCCGCGGAGGTGGCCGCGGCGGGCTTCGTGCCCGAGAGAGTCGAGACCTTCTTCTTTGCCGCGCCGTTCCTCGCGCCGCTCTCCCGGCGGCTGGCTGCCGGCTTGCTCGACTTCGAGCGCCGCTTCCTGCCTGCCTGGGGGGCCGAGATCCTGCTCGTCGCGCGTCGTCCGGAATGAATCGGCCCCGGGTCTCCTTCGGAAGTGCTGTCACGGCGGCGCTGTTTGCCGCGGGTATCGCCCTGCGGTACGTGACGATCTTCCCGGTCACCAAGTTCCAAGCCGATGCCGACTGCATCCAGACCGGCCTCTGCGCGCTACGCATCCTCGGCGGCGACCTTCGGGTGTTTTACAACGGTGTCCGAATCGGCGCGATCGAGTCGTACCTTCACGCCCTCGCCTTTCTCGTCCTGGGACCAACGCGTCAGGCGATGGGTTATGCCCCGTGGATCGCCGGCTCTCTGGGATTGCTCGGGACCTGGCTGTTCGTCAGGCGGCTCGCGGGACCGACTGCCGCCCGCTGGGGCCTGGTCGCGATCGCGCTGCCGGCCCCAGCGTTCCTCTACTGGACCGGGCAGCCGAACGGGTACTCGGTCACCCTGGCGCTCGCCGCGGCCACCCTTTGGCTCGCCGCGTGGGTGGCGGACGAACCGCGACGGTACGGTCTCTGGCTCGCCTTCGGGCTCGTCGTCGGTCTTTCTTGGTGGGCCTCGCTTCAAACGCTTTGCGTCACCCTTCCGGTCGGTGCCTGGCTAGCCCTTCGCCGCGTGCCGTTCGGTCCCGCCGGAGCGTTCCGGACACGGCTGGCCTTTTTCGCCCGCGTCTCGTCCCTCGCCTTGGCCGGGTTTCTGGTCGGTGCAGCCCCGTGGATCGGCTACAACCTCCGCTATCCGTTCGCCTCGTTCACCGGCGCCAACTCGGTCGCCCGGCCGGCGCTCAACGCCGCGACGGTCGCCGACAACCTGGATTTTCTCGCCACCTACAAGCTGCCCGAGCTGTTCGTCTCAACCGACCCGGAAGGGGGCTCGAACCCGCCCGGCCCAGTCCCGCGAGCGCTTTTCCTCCCCGCCGCGGCGGTCTATGCCCTCGCGTTCGCCTGGCTCTTCGTGCGCGGGGATAGGGTTCCCAGCGGCGAGCGGGAAACCTCGCAGCCCAAGCGGCGGCGCGCGCTCGCCCTCCTTTTGATCGGCGCCACGGTGGCGATCAACGTTCTTTCCGCCGCCGGTGCGAGCCGGGGCCTCACGGTCCGGTACATTCTGCCGATCTACTTGCTCGCCCCCTGGGCCGTCGGCCTCTTTCTCGCCGCGCTGAGTGCCTGGCGCCCTCCCGGCGGGCGCCTCCTAGCGGGCGCCCTCGCCGTTCTGGTCGCTATGTTCTCAGCGGGGGTCTACTTCTGGCCAGGCACCCTGATGCGCCAGCGCCTGCGCGCCGCGGCGGACGGCGAGGTCCAGGTGCTTTCTCTGCTGCGCCAGAAAGGGGTCGAGGTCGCCGTCGGCGACTATTGGCTGGTCTATCCGCTGAACTTCTCCTCGCGCGAATGGATTCGCGGTGTGCCGTGCGACACCCATGCGGACCTTTGGGGGTACGGCGCTTCGCTCGCCCATCCTCCCGAACGCTTTGCGCTGATCGGCTACTCGATCGAAGAGGTAGAAGCCCGGGCAGAGCGCGCGGGCGTTACCGGCGAGATCAACTACTTCCAGCCTAGCTATGCGGTGCTGGTGGCGGACTCCCCTGCTGCCGATTCGAGTTCTCCTGAATTTCTCGCCCGGCTCTGCCGCGAGCCCCTTTAGATCAACCGCGCGCCGTCCGGCACGAGAAAATCCGGCCCGACGAGGACGATCGTCCCGTCGCCGCGATCAAACCCGGTAACCAGTACCTCCGAGACGAACGGGCCGATCCGCTTCGGTGGAAAGTTGACCACCGCGAGCACCTGCCTCCCAACCAACGGCTCAGGGGAATAGACCGTCGTGATCTGCGCGCTCGATGCCTTGACCCCAAGCTCGCCGAAATCGATCCAGAGCTTGATCGCCGGCTTCTTCGCTTCAGGAAACGCCTCAGCGCGCACTACGGTGCCTACCCGAAGGTCGACCTGCTCGAAATCGTTCCAAGAAATTTGGGTCATGAGTTCATTCTGGCTCGTTTCCGGACGAGCAGCACCTGGTAGGATCACATCGATCTCGGAGTCTTCCCCAACCGAGGCCCGCTGACAAGGAGCCCCTATGTACTGCCCGAGCTGCAGCACCGAGTACCGCGAAGGATTTGCCACCTGCACCGAGTGCGGTGTTCCGCTGGTCGCCGAACTGCCGCCGAGCGGCGAGACGCCCAATTCAGAACTTGACGTCGCCTTCGAGACCAGCGATCCCAACGCGATGGCCGCAGCCCAAGAGATGCTCAAGGAAGCGGGCATTCCCTTCGCCACCGACCACGAAGACGCAAGCGACCTCTTCGCCTTCGCCGCCGGCTTCAATCCCGTCACCCCGATGCAGATCGAAGTCCCCTCCGAACGGCTCGACGAAGCGCGTCAGCTCCTAAAGGACGGGCTTACCTCCGCCCCGCTCGCCGACGACGCCGACGTCGGCCCGCCGCCGGCACCGGGGGTGGAGAACGAGCCGTAGGGACTGATTTTACAGACCCTCGGCGGAATCCTCCTCGTGTTGGCCTAGTTTTCGCCGAGCAGGGATTTGCTCCGGGTCGGGGGTAGGTGGAACGTGCGGAGCCTTTGACCATGGCCGAAAAGCCAAATGCCGCTGTCGGTGGACAAAAACGCTTTGGCTCAGCCAGGCTTTGATTAATACACTGTTCGACAAAGAAATGCGGACCGTGAACGAGCAACTCCAGAACATCTATGGCGAAGGCGAGCTTTCGCCGGGGGCAACTAGCCGGAATTCCGGATGGTTTGCCGAGAAGATCCTAGAGCGGGCCGATGCGGAGCAGCCCCTCACCTCCCAGAAAGGCGGAATCTAGTTCACGGTCCAATACCCCTGGTAGGCGGGGCCCCACGGGCCGCTGAAGATTTCTCCGATCTCGCCCCAGCGGCCACTGTAGTTGAGCCAGTAGCGGCCCTTGTTGAGCGGCAGACCGCGCTCTCCGACGTTCCAGACGCCGCGGCGGCAGTCCCAGGCCGGGCCGCCGTCGGCGGTATGATCGGCCGGCAGGACGCCACGGCTCCAGGTTCCGGCCGAAGGGTAGCTCGCGTGGCTGTTGATCGCCGAATAGGCGACCGGGCGGCCGTCGGTGGTGTACGAGATCTGCCCGGGCAGGTACCACTGCCCCTCGTTGTTATGCGCCGAGAAATAGACCTGGGAGAGCGTCGTCCCGTCGCTCTGGACGCGGACGGTGATGTGCTCCCAATCCCCCTCGTGGCCGCCCTGCCCCACCGCGAGAGCGCCGTTGTAGGGATAGAAGAACCAATACTGGATGTCGTACTGGGTGGTCGAACCAGGGGCGAAGCGGGCGTGCGCGTAACAGGTCCAGTCGGTCGACGGAGCGCCCAGGCGGGTGGTCAGCTCGGCGGAGTCGTTCGGGATTTGCAGGAAGAACCGGCTGTTGGGCGTCCGCATGTCGGAGTACTGCACCGAGCTGTTGTGGCCGCAGCCCGGCCAGCCGTTCTTGTTCTGGTGCGCCTGCAGATCGATGTTGTAGGTCGTGACCTGCCCTTTGTTCAGAATCTGATCGTCCGAGCAACCGGAATGATCGAATCGCATCTGGGTCCGCGCCATGTACCAGTCCGCGCTGCTCGGCCGGTACGAGTCGCTCGGATGCAGGCGGACGACCGGGGCGAAGCGCCAGACGAGTTGGTCTTCCAGCACGTCGGACAGGGTGTCGCCGTCCTTGCTGGTCGCGCCGCAGAGATCGGCCTCCGTGGGCGGCGGACAACCCGCGTCGCAGTCGAAGAACTGGCCCGCGCAGGTCGTATTCTGAATGCAGGCCGGATGGTTGAGAAAGTAGCAGCCATAGGCGGAAATCTTTTCCGAGCAAACATGGCAACCCGTGCCGCGACAGCCGTTCCAGGTGCCATCCCCCGAGCCATCGCAAGTCTGGGCCGTGGCCGGCAAGGCCATGCCCAAAAGGCCAAGGGCGGCCACGAAACCCAGGCCGCACAAACGGTTCAACCGGAAGATCTTCTTCATGCAGGACTCCTCATTCGACCACGTCCCGAGCGAGCGTGGTTGAGAAGGAACTGCAAGATCTGTTCCGATAGGAGCCTCGGTTCTGCAATTTCTCGCGTTCAATACCAGAATCGATCGCCCCAACGAACCGGCCCGCGGGGCTACTATTCAGCGCAAGCCTGAGATGCGGTAACCGCGCGACGCCAAAGCGAGGGGAGGTGCCCGGTGCGCTATGAGGAGCTTCAGCTCGCTTTCGAGCCGGTGAGCGGCGGTGACTTCGCCGTTCGGCTTCGCTCGCGACTGGTGGGGGATGCCGAAGGCACGCTGCGGATGCCGTTTGAGCCGGCTGAGCTGCCTTCGGTGCTCGCGGCGCTGGTTCCGCCCGGCTCCGCTCGCGGCGAAGAGCCTGCGGCACCGGAGCCGATGGCTGCCGAAGAGATCGGCGCACGGCTCTATGACGCGCTGTTCGCGGGGAAGGTCGGCGAGCGTTTCGCCGCCGCTGTCGAGAAGATCGAAGGGGATGCCGAGGCGGGTCTGCGGATCGAGTTCGGGTTCGATCTCGAACGGCCGGAGCTGGCTCCGCTCGCGGCCCTCCCCTGGGAGCTGCTCTACCGGCGGGAGCGTCGCCAGTTTCTCGGGCTCGGGGCCAAGACTCCGGTGGTGCGGCGGATCTTCGTGCCGCGGGGCGTCCGCCCTCCGCTCGCTCCCCCGCTTCGGCTATTGACCGCCTGGAGCGACACCAAGATGGAGCCGAGGCTCGATGTCACGGGCGAATTTCTGACCATCGAACAGGTCCTCTCCGAGGTGCCCGGCCTGTCGCTTTCCTTTCTGGCCGACCCCAAGCCCGCCGGCCTGCGCGCGGAGCTTCGAGCCGGGGGCGAAGACGCCGTCCAGATGCTCCACTGGATCGGCCATGGCAAGCTCGACGAGCAGACCGGCGAGGGGATGCTCATCTTTTCCTCCGACCGCCGGGCGCCGGTTAGCGTCTCGGGGCGGCTGCTGGCCGACCATCTTCAGGACTGCGACGAGCTGCGCCTGGTCGTTATCTCCGCCTGCGAAGGGGGGCGCGTCGCCCCCGCCGTCGAGCGCGACGCGTTTCAGAGCGTCGGCGCCGCCCTGGTGCTCGCGGGGGTTCCGGCGGTGATCGCGATGCAGATGCCGGTGCGCGATTCAAACGCCATCGCCTTCACCCGTGCTCTCTATACCCAGCTGGCGCTGGGATTGCCGCTCGAAGCCGCGATGGGCGAGGCCCGTCTCGCGCTGAATACGGCGAAACCCAAAAGCGCCGAGTTTGCGGTGCCGGTCCTCTTCCTCCGGCAGGGAGACATGGCGCTCGTCGAGCCGCTCGCGGGGGTAGGAACCGGACCGGGGGCGGGGGCGCGCAAGGCGCTCTCCGACTTCCGCGGCCTGATCGCGGAGAAGACTCGCGACTTCGCCGGGCGTCGCTGGCTGTTCGACCGGATCGATGCGTTCGCGGCGAGATCCGAGAGCGGCTATTTTCTGCTGCGTGGAGATCCGGGGATCGGCAAGACGGCGGTCGTCGCGAAGCTCGCCCAGGCCCGCGGCTACGCGCGATTCTTCAACCAGCGCCAGAGCGGCAGCCATACGCCTGGGGCGTTTCTCCGCTCGCTCTCCACCCAGCTGATCGCCGCCTACGGCCTCGGCCGCTCGCTGCCGCCCGAGGGCGGCGACAGCGGCCAATTCCTGATGTCGATCCTGGATCAGGTTTCCGACCGCCTGGCTCCCGGCGAGCGGGCGTTCTTTTTGGTCGACGCGCTCGATGAGGCGGACACCGGCGCCCAGTCCGCCGGATCCAACCTGCTCTATCTGCCGCCGATTTTGCCGGCCGGCGTGTTCGCTCTGGTCACCGCCCGGCGCGGTGAGATTCCGCTCCGCGCCGAGCGGATCGAGGCCGATGAGATCGTCGCGTCCTCGCTGGAAAACCGGGCGGACGTGACCGAGTATCTGGCGCGCGCCGCAGTACGCCCCGGAATCGCCGCCTATCGCGAGCGACGCGCCCTTTCGATCGAGCGGTTTGTCGCCGACCTTGCGAAGAAGAGCGAAGGAAACTTCATGTACCTTCGCTACGTCCTGCCCGAGATCGAGGCCGCCGAGGCGAGAGGCGGGGGCTCGCTCGACGAGCTGCCTCAGGGCCTCGCGAACTACTACGACAGCCTCTGGCGGCGAATGAAGACCGCCGACCAGACCACTTGGTACGGGGAGCGCCTGCCGGTGCTCGCGGCGCTCTCCGCGGCGCGCGAACCGCTGCCGTTCGAGTGGATCGGTGAGCTCGCCGGGGTCCCTGATCGGCACCGGGTGCGCCAGGTGCTCGATGACTGGGCGCCCTTCCTTTCAGTCGTTCGCTCTCCGGAAGGGGGCAAGCGCTACCGGCTCTACCACGCGAGCTTTCACGATTTCATCGCGGCCAAGGACCAGATCGAGGACGAGCGGGTACGCCTCGCCGAGATGAACCAGCGGTTCGCAGCATTTCTTTTCGGCGCCCGATGAGCCTCGCCTCACCCTCCGCCGCCGACGGGAGCCCGGACGAGGCAGAAAAGGCCGACCTCGAAGCCTTCTTCGCCGACTATTCTCTGCGCCACCTCGCCGCCCATCTCGCCGCGGCGGGCGATCGCACTCGGCTGTTCCGGCTCCTCGAAGAGACCGACCATCTGGCGCGCCAGGCGGAGCGGTTCGGCGGCTTCGAGCAGAGCGTTTTCGACCTGCTGGAGCACGCGCTGCCGCTCGCCATCGCGGCGGCCGATTGGCCTCGCTTCCTCCGCTTCGCCGCGACCGCCCTCCACCTCTCGGGCCTCGCCGACGGCCTGGCGGAGTCGGAGCTGCTCGCGGCCCTCGCGCGGAGCGGCCGGGGCAATCTCGCAATCGATGCCGCTCGGCGTCTGCCCGAACCCTGGCAGCGGGTCGAGGCGCTCGCCGCGGTAGCGTCGGGACTGGCGAGCGAAGACCTCCGTGAGCCCGCGCTCTCTGTGCTGCGCGAGACGGTCGAGAGCATCCAGCTGCCGCCGCGCGATCCGGACCGGACCGCGGCCCTCGGCCGCTTGCGCCGCGCCGCGCGCCGTGCCGGTCCGGAGATCGGCGAGCGTTGGAGCGTCTGGCTGGCGCGCCTGCCGGCCGAGGATTCCCGCGCGATCCGCCGCGAGTTGGCCGAGGCCTGGCTCGACCGGGGCGATCCGGCGGCCGAGGGTCTCTGGCGGGCGTTCTCCAAAGCGGCGGACGACGACCGGCCCGCCCTCGCGCGGCGGCTCGGCGAGATCTCCGGCTCCGAGGCGCGTGCAGTCCTGTCGCTCCACCGAGAGAAGGCACCCGGGATCCGAGTGGAGATCGAGTTTCTCGCCGGCCGTGCGGCTCAAGACGCCGCTTCGGCGCGCGCGCTCTGTGAGGAGATCGGTCTTGCCGGAGCGGATTTCCCCGACGCCGAGCGGGTCGATTCGGCGCGCGATCTGCTCGCTTGCCTGCCGGCGGCCGAGATCGATCGGCTGGCCTCCGTGGCTCCCTCCCGAGGTGCCCGGGCGGCGCTCACGGCCCTGGCTCTTGAAGTGGAGCCGAGCGACCGGCGCATCGCCGCAGCGGAAGACGCCTTCGAACGGCTCGAAGGCCCGCCGGAGCGCCTCCTCGCCGTGTTGCGCTATCTTGCAGCGCGCCCCGCTTCTCCCGAGCGCAAGCGCCGGCTGGGGGCCGTGGCCGCCTGGCTCGAAGACGGTCGTTTTGCGCCGGCCCTCGCCTCGCCCGAGTCGGTGTGCCGTTTCCTCGACCTTGCGGCGAACGATCTGCCGCGCCGCGCGGCGGGCCTGCTCAACGGCGCGGCGTTCGCCCCCGGCAGGACACCCGCCGATCTGCTGCTCTTCGCCCGCTCGCTCGCCGCCGAGCCGCCGCTCGAACGGTTGATCGCCCAAGCGGAAACCTACGCCTCGGCCGTCGCACCGCACGCCGGGGCCGGCTTTGCCCTGCGTGCGGAGATAAGGATCGAGGCTGCCGTTCGCCTGTGCGCGATCCGCGGCGACCTCCGGGGCCTCACGCTCGCCGCGCCGCTCCTCCTTCCGGAAGAAGAGGATGAGCTGCGCGAGCGCCTCGCACGCCGCTGGGCTCCCGCGGCGCCAAGTGCGGAAGAACGGGTTCGGCGCGCCCGGGCGGTGTGCGACGCAATGGTCGATCGTCGGCGGCTCCTTCTGGCACGGATCGCCGCGCTGCCGCCCGAGCGATTCCCCGCCGAGCACCTCGCACCGGCGGCGCTCTACGCGGCGCTCGCCGATGACGGTGAGCTCACCGGCGAGATCTGCACGCTGGCGGCGCTCGCTGAGCTACCGCTCGATCCGCCGGAGATCGCGGCACGGCATCTGATGGACCTGCAGGGGCCCGGTCGGGCGGCAGCGCTCCTCGCACTCGCCCGCCACGCGATCGCGTTCGAACAGGCCGCTCATGGCGAGGCCGCCGACCGCGGCACGGCGCTCGGCCTGCTCCGTTCGGCGCTCCGCTTCGATTCGGACCGCGCGCTCGCCGCCGCGACACCGGAGATCGCCGCACTGGGCTCGGCCGGTGAGCCGGCGCGGGCGGATCTGGAGATCGACGAGGCGGCGCGCCGGCTCGCCACTCTGGCGGAGGTGCCTTGGAGCGATCGGCGCTCCGCGCTCGCCCGCCTGTTCGCGCACCTGCCGGAGACGCTTCGGAGCGACGCGCGCGGCAGGACCCGGAGGAACGAAAGGGTGGCTTCCAGCCTCGCGCTCCTGCCCCAGAGCCTCGGCGTCGGGCCGGCGAAAGAGGAGCTGCGCGCCGGATGGCCGACGCTCGCGCCGATCCTCACCGCCGCGGTCGAGCGCCTTGGAGCCTTGCCGGGAGAGGCGCCGCGAGGCTTCCCCAAGGCGCTCGAATCCGGGTTCGGCGCATTGCGCTCCGAGCGCGAGCGGGAGATTCTCGAGCTCTGCCTGGCCACCGCGGCCGAGCGGACCTCATGGATCGAGCGCGCCCTCTCGACCGACGCTCCGGGCGAACCGGCGACCTTGATCCTCCTCGCGCCGCTCCGCCCGGAGCGCGCGGTGGACCTCGCCCGCCTCTGCCCGCCGGGCGAGCCACGAGATGCCGCCTGCCGGTTCCTGCTTCGGGAGCGTTGGCTGTGGGGAGATCACCTCGTCCCGAACGGCTTGGCCGAAGAGGTCACCGAGCGGATGGCGCGAGCCGAAGCGCAGGTGTGGGCGAGGCTCGACGCGGCCGATCCGGAGTGGCTCGAAACCTTGGGAGCTTGGCTCGGCGAAGGGGCCTCGCGACCGGACGACCCAGGCCTCACCGAGCTGCGTCGCCGGCTCTGGCGCGCCGATTCGACCGCGAGCCGCCCGGCGCTCGCCCACCGATTCGCCGACGCGCTCCGCACGGGTGGGCGGCCGGCTGCCGAAGTGGCGCTCCTCTGGTTTCTCAACGCCCATCTTCCCTCGCGGCTCGGCGATGAGAATCCCTCGGCGATCGCCGAGATCCCCGCCGTCCGGAGCGTGCTGGCCCGGGCGCTTGAGCTCCCCCGCAACCCGGTCGAGGCGAGCCCGTGAACGCAACTGCGCGGCACTCCCCAAACGCTGGATCGTGGACCGCCCAGGGCACCTCCCGTTGGCACGCCTGGGACGATTCGTATTTCGCACGGCTGGTCGGGTTCTCCTGCCTCGGCGCGCTGCTGTTCCTGCG
>JBBRUC010000126.1:0-17576 GCA_038248205.1 Thermoanaerobaculia bacterium
CCTACGGCACCGCGCTGCTGGAACACGTTGCAGCGGAAGCGGCCGAGACCGGGCACCGAATACGCGATGTCGAGCTCGTACTCTTCCTTGAAGCGCTGCTTCTGGCGCGCGTTCATGATCGAGAACGCCATCGCGATGGTGTCCTCCTGCAGCAGGCGTTTCAGATCGGCGAGGCCGATCAGCTCACCGTCGACGCGGATGACCGGATGGCTGCCGACCTTCAGGTGAAGATCGGAGGCCTTTCGTTCGACCGCGATCTTGAGCAGGTCGTTGATGTTCATCTAGGTTCCCATCCCGTCGAGGTCAGGCGACCGAGGCCGCCGTTTCCACCCCTACCGGGTGAAGCCAGCCATGGCGATCCGGGGTTTCCCCGGAGCAGATGCGGCGGAATTCGGCGATCAACCGGCGGGTGATCTCGCCCGGCCGCCCGGGGCCGACGGTGATCCGGTCGACGGAGCGAATCGGCGTGATCTCGGCCGCGGTGCCGGTGAAGAACAGCTCGTCGCAAACGTAGAGCCGGCTGCGCGGAATCGTCTCCTCACGAATCGTGAGTCCCATCTCGCGGGCGAGGGTGAACACCGTATCCCGAGTGATTCCCGCGAGGATCGACGATGAAGTCGGCGGCGTAAAAAGTATGCCGTCGCTCACCAGAAAGATGTTTTCGCCCGAACCTTCACTGACGTACCCGGCGGTGTCGAGCGCGATCGCCTCGTGAAAGCCGCCGAGTACCGCTTCCATCTTGATCAGGCCGGCGTTCAGATAATTGCCGGTCGATTTGGCGATCGAGGGAATCGCATCCTGCGAAGGACGACGCCACGAAGACACGCAGACGTCGACGCCCTGCTCGGCGGACTCCTCCCCCAGGTAACTGCCCCACCGCCAGACGCCGATCGCGACGTCGACCGGCGACTTCATCGGGTTGACCCCCATCGGGCCGAAGCCACGAAACGCGATCGGCCGGATGTAGCAGGCATCGAGCTCGTTGGCGCGGATTGTCTCTTCGACTGCCACCGACAGCTCGTGGGGAGTAAACGGCAGCTCCATGCGGCAGATCTTGGCCGAATAGACCAAACGCTGGAGATGCTCCGCCAGGCGGAACACCGCCGAGCCGGTTCGTGTCTGATAGCACCGGATGCCTTCGAAAACTCCGGTGCCGTAATGCAGAGCGTGGGTCATGACCGGGACGGTGGCTTTTTCGAACTCCACCAGCCGGCCGTTCATCCAAGCCCAGCGGATCCCTTCAAACGGATGATTCGCCATGGCGGGGCCTCCCATTAGACATTGCGGACAGAGGTCCTAGGCCGGCGATGGTAGCCGATGGGCGGGAGGGGTGTCTATGTCACCCAAAGGGGCCAGTCGGGGTCTACGGTTCGACCACCTTGGCGCCGGTGACGAAGTATTCGGTCTCGCCAAAACAGTCGGTCGGGACGCCTTTGTGCTGCTCGTAGGA
The DNA here is from genome assembly GCA_038248205.1 of Thermoanaerobaculia bacterium. GTDB lineage: Bacteria > Acidobacteriota > Thermoanaerobaculia > Multivoradales > UBA5704 > DASYKS01. Next base: position 1,451 of record JBBRUC010000126.1, read on the forward strand.
GAGGGCGACCCGCCGGCCGAGCGACGAGTTGATCACCGCCGCCACCGCGTCCTCGCGAACGGAAAAGCGAAAGGTCTCGGCCAGGGTGCCGGGCAGGCTCACCATCGCCAGCTCCCCTTCCCAGGTCTTGCAGATCCACCCCTTCTTCGAAAACTTCTGGACGTAGCCGGCCCGCTCCCCTTCCGAGAAGTTGAACGAGAGCGCCACCCAAACGTAGAGCGCGAAACCGCCCGCGGCCAGCAGCAGGAGCAGGATCGCTCCGACGCCGAGCCGCCGGCCCCAGCGGCGAGGAGAGGCGGGTACCGGGGTGGAGGGCGCGGGGGTTGAGGGTACGGGCATGGCGGTTCCTCTCGGCGGTTGCCCTCGAACATGAGGGGACTGGCGGTCCTGGCGCCATCCTATTCCTTTCCCGGCCGGGAAGGCTTTACCAACAAGGCGAGCGCCGCCCCCGCGAGAGCGGCGGTCTCGATCCGCAGGATTCGCGGCCCGAGAGCTACGGATAGGAAGCCGAGCGATCGGGCGGTGGCCACCTCCGCCGCGGTGAGCCCCCCCTCGGGGCCGACCAGCAGAGCCGCCTTCGAGCCTTGGGGCTCGATGCGCAAACCTTCGGCTCCTCCCGGGTCGAGCACCCAGCGCTGTTCGAATCCCTGGGCAACGCGTGGCAGATCGCTCCAGGCATACGGGCCGTCGATTGACGGGAGCGTGGCGCCGTGGGACTGTTCGAGCGCCGAAACGGCCACCCGGCGGAGCCGGTCGAGGGTGCCCGCGCCGACTTCGCGCGGGGCGCGCTCGGTGTGGAGAAAGCGGATCGCGGCAACTCCCATTTCCGTCGCCTTCTCGACCAGCCAGGCCGCCCGCTCCGGCCGCAGGGTCGGCACCAGGAGGGTGAGCCGCAGCGCCGGCTCATGGGCCGCCAGAGCTTCAAGCGGCACGACCGGCGCGATCCAACCCGTCTTGCGGTCGATCCGCACGATCCGCCCGGCGCGCGCTTGGCCCGCGCCATCGACCAGGCGAACGGCATCGCCCACCTCGGCGCGGCGGGCGCGGAACAGGTGGCGGTAGGCCTCCCCCTCGACCGCGATCTCGTCGGCGTCGAAATCCGCGGGAGTGACGAGCAGGGTGATCACGGACCGATTGTAGAAGCCCGGACCAACCGGAACGCGATCCATTCGTTGGCGACCCGCCGGCCGCGCTCGACGAGACCGAACGCCGCGACGCGGGCGAGGATCTCGTCGCCGCGTTCGGCCAGGATGCCGGAGAAGATCAGCTCGCCGCCCGGGGCGAGCCGCGCGGCCAGATCGGCCAGCTCGGCCAAAATCTCTTCGGGCAAAACGTTCACCAAAAGCAGGTCGAATCGCGATCTCGGATGGGGCGGCGCGGCGAGCGCCGCGAGGCGGCCGGCAAAATGGCGCGGAAACAGGCCGTTCAAGCGACTGTTGTCGCGCGCATGAATCGGCGCGCCGGGATCGAGATCGAAGGCGATCGCCGAGCGGGCGCCGAAGCGGAGGGCGGCGAAGGAGAGAACCGCCGTGCCGGCTCCGACTTCGAGCGCGGCGACCTCCGCGAGGTCTCGCTCGTCGCCCAAGTCCTCCAGCAGCTCCAGCGCCAGGCGGGTCGACTCGTGGCTGCCGACGCCGAAGGCCGAACGCGCCGGCAGGCGGAGCAGAACGCGCCCCGGCGGCACCTCGCACGGCGGCTCGTCCGGCTCGCGCGGATCGAGCAGCAGCCGCCGACCGACCGCAAACGGCCTGGCGTTCTCGCGATAGCGGGCCAACCAGTCGACCTCGACCACCGGTTCGGAAGCGATCGATTCGATCTCCTCGCCGGGATCGAGCCGAACCGCCGAGAGGTCGGGCTCCGGAGACGCCGCGGCGAAATAGGCTTCGATCCGAACCCTTTCCCCGTCGTGCGGTTTGATCTCCAGGCCGAGCGTACCGGCGGCCCAAAGCTCGGCGGACACCAGCTCCTCGCAAGGGGCAGGTACGAGATAGATACGACGAATGTCGGCCATGAAGGTCTCTTTCGGCACCACGCAGGGCACCGGTCTTTAGTAAGGGTCTAGCGATGAGGATCCGGCGGGGGCTCGCGCTCCTGGTCGGATCTGGGAGGCGGCGGCGGGTTGGGCTCCCTATTGCCGAAGACCTGACGCAGCCAGCGCCGGAACGGATGCCCGCTCTCCGGCGTCACCCCTCCGGCATCCTCGCCATCCAGCCGCTGGCCGTCCTCATCGAAGCCGCCCGTATCGCCCCATCCGGTATGACGGTCGCACAGCTGCGACGGCACCTTGCCCTCGGGGAAAACTTCGGTGATCGCACTGGGACAGAATTCGGTCGCCAACGCTCCCGTGGTCGGATCGATCATCGCGGTACGCAGACCCGCGGGCGGGCGGAACGGCGGATAACCGTTCGGGGAACGAACCGCGTTGGTGAAGCGCGCCCAGATCGGCAGAGCGCCCCGGGCTCCCGACAGGCGGGTCGGAGAGTTGTCGTCGAAGCCGACCCAGACGACCGTGGCGCGGTTGGAGGAAAAACCGCCGAACCAGGCGTCGCGCCGATCGTTGGTCGTACCGGTCTTGCCGGCGAGCGCTCCTTGCACCCCTTGCGCCCGCACTCCGAAGCCGGTGCCCCGGTCGATCACCCCTTGCAGCAGGGTGGTCACGAGATAGGCGGACTGCGGCGACAGCACCCGCTCCGGCTCGGCCAGCTCGTCGCCGGCCACCGGTTTGCCGAAGCGGTCGAACACGGCGGCGAGACCGTGGACCTCCGGCCGGAGCCCCCCCGCGGACAACGTGGCATAGACCCGCAGCAGCTCAACCGGTGCCACCGACGTGGCCCCCAGCGCCACGGCGGGGAACGGCTCCATCTCCGCCTCGACCCCCATCTTGTGGGCGAGCGCCACGACTTTGTCCATTCCGACTTGGAGGGCGATGCGGGTGGTCGCCGGGTTGTAGCTGTGTTCGAGCGCGCGGCGTACCGTGACCCAGCCGTGAAAGCTGCCGTCGTCGTTCTTCGGACTCCACGGCTTGCCCGACATGTCGATCGTGAGCGGCGAATCTTCGACGAACGAGGCCGGGGTTCCCTTGCCCGACTCGAACAGCTGCGCGTAGACGATCGGCTTGAACGCGCTGCCCGGCTGCCGCTTCGCCTGGCTCGCCCGGTCGAATTGGCTGCGCGCGTAGCTGCGCCCGCCGACGTAGGCGAGCAGACCGCCGGTCGCCGGATCGACCGAGACCAGGGCGGCCTCCAGCGGACCTTTGCTGTTGCCCTGCGGCCCTTTGGCTTCGAGCCCGGCGAGGCCGGTATCGACCGCGCTTTGCGCCGCGCGCTGATCGGTGAGGTCGAGCGTCGAATAGAGGACGAAACCGGTATCCGCCAGCTCGGTGATGCGAAAGCGCCGCTCCGCCTCGCGAGTCATCGCGTCGCTGAAGTAGGGGGCGCGGCGGCGGGTCGGGGCTTCGGGCTCGGCGAGCACCGGTGTGGCCAAGGCCCGGGCGATCCGCTCCGGCTCGGCCAGGTTGAGTTCCTCAAGGCGGGTCAAGACCCAGTCGCGCCGCTGTTTGCAGCGCTCCGGGTGGGCCACCGGCGAATAGGGGGCCGGCGATTGGATCATCCCCGCCAAGGTCGCCGCCTCGGCGAGATCGAGATCGCGGGCGTCCTTGCCGAAGAAGGCGCGCGCCGCGGCTCCGACGCCGAGCACCGAGACGCCACCGCTCGAACCGAGGTAGATCTCGTTTAAGTACGACTCGAGGATCTCCTCCTTGCCGAACCGCACTTCCAACAGCACCGCCAGGATCGCCTCCTGCGCTTTGCGCCAGAGCGAGCGCTCCTGGGTGAGAAAGATGTTCTTGACCAGCTGTTGCGTGAGCGTGCTGCCGCCCTGTCGGATGCCGCGACCGCGCAGGTTGACCCAGGCCGCCCGGGCGACCCCGCGCACCGAGATGCCCGAATGCTCGAAGAAACTGTCGTCTTCGGCGGCCAGCACGGCATTGACCAGATCCTGCGGCACCTGATCGAGCCGCAGCGGCCTTCGCTCTTCGAGCTGGGGGCCGTAATACGAGGCGACAAGCGGCGGTTCCAGGATCAGCTCCTCCACCGGCCGGCCGTCGCGGGTGATCGAGACGACGCGCGACTGTGACGTCCGTAAATCGAATCGCGCCCCACCGTGCTCGCCGTCGGGGGTCGAGAAATGGCGCAGATGAGCTTCGAGTCGATCGCCGGTCCGCCGGTAGCGGCCCGCGGCCAATGGACCGGACCCGCTGACGGCACGGTAGCCGGAGGCGCGCAGCTCGGTGACCGCCCGATCCAGGCTACAAGCTTTGCCCTTTTCGAGGCGGTCGATTCGCGCGTAGAGGCGCGACGGCTGGCGGAACACCAGGTCGTCGAATCGGCCGGCCATTCGCCAGAATGGCAGGAAGGCGGCGAGCATCGCCACGAACGCCGCCAGGGCGATCCAGAGCAGCCGTTTGCGGCGCCACCGCTTGGGCGGCGCGGCTTCCGGCTTGGGTGTGCGAGGGGTGGACGACATCGACCGGCGGGAAGCGTACCAGGTCCGCCCGCGCGGAGCCATGCGGACGGACCTGGGACGGCTTACCGCGAGAGACAGGTCGGGTTAGAACCGGTACGAGACGCCCGCCGAAACATCGCGGCCGGACAGGTCGATCTTGCCGAAGCCGGCGAAGTCATCGCCTAGCTCGTCATCGACCTCGTGCCAACGACCCTCGGCGAAGAAACCCCAGCTCCTGCCGATCGGAACCTCGAATCCGGCGAGCCAAAAGTAGCCGAACGCCTCGCCTTCGGCGACCGAGTCGGCGCGGAAGACGGTCGGCGGCGGCGGCGAAAAGTCGATGAACCGTCCGTCCTCTTCCAGGCGCCAGGTGTACAGACCGCCACCCGCCCCGAGATAGGGACGGAACGGGGCGTTGCGCCCGGTCAGATGAAAGACCACGCCCGCGGTGAGGGAGGCGATCTGGAGGTTGGCCCGGTGGGTCACCGGACCGCCCCGCGGATCGGAAAAGCCGCGGTAGGACTGATCGAGTTCCCCCTCATAGGCAGTGCCCGAGACCAGGAGCGCAAAGTGGGGAGTGAAGGCCACCTGGTAATCGACCCCGCCGAGCGCGTCCTCGAAATCGCCGGCTCGTCCGGTGAAGTCGCGCTCCTTGTCGTTCCAATATTGCGAATCACCAGCCGGTCGGAAGCTGCCGACGCGGAAACGGACGGACTGTTCGATCGGACCGCTCGGCACTTGCGCCTGAGCGGCCCCTACGGCGAGAGACGCGCCGAGAAAGAAAAGGGTGAGAGTGTGCTTCGACATGGTTTCAGACTCCTCCAGCGCCCCGCTAGGGGGCGATCGATGTTCGACTACCAGGAAGACAGCAACCGCGATGCCAGACCCTCGCGGGTGGCGCCAAACTCTTGAGAAATAAGGTACCCCGCCTCGGTGGTCGAGTCGATCCGCAACCCGTTGCCCAAGTCAGGAAGCCAAAGTGGCTCCAAGAGAGGACGCTCGTTGCGACCGCTTGTCCTCATTTTTTCTTGGCCCTACGGCAGACGCCGCTTATACTCAGCGCCCAATGTTCAGGGTCTTGGTTCTCGACGACGAGTCGATGGTGGTGGACATGCTCGCGCTGGCCCTCCGCGCGCCCGACGTTCATCTGACCACCTGCCTTGAAATCGAGGCGGCCGAGGCGCTGCTCAGCCTGTATCGTTTCGACGCCGTGGTCACCGACCTGTCGGTCTCGCCACTCGGCGGCCTGGAAGGTGTGCGGCTGATTCGCTTCGCGGCAACTCACTTCCCCGACACATCCCTCTACGTCCTTTCGGGGTTCCTCGACGAGAGCGTTCGGTCGATCTGCCACCTGTTGGGGGTCGCGGCGGTTCTCGACAAGCCGGGGGGGTTGGGCGAGCTTCGCCGCCTGCTGCTCGCCGAACAGGCGCGGCTGGCGGCGGCCGAGCCGGAGGATCTCGGCCACCCGGCCCAGGCACCGCAGCCGCCGACCGTCGAGAAGGTTCCCCTGCTCGAGAGCTTTCTGTCGTCCGGCCCCCTCCATGCCCTGCTGCAGCCGGTGGTGCCGTTGTTCGACGGCGGACCGCCGTTCGAGGTGTTTGGCGTGGAAGGCCTCGCCCGAGGCCCCGCGGGCGCCCTTCTGGGAATGCCGGCACTACTTTTCGCGTATGCGGCGAAAAAAGAGTTCGCTTTCGAGGTCGATCTATTGTGTATCCGCGCGGCTCTTGCCGAATTCCGCGACCTGCCGGGCCGGTTGACCGTGTTTCTGAACGTCCAGCCGCGATCTCTCACTCACCCCGAGTTCACCCCCCGGCTGGTCGCAGCGCTCCAAACCGCCCAGCTTGAACACGACCGGGTGATCTTGGAGCTGACCGAACAGCACACCATCCTCAACCCTCGGGCCTTCGCCGCAACGCTCACCAAGCTGCGCGATCTCGGGCTTCGGATCGCCCTCGACGACTTCGGCGAAGGATCTTCCAATTTAAATTTGCTTTTAGATCTGCGTCCGGAGTTCTTGAAGATCTCTTCCGCCTTCTGCCGCGACATCGCCCAGGATCCCTTCAAACAGGCGTTGGTTCGCTCGACGGCAGAGATGGCCGCAAGAACCGGCGCGAAAACCGTCATGGAAGCTGTAGAGACCGCCGAGGAAGCGGAAGAAATCCGCCGGCTCGGCATCGATTACGGACAAGGTCACTTTTTTTCCCACCCGAAAACCGGGAAAGAACTCGCGGCCGACGAGAGTTTGCACATTCCACTCACCGCTTGACTCATTTTTATCCCGGGTTACACGAACGGGGTCCGGTTAGCAGACCTTCCGCCGCAAAAGTCCTCTCATCTTCGCTTCAGCATCGGCAGTCCGACTGCGCAATCGGCGAAAATTTACACTTCCGGCCCAATTCTGGAAGTTTCTTTCACTTCGTGGTCCAAACGTGTCACCGTTTACACCATCCACCGCACTCCAACACCGGTACGGACGCTTGGTCGCGATATTTCCGTCTCCACGAAGGTCTTTCTTACAACGAGCTTGCTCGTTTGGGGGATCTTGTGTGGGTTGCAATCAAGCTTATTCTGACACTTAACTTTGTAGTAGGAGGGAAGTCGATGTCGATTGAAAGCTTTCACCGTTCACTTCATGGCGCAGGCGATGCTGAACCTCTTCTGATCAGGCTTCGCGCCCTGTCGAAGATCGAAGATCCGACAGGGATGCTCGCAGCTGGCGGCGGGCCCGACCCCGAGGGGTGGCCCGAATGGACCTCGTCGGCACAGGCGGCTTCCGAGCTTTCCTGAAATTACCTTGGTAAGGCGAAGCGGCAACCGCTTCGCCTTACCGACGTGCGCAATCTTTCTAAAGCTGTTAGAGAAATTGAACTGAATGCAAGCCGCAGCTGCCAGCCGCTCGATGAATCATCGTTTCGAACGCTTGAAGGAGCTGGTCGTTCATCTGCCCGAGGTCAACCGCTGGCCCGAGATGCTCGATCTCCTCAACCGGGCAAAACATTGCGACGAGATCTCGGTATGGGAATATCCCGTTGCCGCGTGCCTGGCGTCGGGCGGCACGGAAGAGCAGGCTTTGCCCGGCGCCGCGGCGATCCTTTGCGCCTTGACCGCCATCCACCTGATCGATGACCTGCTCGACAACGACCCGAAGGGTGATTTCCACCATTGGGGGGTCGGCCGGGTGGCGAACCTGGCTTCGGCTTTCCAAGCCGCGGCGCATCGATTGATCGGGAACTCTTCGATCGAGGCGATTCAATCCTCGGCGCTTCAGGCTCAGCTGTCCTGCGCGTTTCTCGCGACGGCTCATGGCCAAGAATTGGACACCGTCGAATCGGCAACGGAAGAAGACTACTGGCGGCGGGTCGAGGCGAAGTCCCCACCCTTGTTCGCCGCCGCCTTCGCACTGGGCGGCCTGCTCGCGGGAGCCTCAGGCCCGACGATCGCCGGATTCGAGCGTCTCGGACGAAGTCTCGGCCGATTCATTCAGGTGAGCGACGACCTCGCAGATTCGCTCCATGCGCCGGCTAGCGCCGACTGGAGCCGCCCACGCAACAACTTGGCTCTCCTCTACGCCATGACCGCCTCGTACGCTGAGCGGGACGAGTTTGCCCGCCTGGCCCTGGGGGTGAAGGAACCGGAGTTGTTGGCATCTGCCCAAAAACTTCTTTTCAAATCCGGAGCCGAGAGCTACTGTGCGCTCCAGATGGACCATTTTTCCACCGAGTCACGCCGGCTGGTGCTAGCCATGGAAGTGACCTCGCGCGCACCTCTCGATCGCATGGTCAACCGGCTGGTGCGCCCGCTCGAGCACCTGCTTTCGCTGGGTAGCGGCGACAAACTCCAGGGAATCCCGGAGCCGAGGTGACCCCAAGGACGGCGCAACCTCGCCGAATCGTCGATCTGGTGTGGATCGGGCTATCGCTTGTAGTCCTCGCTCCGACCCTCTACTACTCCTACACCGCCTACTACCCCGGATTCGGCTTCGAGATGAGGGCCGACTGGACGGTAACCGACGCGCCGAGCTGCCCAGAAAATCAGAATTGCCTTCGCGCTGGCGATCAGATTCTTGCCGTCGGCAACATCGGCCGCGAGCGCTTTCTGGCGGACCGCGGCCTCGGCATCTTCAAGGGATATTCGGCCGACGGCGCCACCACGCTCACGGTCTTGCGCGACGGCGAGACGTTCAAAATCCCCTCCCATTGGGAGGACGGCCCCAAGGCGCTCGTCGAGAAGTCCTCGCTGCTCTCCGTACTGCCTCAAATCTTCTGGCTCTTCGGCACCGCCGTCGTCCTGTTTCTGCGCCCCCGCGACGAGCGGTGGCTGGCGCTCGTCTTTTTCGCCTACATCACGTCGATCATGCTCTCCTCGGGCATCGCCTCGGCACGCCATACGGCGGGCTCCTCGATCGTGTTCCATTTCGTAGTCTGGCTGTTCCTTCCTCTGGCCGCCCACCTTCATGCCCTCCTGCCCAGCCCGCTCTTCGGCCGCAAGGGGAAATGGCTGCTCGCCCCACTGTACGTCGGCTCCCTGGTCTTGGCCGGACTCGACTCCGCCTACCTGCTCGAAAATTTTCCGATTTTCTTCCGACTCTCCTTTCTCGGCGGCCTGGCACTCTCGTTTGGCTTTCTCGTAGTCCGCCTTTTTCTCCCCGGGCCGCCCGCAGAACGCCAGGCAACCCGCATCATGCTGTTCGGCGTGACTTTGGGTTTTGCACCGATCGCCGGGCTGTTCGCTCTTTTGCCCTTATTCAGTAACCAGCTCGGCCTGTCCGGCTCCGAAATTCGCAACTGGCTGCCCTGGGCGATTGCGATCTCTTTGGTCGCGGCCCCGATTCCTCCGGCGAGCTATATCTATGCGATTTATAAACACACCCTGGGAGCGCTGGAGTTCCGCGCCAATCGGCTGATCGGTGCCTACAGTTTCTGGGCTCTGTATCTGACCTTGGCCATCAGTCTCTTGCTCATGGTTGGTTCGCGCAGCCTCTCCGGCCAGCCCCGTACTCTCGCGACTCTTCTTGCGACCGCGCTGATCTTGGTGGTGTTCGCGCCCAGTCTGCGCGATCGTTTCCAGACCCTGGTCGATCGACATGTCTTCGGCATTCGCCATACCCACGAAGAGGTGGTCGGCCTGGTGGCGGAGAAAATCCCCCGGGCCTTCGATCGCACGATCCTCGGTGCGACTCTCGTCGAAGAGATCTTGCCCACGTTGCTGGTCCGTCAATCCGCGCTCTATCTGTTCGCGGGCGACCGGATCGAAACGCTGTACGGTCAGGGCCTGCCAACCGACGACGACCCTGAACCCAACCGACAGGAGATCGCTTCCCTGCTCACCCGCGGCCGGCGCTATCTGGCACCCCGGCCGGCACAGGCCAAGACCGCTCCAGGCTCCCTTTCCTGGGTTCGCCTCGCTCTACCGCTCGAAGTCAAAGAGCAGACCCTCGGCATCTGGCTGATGGGCCGGCGCGATCCGGACGACTTCTACCCCGCGGCGGACATTCAGCTCCTGGGAACGGTCGCCAACCAGGTGGCGCCGATGCTTGAAAACATCCGCCTGTACGAGCGCGCCCAGCGCGAAATCGAACAGCGGCAGGCGATCGAGCTGGAGATCCGGCAGAGCGAGCAGCGCTTTCGGGCGCTGTTCGAAGCCACCCTTGAAGGGATCGCGATCGTTCGTGACCACACGGTCGTGGCGGTCAACGGCGCGATGACGGCGATCTTTGGCTACTCCGCCCGGGATCTCCAAGGCCAGGAGCTCGCGGACCTCATCGATCTCGACGATTGGGCGGAGACTCCCCTTTCGAGCGAACCGCGCGAGACGATCGGCAGGCGCCGCGACGGCTCGAAAGTCAACCTTGAGATCGCCGGCAAGCAGATCCTTTTCCAGGGAGACGAGGCAACGGTGGTCGCGATCCGCGACATCGAGCGGCGCAAGCGCGACGAGGAGGAAAAAGACCGCCTGCAACGTCAGCTCCTGCTGTCGCAGAAGATGGAAGCGATCGGCCGACTTTCGGCCGGTGTCGCCCACGATTTCAACAACTGTCTGCTCGCGATTTTCGGTTACAACGACCTGCTGATGGAGGCCTATCCCGACGACGATTTCCTCCAACAGAACTTAAGTGGCCTGCGCGAGGCGAGCGAGAAGGCTGCCGCCCTCACCCGACAGCTCCTGGCGTTCGCGCGACGCCAGGCGGTCGAACAGAAAGTCGTCGACCTGAACGAATCGATTACCGGATTGCAGCGGATGCTCCACCGGCTTCTCGGCGACGACGTCCAGATTCGTATGGACCTGCATCCGGATCTGCCTCGGGTTCGCCTCGACCCGCACCGCCTGGAGCAGGTATTGGTCAACCTCGCGGTCAACGCCCGTCACGCCATGCCGGAAGGAGGGATCCTGACCTTCCGTAGCGAGCCGGTCACCGTCGCCCCCGAAGCACCCGCAGAGCACGAAGTAGCCTCGGGGGTCTGGGCGCTGATCACCGTCGCCGACTCCGGGAGCGGCATGGACGCCGAGACCTTGGGAAGAATCTTCGAACCCTTCTTCAGCACGCGCGAGGTGGGCGAAGGAACCGGCCTGGGACTCGCCACCAGCTACGGCTTCGTTCAGCAGAGCGGCGGCAACATCTTCGTCGAGAGCGCGCTCGGCGAGGGCGCGCGCTTCTGCCTATACTTTCCCGCCCATCTCGAAGCCGAAATCCCGGCGGAACCGATATCGGAAGAGCCGGTGGCGGCGGGCGATGAAACCGTCCTCTTGGTCGAAGATGAGGTCAAAGTTCGTGAAGTTCTGCGCCAAATCCTAGAAGGGCGCGGCTATCGCGTTCTTGTGGCGGCGGCGGGAGCCGAGGCCCTCGAAATCGCAAGCCACTTTGACGGGCCGATCGACCTGCTGTTGACCGACCTCACCATGCCCGGCCTCAAAGGCACCGAGATCGCGGCCCGCCTCGCGGCGGACCGTCCGGACCTTAGGGTGCTCTACATGTCAGGCTATCGCAGCGGTGCGCTATCGCCCCAAAAAGGAGGGCCGCTCTGTTTGCAGAAGCCGTTCTCCGCCGAAGTTCTCGGCCGTGCCGTCCGTCGGGTCATCGAAGGCCCGCCGACCGGAATCTAAGTATCGGCAGGCTCTCGTCACTCCCCCGAACGCTCGATCGCTCGAACGTAGGTCACCAGCTCGGTTACCTCTGCGGCCGGCAAGAGGTTGGTGGCCGCGAGTATCTGAAAATCACGCCACTCGGCGAGCGCGCGATCGAGAAGGGCTCGGCGCGCCACCACGTCGTTCGGTGCTCCCGGTCCACCCGGTGGCAGATCGAGGCTCGACCCGGCGATGGGGAAAGCGTCGAGGGAGCCAAGATTCTCGATCAGAAGGTCGGCGCTCAAACGCCCTTGGGTGTTCGGCGCGAGACCTTGCAGAACGGCCCGCACGGCGTCCGAGCCGGCGCGAAGGAAGCCGGCGAACAGGCGGCCGATATCGACCTCGACAGATTTGGCGCGCAACACGTCGCGCACCAGCATGCAGGCCCGGTTCGAGCGCTCAATGAGAGCCAACAGGGCGGCCCGCTCCGGATCGTCGGCAAGCGAGAACGTCCCGGAGTCCCCCAGCCCTTCAGGCGCCCCGACCGCCTCGATCAGACCGGCCTGGAGCAGGCGAAACAGCTCGCGATAGGTCGCGAATTCGCCTAGCTCCGTCGCCCGGACGATCTCGTCGAGCGATCGGTGGCCGTCGACCAGGGCGAGAAGGCGTTCCAACCCTTCGCTCTGCCGCTCTTTCGCCACCTTTCCCGTAGGGCGCAGAATTCCACGATGCTGTAAGCGCTTTTCGATCCGCGCCCATTCGTCGACCCGGCGATAGCCTTCCATCAGCACATGGTTGGTATCGATCGCGAAATGGGCCAGATCCGGATCGAGGAAGTCGCCTTCGAAGAAGTGGAACGTCCCCTGGTCGAAGCGGAAGATCGAATAGACGATCTCTTCCAACTGGTGGCGCACTCCCCACCAAAGCGTCGCGGCGTCGATCGCCCCCATCTCCAGGAGGAGCGCCCCGAACCGGCGCCCCGGCCCGGTGGCCGATGCGCTCCGGGCCTCGGCGGCCCGAAGGTTCTCCGCGGACAGCTTGCCAATCCGAAACAGCAGTCGCCCGAGCCGCTCCTCGGGTTGGTTCGAGGTGGCGAAGATGATCTCGCCACGGCGGAAATGAACCGCCTTCTCGATCGAACCCGAACTCAACACCAGAAGGCCGCTGCCACGGCTCATGTTGAGCAACGAGAAGAGATCGGCGACGCCGAAGCGTTCAATGCTGCCGAACAACGCGAGCCGCTCGGCGGCACCGGGGGTCGGCGCCAGGCTCGCCCGCAACAGATGGACCGCCTGGCGGCCGTTCGCGCTGGCCAGGAACGGCTCGGCCTGAGCCAAACGAAGCGGCCGAAGCGCCACGGCGGGCAGCCGCAGGTCGCCGCCCGGCTCGATCCAGGCGAGAGCGGAGCCGGCGAGCGCCACGTCCGCCGAACCGACCACCGCGGTGCTCATGCCGCGCTCCTTCTTCCGAGATCGCGCGGGTCGGACGTGACGAAGCAGCTCCGGCCGAGCGCGTCGGCGAGCGCGATCGAAGTCCGGCGCATGCGGACGGCCAGCTGGGCGAAGATCGCCGGGTGGCGTTCCTCTCCCAGGGCGCGGCTGTCGACCACGGCAAGGACCATCGAGGTGAGGGGGATCCGCACGGCGTTGCCGCGATCGTCGCGCGCCTCATACCAACCTCGGCCTCGGTCCACGGCGGAGAACAGGGCGAGCTTCTCGCGGTCGAACCGATGGCAGATCTCCCGCAGCCCCTCGACGGCCAGGGAACGGGGCGAAACAAGGACGAAATCGTCGCCTCCGGGATGACCGAGGCGCACGTCGCCGCCAAGGCTCCTGCAGGCGGCGTCGAGCACCGCCGCCGCGCGGCGGACCAGTTCGTCGCCGGCCAGCAGGCCATAGACCCCGTTGTACTCCTGCAACCCGGAGAGATCGGCGAACGCAACGGTCAATTGGTGATCGGGATCGTCTTCCAAACCCTTCTCGATCCACTCCCGCACCAACCGCCCGCCCGGCAGGCCGGTGAGCGGGTGGAGCAGTTGGGCGAAACGGATCTCCAGCTCGGTCACTCTTCCGAGCAGATCGCGAATCGTAATCAGCCCGAGGGCTCCATCCGCGCCGCGGACGATCACCGGATCGTATTGATCCTCCCGACCGCGCCCAAGGGCCAAGCCGGCGAGCGCGCGGGCACCGAGGCCGACGTCGACCACCAGCGGCGCCGGCTTGCCCAACAGCTCGATCGGCCGTTTCTGGAACAGGGCGAAGCCGAACGGCCCTCCGGTGCGGGTATAGAAATGATCGCGCGGCACCAGATGGCTCGGCTCCCCCTCGCGGGCGACGATCACCCCTTCGAGCTCCGGGTCGGCCTTGAAGCAGCGATCGAGCTCCTCGGCGATCGTTTCCGCGGCGAGCACGAGGGCCGGCACGACCAGAGGAGCGATGCCTTCTTCAGGAAACGCGCCGGAGGGAGCTGCGGAAGAGGGGATCATTGGCAGAGTGGCTGGATCAGTCAGAGGGTCTCGGAACGGGGCCGATTCGAGCAGGTCCGCCGACGCAGCTCCGTGGCGCGACCGTGGCAAACCATCGACAGGTTCAGGAGATCCCCTCTCGGGGCAACGCGCTAGAGTGGCTGCACAATGAGTGACCTTTTGGACGTTTTGGTCGTCGGCGCAGGAGTCTCCGGCCTCACCGCGGCCTTCCGCCTGAAGCGCGCCGGCCTCGCCGTCGCGGTGATCGAAGCGAACGGACGCGTCGGCGGCGCCATCGAAACCCGGGACGAGGCCGGTTTCCGCTTCGAGCTGGGGCCGAACACGGTGCTCGAAAACCACCCGGCGGTCTCCGCGCTGCTCCGCGACCTCGGCCTGGACGGCGGGGCGAACGGCGCGAAGATTGTCGCCTCCCCCGCGGCGAAACGGCGCTACCTCTGGAAGGGCGATCGCCTGGTGCCGCTCCCCGGGGGCCCGGTCGCACTCCTTGGCACTTCGCTGTTTTCGCTCGGAGCCAAACTTCGCCTGCTTCGCGAGCCGTGGATTCGCCGCCGCTCCGCGGCCGAGATCGCAGCCGAACCCGACGAAACGGTCGCCGCTTTCGTTCGCCGTCGGTTGGGCAGCGAGCTGCTCGACTATGCGGTAGGTCCGTTCGTCTCGGGCGTCTATGCCGGCGACCCCGAACGCCTCGCGGTGCGCTGGGCGGTGCCGAAGGTCTTCGCGCTCGAAACGGCACACGGCAGCCTGCTGCGCGGCGCCCTGGCGCAACGCAGAGGCCCGGGGTCACCCGGCCGTGCGATGTTCTCGTTTCACGACGGCCTCGAGACCCTACCCCGGCGCCTCGCCGAGGAGATCGGCGACGTGCGGACGAGAAGCGAAGCGCTCTCCGTCCGACCGGACAGGACCGAGAACGGCGAGACCGACGGTTTCGTCGTGAAAACCGCCGTCGGGTCGATTCGTGCCCGCCGAGTCGTCCTCGCAGTCCCCGCCGACGTGGCAGCCCGCCTGCTTGAAGGTGCCTCCGACGGCAAGAGTCGCGCGCTCGCCGAAATCCCCTACGCCCCGGTCGTCGTCGTCTCCTTGGGAGTCGCGCGAAGCGCCATCGCCCACCCGCTCGACGGCTTCGGCTTCCTGGCCCCGCGGCGCGAGAGCCTGCGGCTGCTCGGCTGTCTCTTCCCCTCGACGATCTTTCCCGATCGAGCACCGGCAGGGCATGTGGCCCTTTCCGCGTTCCTCGGCGGAAGGACCGACCCGGAGATCGTCAATCCGCAGATCTGGAGCGACGACCGCCTGCTCGACCTCGTCCAAACGGAACTGCGCCAAGCGCTCGGCCTCTCCCCCTCCTGCCGCCCCACGGTGGCGATCATCCGCCGCTGGCCGCGGGCAATCCCACAGTACGAGGTCGGCCATGGCCGGTTCGTCGCCCTCGCCGAAGAGCTGGAGCGCGACCTGCCCGGGCTTCGACTCGCCGGCAACTACCTGGAGGGGGTGTCGGTCCCCGATTGCATCAGGAACGCCAGCAGGGTGGTCGGCCTCGGCTCAGTCGCAGCTCAGGCGGCCTTATGGACACGAAAAGGCGATGATGGGCCGATAGGTGTCCGATGATGCGGAGAAGGCGGCGGCTGTTCTGGTGCCCGAGCCTCGAAGAGGCTGTCGGCCCGTTATTGCTTGCCAACAATAACAGCAACTGGTAGTAAGATGTAAAGTGGCTGAAAATTTGTTACCGCTACTCTCGCGTTTTCACGGGCCTTGTTCGCCGTGGCCAGAGTCTCCTGCACTAGCCAGAGAAATAGACTTGATAGTTCTCAACGTCAGCCCGCCACTCGGCTGTCTCAGTAAAAAGTCTACAGCTTGGAGATCCACTTCTTCTAGCTCGTCCGTAAGCGGATAACCGGCCGGAGAGACTAGGCGACACTCCACGGTGTCGAACGGCTGATTACGGGTTCCAAGTGCACAGAACACTCGGGCTCCTACGCTCCGGGGAGCAGGTGGCAGAACCTCTAGAAAGGCCACGTGGCGGTAGGACGCGAGCAGAAGGTCGTACTCTGCCATTTTGAAGTCATCTGGCCCTTCTGCTGC
>JBBRUC010000127.1:0-17332 GCA_038248205.1 Thermoanaerobaculia bacterium
GACCGCGAGACCCGCGATTGCCGTGCCGTTCCAGTCGGCAAGGATCTTGTCGTCGGTCGCCGGGCGCTTCCGCTCCGCGCGGGCGGCGAACAGCTTTTCGCGCGCCGGGGCGATCTCGCCGAGCAGCTCGGAGAGCGGCATGCGGCGCCGTTCGGATACTTCTTCAAACGACAACGGCTGGTGGAGCACGTAGTGCGTTTCTTCGAAGAACGGCGGCCGGTCGAAGCCATAGAGCGGCGCCAGGAACGGCGTGTCCTCGCGGCCGAGGACGGCCTCCAGCTCGTCCCGAGTCCAGACGTAGAACGCCCCCTCGTGGCCATCGGTCTCGGCGTCGATCGCGCTCCAGAACGCGCCCTCGGGAGAGGTCATCTCGCGCCCCAGAAAAGTCGCCGTCTCGCGCACCACCCGGGCCGCCTGGGCGCTGCCGGTGCGAGCGTACTCCAAGGCGTACAGCTCCAGCAGCAGGCCGTTGTCGTAGAGCATCTTTTCGAAATGCGGAATCTTCCACTCGCGATCCGTGGCGTAGCGATGGAATCCGCCGCCGATCTGGTCGTAGATGCCGCCGCGCGCCATCTGATCGAGGGTGAAGGCCAGCATATCTCCCGCGGCCGGCATCTCCCCCGCCACCTCGGCGAGCAGGTGCAGGTTCGACGGACTGGGAAACTTCGGCGCGCCGCCGAAGCCGCCCCAGGTGGAATCGAACCGCCGGGCTTGCGACTCCGCGGCGCGCAAGGCGCCCGCCGGCCCGGGCGGAGCGGCGGCGGGGGCGTTCCTTTGCTCCAGGTGGCGGCGCATCGCACCTTCCAGCTCTTCGCCCTGCGCGAGCACGTCGGCGCGCCGGGTATCCCAGGCCTCCGCGAGCTGCGCGAGCACGGCACGGAACCCGGGTCGCCCCTGGCGGTCCTCGGGCGGAAAGTAGGTCCCGGCATAAAACGGCAGCAGATCCGGCGTCAGAAACACCGAGTTCGGCCAGCCGCCCTGGCTGATCAAGATTTGGGTCGCGGTCATGTAGATCTCATCAAGCTCCGGCCGCTCTTCACGGTCTAGCTTGATGTTGACGAACTTGGCGTTCATCAGAGCCGCGGTCTTTGGGTCGGAGAACGACTCGCGCTCCATCACGTGGCACCAGTAGCAGGTGGAATAACCGACCGAGAGGAAGATCGGTTTGTCCTCCTCCTTGGCCCGCGCCAGCGCCTCCGGCCCCCAGGGGTACCAATCGACCGGATTGTGCGCGTGGAGCCGTAGGTAAGGGCTCGACTCCTGGGCGAGGCGATTGAGTCGGTCGGCGGCGTGGGAGTCGGTGGTTTCGGGCTTTGCATCAGTCATCAGGTTCCTCTCGACAAGAGGGGGCATTGTAGGCGAGGCGGACGACGACGCCCGCCTTTCCGCTCCCCGGCTTACGACGCGCGGCGGGCGAACGCCAAGAGCTGATAGCCGAAAAGAGTGGGAATCCACCGGGTGAGCCCGGTGAGCAGGGCCTCCGCCAGGTTGAGCAGCCCGTTCGGCCAACGGGGCAGGGCGAGGCGCAACGGCATCGTCGAGACCGCCCGCTGCTCAATCCGAAAACCAGCTTCGCCCAAACGGCGTTCGAGCGTCCGACGGGTGAAGAAAACCCGGTGGGTGCGGTCGAGAATCCCCCGCTCCCGGTACTCGAACCGGCCGAACAAAAGCGCCAGACGTACCGTAACGTTGGCGACATTCGGCACCGAGACCAGAAGCGGCGCGCCGGCCGGCAGCGCCGCCGCGAGCTGGCGGAGCGTTCGGTCCGGGTCGGTCAGGTGTTCGAGCACGTCGGCCGCGAGCGCCGCGCCGAACCCCGCGGGCATCGCGGCAAGCGTCTCCAAATCGACGATCGCCGCTCCGGAGAAACGTTCGGCCAAGCCACCCAGCCCTTCGAGGCTCCCTTCGAGGCCGAACCACGCCAGATCCTCGCGCGCCGCGAGACGCGCCACCTGAGCGGTGCCCGGCCCCAGCTCCAGCAGGCGGGTTCCCGCGGGAAGCTCACGCACCCAGGCGGCGAGCCGGCGATGGCTCGACCCGCGAAAATCTTTGAGCACGTAGTTTCCGGGTGCCGCCGTGATCATTCAGCCGGTCCTAAATCGATCGCCTCGGCGGCGGCGAGCAGCGGGTAACGCCAGATCTTCTTCTTGTGCATCTTGTAGCGCACCAGGACGCGCAGGATCGACAGGCCGTACTGCACGCTCTTCCAGAATCCGATCTGGCTCGCCTCGTCGAAATAGCGCGTGGAGATGGGGATCTCGCGAATCCGAAGGCCGCGCCAGACCCCTTGGGCGATGATCTCGGTATCGAACACGAAGTTGTCCGAGTTGGCGGCGAGCGCCACCCCTTCGAGGTAGCGGCGGCCGTAGGCGCGGAGGCCGGAGTGATACTCGGAAAGGAAGACGTAGAACGTGGCATTGGCGAGCGCGGTGAGGCCGAGGTTGGCCAGGTACTTCCACTTCGGCATCCCCCCTTCGAGCGGCCGGCCGCCCAACATGCGGCTGCCGAACACCGCATCGCACGCCCCGAGCAGCAGCGGCTCGACCAGGTGGGGAATCGCCTTGGGGTCGTACTGATGATCGGGATGGACCATCACCACGATGTCCGCCCCGCGGGCGAGCGCCTCGCGGTAGCAAGTCTTCTGGTTACCGCCGTAGCCCCGGTTTCGCGGATGGACGATCGTGTGAATGCCCAGCTCGCGGGCGATCTCCACGGTCCGATCCCGACTGCCGTCGTCGACCAGCACGACATCGTCCACCCACTCGGCCGGCAGGTCATGAAACGTCCGTTCCAGCGTCGCCTCGGCGTTATACGCGGGCATGACGACGCAGATCCTCCGGGCACGGCGAGCGGGATTGTCGGGTTCCACGGCCACAAAGTGTAGGGGGCCGCGCCGCAGGAATCCAGCGTGGGGAAAGTTTTGAGGCTTCGCTGCCGGGCTGACGGTCGGCGATCCGATTCCGGAGTCCGAGTGACGTCGGGCTCCTTCGGGGGGCGTCGAGCTTCCTTCCCGTCGTCCAAGCTCGATCTCGCGCCCCGGTGGCGCCCTCTCAGTCGCTGGCTATGGCGACGTCAACGGAATCGTCAACCTCCACAGGTCGTTGAGCAGAACCGGCGCAAACTCCGCCGTCGCTCCGCCGAAGATGTAAAGCTCGTAGGCCGAGGCGGTCTTGCGAGTGAAGTAGTACTGCCCGAAACGCGCAGCCGGGGCCGGCCCCATCATTGCGGTGTCCACGCGGGTCCAAGTCCGGGTCTGAAGATCGAAGGACCACAGATCGGACAGAGTGGTACCGTCGAACTTGCTCCCCCCGAAGAGCCAGATGCGGCCGTTTTGCTCATCGACGATCAGCTTCGCGTTGTCGCGGTGGCCCGGACCGCCTGCCTCGTCGAAGACGAGCTGAGTCCAGGTCTCCTTGTGGACGTCGAGCTTCCAGAGGTCGCCCAGATAGTTCTCGGGGGTGAAAGTACCGGTCCCGTTCACGGCGTCGTTGGTATAGCCGCCGTAGACGAACAGGGCGTTTAGGCCCTCCGAATAGACGAGCGGATGATGGGCTCGGGCGCGCGGGGCGGGCGATCCGGTCGAAACCTGCTTCCAGCCGTTCTTGTAGCGGACCAGGTCGTGCTGGAGACCGTCCGGACGGTTGATGAAGGCCGGCAGCGTCGACGACGAGCCCGAAAAGGCGTACGCGACGGTCTTGTGCTTCCCCTTGCCTCGCACGGCGACCGCCTCCGAGGAGCGGTTGGCGCGAGCGATTTCCGCCGCGCTCTGCGAGACCTGCGTCCACCCGTGGACCGGACCGAACCGGAAAGTATCCTGGTGGGTGAGATCCAGGCCTCGCCGGAAAGGACCTCTCCCACCCGAGACGATCAGCGCGTCGTCCTCGGCGATACACCACATCATCGACTCGGCCCTAGGCGAAGGCCCGCCCGAGTACTGGCCGAGGTCGTGCCAGGTCGCCGTGTCGACATCGAAGACGCTGAAATCGGCCACCGGCTCGTCGTTCGGAAAGGTCCCGTTCAACCCGCCGAAAATGTAGAAGTGGCCCTCGCAATAGGCGCTCGCTCCGTCCCAGAGGGCGTTGGGCACAGCGCCGCCCTGTGAGATCTCGGTCCAGTAGGGCAAGCTCGACTGGGCCGCACCCGGGTGGCTCCCGGCGAACGAGAGCAGGAGCACCAGGAGAGTGAGGATCGCCCTGCGGGGAAACATTTTCATCAGAAGCTCCTTACGGATAGGTCATCACGAGCTGCGGCCGTTTTGCCGAAGCGGAGTTATCGCCGGAGTCGTCGCCGAGTCGGTCCTTCTTTCCTCGGGATCAGAGAGGCTGGCGCTTCGATCAACGTGCCTTCACGAGCCGACCGGTGAAGGTGTCGGTGGCGATCGGATCTCCGGTATCGGTGGCAGGATCGAGCGGATCTTCCGAGCCGGTGAATTCGCGGACCTCTAAAGAGCCTGCGATGTTGTCGCAGCCGTGCCCCACCGTATGGAATGAAACGTCCACCCGGCTGACATTCAGCAGATCGTTGTTGTCATCGAACACGAGGGCAAGGACGACGCCTTTCGCGCCGCTGTTGCCGTCCTTTTCCCAACTCCCCGCTTGATCGGAAAAGTGAAGCAACGCTTCGAGCGAGCTGGTGGCGAAGAAGGTTCCATCCGCTTCGAGGGTCCAGAGGGATGTCGCCCCTCCATCTTCGGCCATCAGATAGGTCCCGGAGCAATTTCCCGAGAAACCGCGGGCGAGTAGAGAGGTGGACGAGCCGGCGAGCAGGCAGACGAAAAGCAGGGCGTGGACGAGTTTCGATTTCACGGCGGGCACTCCTTTTGCCAAGGTGGATGAGTTTGGCGAAGGGAGAGTAAATGCTCGGAAGCTCGGTGTACATCGTCTCTAAAGAGGAGGAAAAAATGCCCGGCCTCCTCTCTAGAGTGGAGGCCATTCCCCGGAAGGCCCCCGGAAGTCGGTTCGCGGATCCGCCCGATCGGATGCCCGCCCGCCCCGGTTTGGCCCCTACTTCGACGCCTGGGACAGTACATGCCCCTCGCAGCCGCTCGGCTGGAGAACGCCCAACAGGTCCGACAAGGTGGGAGCGATGTCGAGCGTCGAGACGCGCTCGGTGTAGCGTCCGGGTTTGATGCCGGCGCCCGCGAGCAGCAACGGCACCGAAGTGTCGTAGACGTAGGGCGAGCCGTGGGTGGTGCCGGTCGTTCGCCCGGGGATCCAATAGGGATCGGTCACCACGATCAACTCGCCGCTCACCTTGGGATGGAAGCTCCGCGCCACCCGGCGCGCGATGTCGTGATCCGGCATCTGGCCGTCTAAAAGCTGGCTTCGGGTGTAGACGGCGTAGATTCCCGGCAGTTGGCGAAGGGCAGAGGCCGCAAGGTCCTCCACCCGCGTGTAGCTGACCTTCTTGGCCGCGATGGTTTGCAGATTGAGATAGACGTTGTATTCGACGATGTCCTGGACCCATTCGCCGGGCCCCAGCTCCGCCGCCAAAGCCTTTTGCAGGCTGTCCTGGGTGCCCTGAATTGCCCCCGCACCAAAACCCGCCTTCTGCACTTCGGCGGCGATCGGTGCGACGCCGTGATCGGCGGTAACCACGATCGTCACGTTGGTCAGCCCGCCCGGGACATTCTTGCCCAGAAAGTTGAAGAACCGGCTCAGCGCGACGTCCGTCTGGACGGTTGCATCCAACACCTCGGCGCTATCGGGACCGAAAGCATGGCCGATGTAGTCGTTGCTCGATAGGTTGATCGCTAGAATGTCCGGGATCTCATCCTGCCCCAGCTTCTCTTGGCGGATAATCTCCTCCGCGGTATCGAGCGTATAAACGTTGCCAAACGGCGTACTGGCGAAGGCGCCGTAGAAGTCCGGCCCCGGCTGCTCCAGCCCACCCGAAACAGGGTGCGGGAACGTCGTGCCCAGACCATAGTGAGGATTGGCCGACGTGTTGTCCGGAGTCCAGAGCCGCTTCAAAGCCGTGGGAGGGACCGAAAGCTCCCAGGCCTTGCCGAAGAAGGCGTCGATCTTCTTCGCGCCGTTCCAGTCGGAGACCCACCCCGGCAGGGTGCCGTCCTTCCGGTAGTAGCGACTGGAGATCCAGGCACCGGTCTCGTCATCGAACCAAAGGACGCCGTCCGCCAAGTGGCCCGCCATCAGAACCGCAGCGCGGTCCTTTAAGGCCACCGCCCAAACCTTCGCTTGGCCGCCGGTCGCCATCTTCAATTCATCGCCGACCGTGCTGACCCGCAGCGTCGCGGGCGAAATCCCCAGTTTGCCATCCGGATCGGCGGCCCCTACGAGCGGGGTCGTCGTGTCGCTCACGCAGTAGCGTTCGGCGTTTAGGCCCCGATCGAACCACTCATTGCCCACGATGCCGGATTTGTACGGCGGAGCACCGGTCAGGTGAACCGAATGTCCAACGCCGGTCACCAGCGGGTAGTGGTCGTGATGGGCGTTGGTGTGGTACGCCCCCTTTTCCATCAGGTACCGGAATCCGCCGACGCCGCCGTTCTTCGCGGTCGGAGGCAAGAACAGGTCGTCGAAGCGCATCAAATAATCGGCGCGAAACTGGTCGATCGAGAGGAGGACCACCAGCTTCGGCCGAACCGGAGCGGCTCCGACGACGCTGGCGACGACGAGCAGGCAGACGATCGCGATCGCGATCGGGCGGAGCGTACGAGGCATCGCAACCTCCTAAGGAGAAGCCGAAGAAGGGATGAGGCTAGCATGGCCGGGAGCGCCCCGAGCCCTGAGCCTTCCTGCTGCCTTTACCCCAGGGCCTGCCGACAGCGCCGCAATGCCCGCTCCCGATCCGGTAGCGCCAGCGCCTCCGGTAGCACCAGGTCCTTCCCCTTCCCCGCCAGCAACGCCGAGAGCACCTCTCGAAACTCGTGCTCCGCCCTTCGCGCCTGGCCCAGGTGCAGCAGCCGGTCGGCGAGGAGCAGGCGGGCTTGGTAGAGGTCGGGGTCCAGGTAGAGCGCGGCGCGGTAGGCGGCGACGGCGTTTTCGGGGCGGCCGGAGAGGTCGTCGAGGAAGCCTTGGAGGGCGTGGGCGGTGGCGCTTTCGGGGTCTCGGGCTAGCGCGGCTTCGAGGTGGCGCGCGGCTTCGTCGAGGCGGTTTCCGGCCAGGGCCAGCGCGGCAGATTCGAGGTGACGGACGGGCGGTGCAGGTTCCGCGGTTGCGGCAGCCGCGGGCCGGACCGGAGCGGGACGAGGCGGTGGTGGCGGCGTATGCGGTCGGGCCGCGGGGGCCGGCTTCGGCGGGGCGACCGGTACGGGTCTCGGCTTGGGCGGCGCCACAACCGGCTCGGGGCTCTTCATCTCCGGCCGCGCGGTGCCTTGGATGTAACCGAAGCAGGGGCCGAGATCGACCGGTTCCAAATCGGCGTGGATCTGCCAGAGGGTCTCGGAGGCGCCGAGGAAGAGGTACGCGCCGGGCGATAGCCAGCGCGCGACATGGTTCGCGACTTTGCGCTGGAGCGGCCGGCGGAAGTAGATGAGGACGTTGCGGAGCAGGATGAGATCGAAGCCGCGCTCCGGCAGGTCGTAGGGGGGATGCGCGAGATTGAGCTGGCGGTAGTGGATCCGTTGGCGTAGATCGGGCGACAGCTCCCAGAACTTGCCGCGGCGGGTAAACCACTTTTCGAGCAGCGCGGGCGGGACCTGCCCCACGGCGCGTTCGCCGTAGAGACCGCGTTCGGCTCCGGCGAGCGCTTCCGCGTCGAGGTCGGTCGCCACGATCGACCAGTCCCAGCCGAGGAGTGCCGGGTGCTCGGCGAGCAGCAGCGCGATCGTCGCCGGCTCTTCCCCCCGGGCGCAGGCGGCCGACCAGATGCGCAGCCGGCGCTCGGGGCTGCGGGCTTCGATGCGGGCGGGCAGGGCCTTTTGCACGATCGCGTCGAGCTGCTGCGGCGCGCGGAAGAAGTACGACTCCTTGATCGTCACCAGGCCGATCAGGATCGGCCACTCCTCAGGCAGCGCACCGGTCGACAGCGCGAAGAGATACGCCTCGACACTCGGCTGGCGGGTGGCCGCCGTGCGGCGGACGGCGATCTCTTCGAGCAGCGTCAGCCGTTCGGTCGCGACCACGTTGCCGGTCGCTTCGCGGATCAGGCTCGAGAGACGTTCGGCGTTCGAGACCGGGCCGGTGCGCGGAATCGATCCGGTTCCAGAAGAAGGCGGAGCGGAGCGAGGGCTCACGGCCGCACCCGGTCGCGGCCGGCGTCCTTCGCCTCGTACAGCCGGCGATCGGCGATCGCCACCAGCTCGTCGGCCACCGTGCGGCCGGCGAGTTCGGAAAGCGCCGCGACGCCGAACGAGGCGGTGATCCGCTGCGGCGGCGACCCTGGAATCTCCAGCGGATAGGCGGCCATGTCGCGGCGCAGCCGTTCCGCCGCCTGGCGCGCGGCTTCGAGATCGACCTGCGGCAGGACGGCCAGAAACTCCTCGCCGCCGTAACGGCCGAGCAGGTCGGTCGTGCGCAGCGACTTGCGCAGCACCGCCGAGCCTTCGCGCAGCACCGCGTCCCCGACCAGATGGCCGAAACGGTCGTTGATCCGCTTGAAATAATCGAAGTCGCACAACACCACCGAGAGCGGCTGGCGGTAGCGGCGCGCGCGCTCGATCTCCTCGCTCAGACGGTCGAAGATGGCGCGCCGATTGAGCAGCCGAGTGAGCCCGTCGAGCACCGACAGCTCGCGCAACCGCTCGCCCAGAAGGGCGTTTTCGAGCACCACGCCGAGCGGGCGGACCAGGCCATCGACGAGCGACGAGGCCGACGTGGCGAACTGCCCCGGATCGCGCGGCAGGAGCACCAGGCTCCCCCGACCGCGGGCGAGCGGCAGCTCCAGCCAAACGGCCAGATCGAGATCGACCGGTTTTCCACCTCGCTCGCCCGACACACCGAGATCGCGGGCGACCCCGATCGGCAGCCCAAGGCTCGCGAACAGCCTTCGGCCCAGCTCGGCGAGCAGGTCGGAAGGCAGCGGCTCGGGCAGCAGAACGTGCGCCGCCACCAGCTCCGGGTCGCCCGCCGCGGCGCCTAAGAAGCGGGCATCGACCACCGCTCCCAAAACCTGAAGCACCGAGCGGCAAGCCTCGTGGAAATCTCCCGTCCCCATGCCTGCTTCGAGCAGCTCGGCGGCGAGCGTCGACTGGAGCAGGGCGGCATCGAGCCGCGCGGCGACTCCGGCGACCCGGCCGAGCAGGTGCGGTTCGGTGGACCGCTCGCCCGCGGCGGGAGTCGCCTCGTTCGCCGCGAACGCCGCGAGCCGCGCGACCTCGGCCGCCAGCTCACTGCCCGGCGCCTCCAGGTCCAGGCGGGCGGCGGCGCCGCTCTTGGCGCTCCAAAAGCGCGACGCCGCCTCCCCTTCGCCGGAGAGGATCAGGACCGGAATGCGCGCCTGCACCGGATCGGCCTTGAGCAGCCGAAGGAGCGGAAATCCCTCCATCGTCGGCACGGCGACCGCCGCTACCACCACATGCGGCCGCCGTTCGAGCGCCGACATCGCCGTCTCGAAGTCGCGCGCCTCCTCGACGTCGAAGCCGGCCCCTCGCAGAGCCCGGGCGTGAACGGCCCGCCCCACCTCGCTGTTTTCGACCAGCAGAACCCGCAGGGTCACGGCGTCCCGCCCGAGGCGCCTTCGCCTCCGCGTTCGTTGCGGCAGATCCGGCCGAGCCAACGCGCGATCTCCTTGGGCGGCAGCGCAAGATCGGCCGCCCTGCGTTCGAGCGCCACCCGCGGCATTCCGAACACGACCGAACTCGCCTCATCCTGGGCCACCGTCAGGCCGCCCGCCGTGCGCAGAGCCAAGAGACCCTCAACCCCGTCCGACCCCATCCCGGTGAGCAGCACGCCGACCGACTCGCGAGGAGCGACCGCCGCCACCGACAAGAACAGCTCGTCCACCGACGGCCGATGGCCGCGCCGGGCTAGGGTCTCGACATCGAGGGCGAGGCGGCCGCCCGCTTCGAGCCGCAGATGCGCGCCGGCCGGCGCCAGGCGGACCGCACCCGGCGGCACCACCTCGCCATCACGCGCCAACCGCACATCGTGCGGAAACTCCTTGTTCAGCCAATCGGCCAACCCGGCCTCGAAACCCGCGGCGATGTGCTGCACGACTAGGACCGACACCGGCAGATCGGCGGGCAGATCCTCGAACAGCTCGCGCAGCGCCGCCGGCCCCCCCGTCGACGCGCCGATCGCCACCCAGCGCAACGGCCGATCCGGACGCCGGACCCTCGGCAGCGGACGCGAGGCGGTCGCGGCAAGCGGCTCCTCGCTCCGCGCGGGTTTCGCCTGACGGACGCCGCGCACCGGGCGTACCGCGGCCACCGCGCGCACCACCTCGGGGAGGCTGTCGACGAGCAACTGCCAGCTGGCGGTGTCCTCCGGCTTCGGCAAGACCTCGATCGCGCCGCGTTTCATCGCCTCGAACGCGGTCTGCATCTGATTGCGGTTGGCGCGTGAGGAGAGGACCAGGATCGGCGTCGGCCGGGTCGCCATGATCCGCTCGATGGCGACATAGCCATCCATCACCGGCATCTGGAGGTCCATCACCACGACGTCCGGGGACAGCTCCGCGACCGCGGCGACCGCGCGCTCGCCGTCCGGCGCCTCTCCCACCACCACCAGATCCTCGGGCCGCGAGAGAAAACGGCGCAGCACCGCGCGCACCGAAGGCGAGTCATCGACCAACAAGACGCGAATCACGGCGTAAAACGCCCTCCGAGCCGACGGACAAGCTCGACCAACTCCCCGGCATCGAGGCTCTGCTTGGCGAGATAGGCGTCGGCTCCGGCTTGCAGGCCGCGCAGCCGGTCCTCCGAACGATCGCGGGTCGAGACGACGACGATCGGCAAATGGGCGAAATGCTCCAGCGCCCGCAGGCGCGCGGTCAGCTCCAAACCGTTCATCCCCGGCATTTCGATGTCGGTGACGACGCAGTCGAAGCTCTCTTCCCCCAGCCGCGTCAGCGCTTCGAAACCATCGGCCACCGCCCGGACGTCGAACCCGGCGTCTTCGAGCAGGCGGCGCTCCATCTCGCGGGTGACCAGCGAATCGTCCACCAGGAGAACTCGGACCCGGCGCATCGTCGGTGCCGGTCGCGGCACCACCGGCTGATGGGCGAGACTCCGCTCGGCGAGCGCCCCGGGAGCCAACACGCCGATCGGCTCGCCGGAGGCGAGGAGTGCCACCCCTTCGACCGCGAGATCGGCCGCCGCGGCCCGCGCGAGCGGCCGGACCAGCACCTCTTCTTCCCCCAGCACGTCATCGACCGACACCGCGAACGGCTGGCCGGAAGCCAAGCCCTCCACCAACAGCCGTCCCTCGGCGTCCTCGCGGCCACACAGGCGGCCGAGCGGGACGAAGTGAACCAGGCGTTCGGTGGCGGCGCCATCGGCGGTCCCGGATTGGAAGGTCTTGGTGGCGACGCGGGCGATCAGGCGGCCGTCGCGCTCGACCACGGTGGCGGGGTCGAGGCGGGTCGTCCGCCGGGCGGAGCTGGCCGGCAGGCCGAGCTTCAAGCCGCCGACGCGGAGGATCAAGATCGACTCGCCCCGGCGCGCGACCGGCACCACGATCTCCACCCGCGTGCCCTCGCCCGGGGTTGAATGAAAGAACACCTCGCCCCCCGCGCGGCCGGCCGCCGAGGAGACGACGTCCAAGCCGACGCCGCGGCCGGAGACGTCCGAGATCACCGCGCGGGTCGAAAACCCGGGAGTGAACAGAAAGCGCCAGACGGCCTCGCGCGAGAGCGCCCGCCCCTCGGCTTCGCCGATCAGCCCAGTGGCGATCGCCCGATCGCGCACGGCTTCCGGATCCGCCCCCGCGCCATCGTCCTCGATCCGCAGCCGGACGCGCGCCGCCTCGGCCTCCGCCACGATGCGCAGTCGGCCGATCGGCGGCTTGCCCGCGGCGCTCCGCGCGGCCGGCGGTTCGATGCCGTGGTCGACGGCGTTTCGCACCAGGTGGATCAGCGCCTCTTCCAGGTCGCGGACGATGCGCCGATCGAGCCGCACCTCCTCGCCCACGACTTCGACGTCGATCTCTCGACCGAGCGACCGGCCCAGCTCTCGGGCGCCGCGCGCGAGCGACTGAAGCTTGTCGCGTAGCGGTTGCAGCTGCAGCGTAAGGATCTTATCGATCTGCTCGTCGGCGGTCCGGGCGAGCCGTCGCTCCCGTCCTTCGACCTCGATCGCCAGCCGGCGCAGCATGGTCGCAAGGCCCGCGAGCACCTGCGTCGGCTGCGGCTCGCGCAGCCCTCCCTCGGCGAGCTGAGCCAGCTCGTAGAGCCGATCGACCACCGGGCGTACTCCCAGAGCGAGGAGCCGGATCTGCGTCGCGCGCTCGGCGAGCGTGTCGAGCGACGAGGCGTCGAGGCGCAGTTCGGCGCTGCGCCGCTCGGAGGGAGCGACAGCCGGCGCGGCGTCACCGGAGGAACCCGGCTCGACGGGGGGCGCCGGGCCGGACGTTGCCACAGGGGGCGCTGCGGGCACCTCCGCCGTCGGCGCGGCGAGCAGCGCCAGCAATTCAGAGTCCGGCGCGGGATCGCCTCCCGCGGCCACCTCTTCCACCATCGCCGAGAGCCGATCGGCGACCCGCACCAACCGCCGTCCGAGGCCCGGCCGAGGCTCCGCGAGCAACTCTTCGGCCGCGTGGCAGAGCTCGGAGAGCGAGGCGATCTGTAGCATCCGCCCGGCACCTTTAAGCGTGTGTAGCTCGCGGCGCGCCTCGGCGAGCGCCGCCGCGTCGTCGTCCAGGCGCGAAAGTGTCGCCGACAGGCGGGCGAGCCGATCGCGCGCCTCTTCGGCGAACAGGGGAACTAAGTCCGCGAACTCCGGATCCACCCGACGCCCGCTTCTCTAGATCTTGGTCCAGCTGTTGATGTTGATGTCGAACGCGAGGATGCCGACGATCTTCCCCTCTTCGTAGACGGGAGCGGCGACGGTGAAGATCGGTTCGCCCGAGATCAACGACGGATAGACCGTAGTGATCACGGCGCGCCCGGCCTTGATCGCCGAGCGGAACCAAGGGCGATCTTGGAACCCGGTACCGCGCCGGACCGACTCGGGAACGTCCCGGCTACCGAGCAGCTCATAGTTGGCGGCACTCGACAGCTGGCTCGCGACCTCGTCGGTGAAATAGAGGAATTCGATGTAGCCGCGTTCGGCCAGCAGGTCGGGCAACAGACGATCGATCGCTTCCCAGTTGCCGGCACGCTTTTCGACCTCGCGCGCCCACAGCTCAGCCGCGTGCTTGAGCGAGTGCGGCGTGTCGAGGTGGAACGACTGGGCGAGCATCTGGATCTGCAACCCGAGGTGGTTCAGTCGGTCGGCGGTCGAGGTGAACTGCTTCAGGCCGTCTGCCATCCGCTGCACCACCTGGCTCACTTCTTTAAGCGTCAGCACGACCTGATCGGAAGCCGCGTTTTGCTGTTGGGTAGCGAGCGAGATCTCGCGCGCGACCCGCGCGGTGTCGCCCGAGGCGCGGCGCAGCTCGTCGATCGCGGCGGCCGCCGAGCGCGCCCGTTCGAGCACCCGGCTCGCCTCTTTGCTCCCCTCTTCGGTGGCGACCACCGTGGCGCGGATCGAGCCGGCGAACTCGTCGAGCAGCGCGCGCACCGATTCGACCGACTCTTGCGACCGCTGGGCGAGCCGGCGCACCTCTTCGGCGACCACCGAGAAGCGCCGGCCGTGTTCCCCGGCCGCCGCCGCTGCGATCGCGGCGTTCAACGAGAGGATGTGGGTCTCGTGGGCGTTGTCGGTGGTCAGGGCGAGGACGCGGTAGATCTCCTTGGAACGCGCGCCGAGCGAATCGGCGCGCTCGGCGATGCCGCTGATTCGCTTCTTGACCTCTTCGACCCCCGCCACCGCCTCCTCGACCGCCGCGGCACCGACGTCGCCGCTCTCTTCGGCGCGCTGCGCCAGCTCGGCCTGGCTCGCGGCGTTTTCGGCGATCTGAAACGCCGTCCGCGCCAACTCTTCCATCGCGGCGGTGATCTCGACCACCGAGGCGGCCTGCTCGGAAGAGCCGGAGGCGAGTTCGGAGGCGATCTGATTGACGCCGTTGGCGGCGCCCGCCACCTCGATCGAACTCGATTGGATCTGTTGGGCGAGCACGCCGAGCGCCGCGGTGGCGCTCTCGAAGGCGGGCGCGAGGTCGCCCGGCAGGCTGTGCCCCCGAGCGGAGCAGCGCACCAGATCGCCGGAACTCAAATGCCCCAAAGCTTCGACCAGTACGGTCTCGGCCGCCGCCCGGGTCCGCGCCTCGGCGATGGCGGTGGCGGCGAGCTGGCGCTGCGCGGGGGTCACCAGGCTGAACTGCACCAGGGTCGCGATCAGGGCGATGAGCAGGAACGCCTCGAACAGCCAACCCGGCGCGCCGTGCGCCTCGGCGATCAAAAGCAGAACGAAGCCCGCGAGCAGGACCGCCCCGAGCAAGAGAAGGCCGAGCGTCGAAGAGCTGAGCCTCTTGGGCTCGGCGCCGACGGGGGCGGAGGCGGAGATCGGGCCGGTCGGAGCGCCCGGCTTCGGATCCATACCAAGGTCAGGCATCAAACTCTCCTTGGGTGACCAACGATGGCGGAAGATGAAGCGGATCGAGCAGAATTACCGGCCGGCCGGCATACAGCGCAATGCCGCATCCCGGTTCAGGCCACAGCTCGCGCAACGCGGTAAACAGCGGGCGGACGGTGAGATCGGCGACGACCCCCTCCACCCGGTCGGCGGCGAGGGCGGCAGAACCGGCCCCCGAGGTCAGCTCGACGCGCAGCGGCCCGCCCGCCGGCTCGCCCGACCGGCCGGGACCGATGCGCGCCACCAGGCCACTGTCGATACCCCACAGTCCCCCGCCCCGGTGGAAAAGCAAGAACGACTCGGACGGGATCAAGCCGTGCCTCCCAACTGGTCGGGGTCGAGCACGCGAACGATCGTGTCGCCGACCAGGGCTTCGCCGATCAAAAAGCCCGCCGCCGGCAACCACGACGCGGCGGAGAGATCGACGACTTCGAGCGCTTCGTCGGCCGCCAAGCCGATCGTCTCGCGGCCGTCGGGCGTGCGCGACCAGACCACGAGGGTGACGGGAAACAGCGGGTGAGGACCGATCGGCGCACCGATCAAACGGCCGAGATCGAGCACCGGCAGCGGTTCGCCGCCGAACTCCGCGAGCCCGGACAGCTCCGGCCGCGCACCCGGCAGGGGGTGGACGGTGAGCGCCCGAACGACGCGCCGCACCGCGGCCACCGGCACGGCGCAGATCTGCTCGCCGACGCGGACGAGAAGATGCCCCGCGACCGGATTCGAGAGGGAGTCGGCAAGCAGCGGTGCGTCCATCGGTTCTTCCAGGTTCATCGTCACTCGTACCCCTTCGCCTTCGCCGCTTCGCGCCGGGAGCGGGGTCATCCGGTCGCGCCGATTCTCGTCCAGTTGTGCACGTCGACGTCGACACCGAAAACTCGCCGCAGGTCGCCCGCCGGGCCGAAGATCGGCACCGCGACCGTGAAGCAGGTTCTGCCGTTGACCGAGACGTACGGCACGGTCAACACGGTCCGCCCGCGCGCCACGGCGGCGCGGAACCAAGGGCGGTCGGCGAGTTCGCGATCCTCGCTTCGACCTCCCGGAGCCTCAGCATCGGCGCCTGTCGCCTTTCGTCTCGAACCGAGGGCCAGAGCATACCCTTTCGCGTCGGCCAGATACGCATCGTCGAGGTAGGGAGCCGCGATCATCAGATCGACCAAGCTCTGCTCCAGCCCCTCTTCCGGCCGATCGGCGAGGCGCTCGGCCCAAACTTCGGCGAAATGGATCAGAGACGAAGGGGAATCGCGCCGCAGCCCCTGCGCCAAGAGTTCCATACCGAGCACCTGCCGTTCCAGCCGCGTCTGGGTCGAGCCGAGGCTGGTGAGGGCGGACGAGGTCCGCTCGACGACATAGCCCACGTCGCGAAGGGTCGCGACCACCTCGTCGGAGGCGGCATCCTGCTCGCGGGTGGCGGCGGAAATGCGCAGCGCCCGCGCCGACGTCTCGGAGCCGACCGCGCGTAGCTCGGCGACCGCCACGGCGGCCCGTTCGGCCGAACCGAGCACCCGCCGCGTCTCCTTGGCTCCCTCTTCGGTGGCGACCACGGTGCCGCGGATCGACGCGGCGAACTCGTCGAGCAGCGCGCGCACCGAAGCGACGGATTCGCGCGAGCGGCTGGCGAGCCTTCGGACCTCTTCGGCGACGACCGCGATCCGCCGTCCCTCGCTCCCGGCCGCCGCAGCCTCGATCGCCGCATTCAACGACAGGATATGGGTCTCCTGGGCGATTTCAGCGATCAGGTCGAGCACTCGGTAGATCTCTTTCGAGCGGGCGCCCAGGGCATCGGTGCGCTCGGCGATCGCGGCGATCCGCGCCTCGACCTCGACGACGCCGCCGACCGCCTCGACCAGGGCGTCTTCGCCGGTGGCGCCGCGGGCTTCCACATGGAACGCTAGCTCGGCCTGGGTCGAAGCCCGCTCCGAAATGCCGGCCGCCGTGCGCGCCAACTCCTCCATCGCCGCGGTGATCTCGGACACCGATGCCGACAGCTCGGAGGAGGACGAAGCCAGCTCCGCGGTCATCCGCACCACCCCATCGGCCGCGGTGGCGGTTTCGCCGTTGACCGATCGGAGCTGTTCGGCCAGGGCGGCCAACTCCGTGCCGACGGTCGCGAGCGCCGAGCGGACCGGCGCTCCGAGGAACGGACGCGGTGCCGAGGCCGCGACGAGATCCCCGGCGCGCAATTCGCGGAGCGCCGAAACCGCCGCCGTATGCTCCGCCGCCGGAGCGTCCGCTTCGCCCCGGCGCCTGGGGTGGGCGATGCCCCGGAAGTTCGTGGTGAGCAGCGCCAGGGCCAGCGCGGCGACCCCGACGAACGCCACCAGCGGCCAGGCTTTTCCCCCGAATGCGATGCCGCAGGCGAGCAGGACGGTGCCGGCGACGGACACGCCGCCCAGCAGCACGAGACCTACCCTCTCTCGTGCCCTCGATCCCGGATCGCTCGGAACTGTGGTGCTGCCGTCGATCGACAATTCGGCCCTCTCCAATGCCCGTTACAAAACGATTGCGGCCGACGAGGCGCGCAAAATCGATTGGGACGCACTCACTATGGTGTCGCCACACGCCGAATCGGAGCCGCTTTGCATGTCGAGAAGCGGCTCCCGGGTGGTTCGTGTTGTCGTCTTGACCCAACCGAGGTGTCGTTATACTTTCGCGCGCCCCCAACCAACGCAAGTGGGAAGCCTGCGAATTGCTCTACCCCTTGAAGGAGTGCGTCACCAAGCCGGTGGCTCTTCCTTTCGATCCTTGAAGTCTTTA
>JBBRUC010000128.1:0-17193 GCA_038248205.1 Thermoanaerobaculia bacterium
GGCCTCGGCCAGCCGGCCCGCGGCGTTCAATCGCGGGCCGATGCGAAAGCCGATGTCCGACGCCGAATAGGGCGGCTTCATCCCGGTTTGACGAATCAGCGCTTTCAAGCCGGCCGAGCGCGATGATTCGAGCGCTTTCAAGCCGAGCGCGGCGATCACCCGATTTTCGCCGCGGAGCGGCACCAGGTCGGCGATCGTGCCGAGGCAGGCGATTCGGAGCAGAGCATCGAGCGGCAGCGCGCGCCCCAGCCGCTCGCCCAAGGCGATCGACAGCTTGAGCGCGATGCCCGCCGCCGCGAGATCGGGAAACGGATAGTCGCAGCCGGCCTGGCGCGGGTTGATCTGTATCGTGCCGGCCGGCAGCTCGCCCCCGGGCAAGTGGTGGTCGGTGACCACGACGTCGAGACCTGCCTCCTGCGCCGCTTCGATCGCCGGATTCGACGAGCTGCCGCAATCCGCGGTGACGATCAGCGAGCAGCCCGCCTCCCGCGCCCGTTCGACATGGACCGGTTGAAAGCCGTAGCCGTCCCGTAGCCGATGCGGCAGGATCGCCTGCGCTTCGAGGCCGCAGGCGCCGAACACGGCGAGGAGTTGGGCGGTGGCGGAGACGCCGTCGACGTCGTAATCGCCGACGATCGCCACCTTCTGGCGGGCGGCGCGCGCGGCGACCAGGCGGTCGACCGCTTCGGCCATGCCGGCCAGCAGGCACGGAGCATGGAGTTGGTCGAGCGCCGGGGAAAGAAATCGCTCCGCGGCTTGCGGCTCGGTTGCGCCTCGGCGCGCGAGGAGGGCCGCGAATCCCGGGGAATGCCCCGCGGCGATCAGCGCTTCGAGGCCGGGCGGTGCGGGCTCGGCGACCCAGGCCGCCGCCCGCTCCTCAAGACTCGTAGACCCCCATAGCCCGGAACTTGGCATAGCGCTTGGCGAGCAATCGCTCGACCGGCTCTTTGACCAGCTCGGAAAGAGCGCGCTCGATCGCATCTCCCACCCGGCGCGCGGTTTCGGCCGGGTCGGTATGGGCGCCGCCGATCGGTTCGGGGATGATCGTGTCCACCACTTTCAGCTCGGCGAGGTCGGGCGCGGTGAGTTTGAGCGCCTCGGCCGCTTCGGCCTTCTTGTTTTGATCCTTCCATAGGATCGCCGCGCACCCTTCGGGCGAGATCACCGAATAGGTGCCATATTCGAGGATCAGAATCCGGTCTCCCACTCCGAGCGCGAGCGCGCCGCCGCTTCCCCCTTCGCCGGTGACCGTCACCACGACCGGCGTACGCAACACCGCCATTTCGATCAGGTTCCGGGCAATCGCTTCGGCTTGGCCGCGCTCTTCAGCCTCGATACCGGGCGAAGCGCCGGCCGTATCGATGAACGTCAGCACTGGCAGACCGAACCGCTCGGCGAGTTTCATGATCCGCAGGGCCTTGCGGTACCCCTCCGGCCGCGACTGGCCGAAATTGCGCCGGATGCGCTCCTTGGTGTCGCGTCCCTTCTGATGGCCGATCACCGCGACGCTCCGGCCGCGGAAGGTCGCGAGCCCGGAGACGATCGCCGCATCGTCGCCGAACAACCGGTCGCCGTGCAGCTCGACCCAGTCCTCCATCATCATCTCGACGTAATCGAGCGTATAGGGGCGATCCGGATGGCGGGCGACGAGTGTGCGCTGCCACCGGGTGAGCTTGCCGTAAACCTCTTGCGCGGCTTTGCGCAGAGCGACCTTCAGCCGCTCGGATTCCTTGGCCTGGGTGCTCCCCGCCGGATAGCCGGAAAGCTCGGCGATGCGGTGGCGAAGGTCGGCGAGCGGTTCATCGAAGCCTGAGTCTGTGCTCTGCATAGGGAGCGCAAGCTAGCAGAGGGCCGGACAGGGGGTCAAACCGGACCTGCGGTTATCATCCATTTCGAGATCCGCTCATGCCGCTCCCCCGCATCCTCTCGACCTCCGGGTTCCTCCTGGTTTTGTCGCTCGGTTCCGCCCAACCCGCCCAGCCCGCCGAAGCACCGCTCGACACGTTCGATCGCGCGCTGACGTTGCATCAGGACGGGCGGCTCGAACAGGCGCTCGCGGCCTATCGGCAGGTGGCTCCGGCGCTCGAAAAGATCGATCCGGAGTCGGCCGGCATCGCGCGCAACAACGCCTGCGCGATCTTGAACGACCGAGGAGATTTCCGCGCCGCCTTGGTCGAGTGTACCGCCGCGGTGCGGCTTCGGGGGTTGAATCCAGACGATCGGATCCCCCTCGCCCGGGCGCTCAATAACCTCGGCCGGACGCTCCAGTCGCTCGGGCGCACGGCGGAGGCAGAAAAGAATTTCCGCGCGGCGCTCGCGCTCAACCGCGCGGCGGGCGATGCCGAGGGCGAAGGGATCAACCTCGCGAATTTAGGGGTTTCGGCCACCGAGTCCGGCCGGTACGGCCAGGCGCTTAAGGTCTACGCCCAGGCGGAGGAGGTCGCGGCTCGCCATGCTTCGGAACCCTGGTCCGCCGACCAGATGGTCATTTCGCGGGTCAACCAGGGGGTCGTACTCGAAAAGCTCGGCGCTTATGAAGAGGCGCTCGCCCTCTACCGCGACCTGCTCGGCCAAGGAGGCGGCCCGACCGGCGGCGAGGGCGATCTCGATCCCGGCCTGCGCGCTTCGATCGCCGCCAACGTCGGGGTGCTCTATCGCAACCTGGGCGATCCGCGCCGGGCGATCGCGTCGTTCACCCAAGCCGCCGCCCTCTACGAGCGGACGGGCGATCGGGCCGGCGCCTCGAACGTCGCGCTAAACCTTGGCCTTGCCCGCCATCTCAACCTGGGGGACCGACGCGGCGCGGAAGCCGACTTCCGTTCCGCGCTCGCCCTGGCGCAGGCGAGCGGCGATCGAGGCGAGGAGATTCAAGATCTCTTCTACCTCGGTCGGTTGCTGTTCGAAGAAGGTCGACTGGAGGAAAGCGAGGCGACTTTTCGCAGCTGCCTCGCCGCGGCGACCGAGAGCGGTTCGGCCGAAGGGAGCTGGTCCGCGCACGAAGGGCTCGGCCGGATCGCCGCCGCCCGCGGGAACTTGCAGGAAGCCAGGAACCAGCTCGCCCAAGCCCTCTCCGAGATCGAGGCCACCCGCGCCGAAATCGGCGCCAATTCCTTGCAGGCAAGCTATTTCGGCGACCACCGCTCGGCCTACGAGACCGCCGTGACGATCGAGGTCCGGAGTGCGCAAGCCGGAGAGCCTGGGGCGGCCGGACAGGCGTTGGTGACGGTCGAGCGGGCGAAGGCCCGCGAGCTGATCGACGCGCTGGGAGCAACCTCCGCCGCCGTCGCGACCTCGACCGGTCCGAAGCTCTCGGCCCTCGCCGGAGCGGGAACAGCCGCCGAACCGATCCTCGAATATTTCGTCGCCGAGGGGCGCCTCTACCTGTGGCGCCTGGACGGCACCGCCGCCGCCAAGGTCGCCTTTTTCGATCTCGGTCCGAGCGCTCCCCTCCTGCGTCTCGTCCGGCGGGTGCATCGAGAACTCTCCGGCGGGCACGAACCGGCAGCGGCCGACCTCGCCACCCTCGGAACCGCTCTCCTCGGTCCGCTCGGTTCGCTCCGGGGAGTCTCTCGTTTGCGCATCGCCACCGATCGAGAGCTGCGCTATCTGCCCTTCGAACTGTTGCCCGACCCGAGCGCGCCGGGCGCGTCGTTGATTGGGCGGATCGCGATTAACTACCTGCCGAGCGCCGCGGCGGCCTTGGCGCTCGCCGAGCGACCGGCGCCCGCTTTTGCTGCTGGCGATCGGAAGTTTCTCGGTTTCGGTGCGCCCCGCCTGCCCGCGCCGGCCGGACCTGGATCGGTGCCCTCTTCTTCCCCCGCCGCACTGCTCGCCGCCCGTTTCGCCCTCGGCCCGCTGCCGGGAGCGGCGCGCGAAATCGCGACGGTCGAACCGATCTTGACCGGGGCAAGCGCCGCCGACGCGAGCTTCCTCGGCGAACGCGCGACCGAAGCCGCCTATCGCGCCCAGGTGGGTCGCGGCGCCCGGGTGCTTCATTTCGCCACCCACACCGTCTTCGACGAACGGGCCGGGCGTGGTTCGGCGATCTTGCTCACCCCGGAGGGGGACGATGACGGCCTGCTCGATCCAGCCGAAATCGCCGCCCGCCCGGTGCGGGCCGACCTCACCGTCCTCTCGGCTTGCAGTACCGCCCTCGGAGGCGAATCCGCGGGGCGCGGCACCGGCGCCCTTTCGTCGCTCTCTGGGGCTTTCCTCGCCGCCGGTTCCTCCGGAGTCGTCGCAAGCTTGTGGGACGTCGGCGATCAAGCGACCGCGGGGTTCATGGGGCAGTTCTACTCCCAGCTGGCGCGCGGTCTTTCGCCCGTGGAGGCGCTCGCGGCCACCAAGCGGACGATGATCGCGACGTCGGGTTGGGACCAGCCGCAGATCTGGTCGGCTTTCGTGTTGATCGGCGAGCCCCTGCCGGTGGTTTCCGGCTGGCGCACCTGGTATCGACGCGCCTCCGGCGGAGGCTGGGGTTGGGGTCTCGCCGGCCTGGGTCTGGGCGGGCTGGTGGGATGGGCGGTCAGCGCGGCTCGGCGCCGGACTCGGTGGGTCGTGACGCGATAGCCGGAACGGTGGAGGATTCTTCTGTCGCCATCGGCCGCCGCCGGAACAGCGCCACGAAGCGCAAGCGGAGGAGATCGAGTTCGGCCCACAGCCAAAGCTTGAGACCGCGGGCGACCATGTGCACCCCCGCGCCGCCGAGCGCGAAGCGGGCGACCAGCCGGCGGCCGTCGTTGCGCTCGCCGGCCGTACCGAACCGCCGCCGCCCTTCGGCGATCCGCTTGAAACGCCGGTTGTACAGGTGGAGCATGCGATAGCTCAAGAACGCCTCTTTCGGTCCGAGCACGGGCATCCAGTGGAAGCGCTTGAACAGTTTGTAGGCGGGATTGACCAGGAAGATGAAGTACTGCCCGGTGTCGATCAGCATCGCGGCCGAGGCGAGATCCTGCTCTCCCAAGTAGTAGTACTTGTCGCGATAGATCCCCTCGAAAAACCGCCAGTAGGAGCGCAGGAACACCCGGTTGTGCTCGGCCATCGGCTCGGCGATGTCCTCACCCGCGGTTTCGGCGAGCACGAGGGCGACGGTCGCCTCGACCGAGAAGGCCAGGTGGTCGAGACCCGGCGAATAGAACGGATCGAGAAACACCGCGGCGTCCCCGATCAGAGCCCAACCCGGTCCCATGTACTGGCGGGTCGCGTAGGGCAGATTCGAATAGGCGCGAAGATCATCGCTCTGCATTCGCGCCCCGTCCAACAACTCGGCGAGCGCCGGAATGCCGCGTAGATGCTCCTCGTACGCGGCCCCCCGGCCGCTGCCGGAGACATCGAGCGAAACCAGGCGGCGATCGAAAACCAGGCCGATCGAGGTCTCGCCGTGGGCGAGAGGTATCACCCAAATCCAAAACCCGCGGCCCAGGTAGTGGTTGGTCGCCAGGCGCCGCGAACCTATGTTGCCGGCGGCCAGCTTGCCAGCCGAGCGCGCCGCGAGGTCATCGATGTGACGGACCCCGTCCCAGCGCGCCCAGACCGCGCTGACCGGGTGTTGCTCGTTCCGCTCGATCAGCCCCAGGCGTTTGCCCAGGAAGGTGGCCCTTCCCGTAGCGTCCAACAACCAGCGGCAGGCGACCACGCTCCGGCCGGTCGCCGTGTCGATCGTCACCCGGTGGTCGTACTCCCCCACTTCGACCGCCGTCGCGCGGGCCGGGCGCAGAACCTCGGCCCCCTCCGCGGCGGCGAGTGCCAGGACGTGCTCGTCGAGCGCATCGCGGCGGAGCTGGAAGGTCGGCACAGCGGTCTGCTGATGCGGACCGGTCTCGCTCGCCTCGGCATGGCCGTGAACCCTGGCGTTCGAGAACCAGAAGCGCAGGCCTTCCTTCCGTAGGTGCTCTCGCTCCAAATGCTCCCAGAGGGCCAGGCGGCGGGTGAAGAACAGAGCCGACATCTCGGTCGTCGCCTCGCCTACTTTGGCATCGAACTCCGCCTGCTTTTCGACCACCAGAACTTCGAGTTCGGGGCGCTCTCGGCGAAGCAGCAGGGCCGCGGCCGATCCGGCGAGGGCGCCGCCCAAGATGACTACGTCGACCCGCCGCTCACTTGAACCATCCACTGCCTCGGCGCCTACCCTCGAAGATTCCATCCCCGAATGATAAACCGACGGCGGCCTCGAACGTAGTTACTTCGGCATCGAATTACACCCGGGGTGGATCGGCCGGGTGCCCGGCGCGCACCAGACGATTAAGATGACATCGAAACAGACATCTTCGAACAACTTTTGGGAGGTCGTAGTGTGGACGCGGACCGAAGAAGATTTCCCCGCTACGCGGTGGCGGGATTGAAGGGCGGCTTGACCGCTCGCAGCCAATTCGTCGTTTTGCAGCTCTCTCGAGGCGGAATGTTGATCGCAACTGATTTCGAACCCCGTCTCGGCCAAGATGTCGATCTCGACCTCACGTTTCGCGGTTCGGACTTCCGCCCCGGCGGCCGGGTGATCTTCGTGGGCGAAGACCAACGCGCCCCCAAGAACCGCCGCTATCGGGTAGGCGTAGCGTTCGAAGGGCTCCCGCCGGATCAGGAAAAGACGCTGTCCGAGTTTATCGAGGAGGAACTAGAGGGGCCGACGGCCGGGTAGGGGGTGGAATGAAGCCGGCCCCTCTCCCAAAGGGGCCCAAAGGGAGGGGGAGGAAGCCCTCAGGCTTTCGCCAACGTCGCGAGCAGGCGGTCGCAATGGGGGGCGCGCTTGCGGACCTTCGTCGGATCGATTCGG
Organism: Thermoanaerobaculia bacterium; assembly: GCA_038248205.1. Lineage (GTDB taxonomy): Bacteria > Acidobacteriota > Thermoanaerobaculia > Multivoradales > UBA5704 > DASYKS01. The sequence goes on from JBBRUC010000128.1 coordinate 6,770, forward strand.
GCAAGCAGCTCAGCCCCGTGGCGGATCTTGTGGTATTCGCCTTTCTGAGTCTTCTTCGTAGCGTCCTTCAAGGAGCGCTCGATGTCGGCTTTCGCGATTTGCTCGACGTTCTCTCTGCCCGGGAGGGCTTTCGCGCCGAAGTGTTGGCCATAGTACGCCGCGAGAGCTTCGGGGTCGGCGAGGAACCAGGCTTCCATCATCTGGACCATCAGGTGGCATTGGCCTTCCGTATCGGCGGGCGGTTGCCAGGACGGATCGCTCTTTCGGAGGTGCCGCCATGGGAGTGAATCTTTTTCCACCGGACCTTCGGAATCGACGAGCAGGAGGTTCAAGGCTTCCGGATCGACCGACAGTGCCGTCCGCCAATACTTGAAGGCATCATCCCGCCGTCCGCAGGGAATCATCCGGCAAACGTAGCCCGCCCTTTCGAGGAAATCCCTGAGCCCCGAGCGGAGTTGCGACTTCGTCTTGACGGTAGATCCACCGCCTTCGACGAAGATCTGGATCGGCCTCACTAACGATTCCCGCCCAGCGCACCGATCTGCCAGACATCGCCCAAGGTGTACTCGTCGAGCCAGTGCTTGAGCTTCGCGGGTTCGAGTCGGGTCAAAGTGGTGCCCGCATCTCCGCGTTCGCAGACGACAACGGCCTCGGGAACATTGGAGAGAGCCGAGATGAGGCTTGGCGAATGCGTGGTCACGATGAGCTGCGTCCGGCTCGACGCGTCGATCAGCAGCTCGCCCAACGCCGACACGGCGTCCGGGTGAAGACCGAGCTCCGGTTCCTCGATGCAGACGAGCGGTGGCGGCTCCGGGTGGAGGAGGATTGCGAGGAGACAAAGGAAGTGAAGTGTTCCATCGGAAAGTCGAGAAGCCGGTACCGCCGACTTGAGACCCTTTTCGTGCAGAGTCACCTCGACGAATCCACCCCTCACGTTGAGCACGATGTGCTCAACCCATGCGTGGATGAGGCGAAGCTTCTCGACCATCACACCCAGCAATCCGGGCCGCCTAAGGAGGTCGTTCAAAGCGAGCCCTAGGTTGCTCCCATCCTCAAGAAGAAATCCGCTCGGAAGGTCTGCTCGCTGTGCTTGATGGAGCCGATTACCAGCCTTCCAGCCGCTAAAAAAGGAGATGTTTTGCAGCGGATCGCCAATATGAGACAGATAGGAATATGCGCTGGGATCCCGAATTTGGGAGAACAAGGATTCATCGTCCTTGACCTTGATCGTTACCGTTTGCGCCGTGTCCAGTCGAAGGAGGTTCACTTCACCGGCCCTGCGCCAAACGATCGGGTCGGGATCTGGGCTTTCAACGGTCGATGTATCGAAGATACGCTCCTCGTCGACCTTAAGTCGCTCGTACGCAGGTGAACGCTCCGCATGGAACCGAACTAAGTAGGATAAAGGTGGGTCCACCACCGATGTGTCGAACGACGCCACGATCTCGGCCTGGCCCTCTTCGTTCCCCTTCCACATCCACTCTCCGACCCCGCTGTTGTCCCAGCGCGGAGGCGCCTTGATGTCGCGCGGCACCGCTTGGAGCAGCCGCAGCGCTTGGAGCAGATTGCTCTTGCCCGTGGCATTCGCGCCGATCAACACGTTCAGCGGCTCCAGCTCCAGCTTCACCCCCTCTGGTCCATACGAGAGGAGGTTCTTCAGCTCGATCGAGCGGAGAAATCGCTTGCCTTCCATGGCGATCGCCTTACAGCTCCGGCCAGCGGCGCGGGTTGCTTTCGTGGGCGATTGCGTAGACGGCGTCGAAGATCGACTCTCGGTTGGGCTTGGACCAGTAGTCGCCGTCGGAGCCGTAGGCCGGCCGGTGGGCTTCGGCGGCTAGCGTGCGCGGTGCCGCGTCGAGCCAGTTGTAGCCGCCTTGCATCTCGACGATCTGCTGGAGCATCGAGGCGGAGGCGCCGCCGGGGACGTCTTCGTCGAGGCAGAGGAGGCGGTTGGTCTTTTGGAGCGATTCGACGATCCGCCCTTCGAGGTCGAATGGCAGGAGGGTCTGGACGTCGATCACTTCCGCTTCCACTCCCACCCGCGCGAGAACTTCGGCTGCTTCGAGCGCGATCTTGCAGCAGGCGCCGTAGGTGACGACCGTCACGTCGGTCCCCTCGCGCAGCACCTCGGGCACACCGAGCGGCACGGTGAACTCACCGATGTTTTCCGGCAGGCGCTCCTTCAATCGGTAGCCGTTCAAGACTTCGATCACGATCGCCGGATCGTCGCCCTGGAGCAGCAGGTTGTACATCCCGGCGGCCTGGGTCATGTTCCTCGGCACACAGACGTGGATGCCGCGGACCAGGTGGATCACCCCCGCCATCGGCGAGCCCGAGTGCCAGATCCCTTCCAGGCGATGGCCGCGGGTGCGCACGATCACCGGCGCCGCCTGCTTGCCCGCCGTGCGATACCGGAGCGTCGCGAGATCGTCGGACAGGATTTGCAGCGCATAGAGGATGTAGTCGAGGTACTGGATCTCGGCGATCGGCCGGATGCCGCGCATCGCGAGGCCGATCGCCTGGCCGAGGATGGTCGTCTCGCGGATGCCGGTATCGGCCACGCGCAGCTCGCCGTACTTGGCTTGCAGACCGAGAAAGCCCTGGTTCACGTCGCCGAGCTGGCCGAGATCCTCCCCCATCGCCACCAACTCGGGGTAACGATCGAGCGCGGCATCGAAACAGGCGTTCAGCACCTCGAAGCCGTTCAACACCGGGGCGTCGTCCGCGTAGCGGGCGGGTACGATCGGCCAGGCCAGAGGCGAGCGCGGCGTTTCGCTGGTGAGATGCGCGCCGTAAAGATCGGAATTGGCCGCCTCGAAACCGCGCCGCCAACCGGCCAACCGCTCCCGGGCCGGGCCGCGCGAGCCGGCCGTTGCCACCCGCGCCGCATGGGCCGCGGCGGATAGATCGCGACGGAAGGCGGCCTGCTGGCGCCGCAGCTCGTCGGCGATCTGGCCGACCTCTTCGCCTGCCGCGGAACCCGTCGACTCGGCCGCTACCTCGGCGAGCATTCCGAGCACGGTCTCCTTCTCGGCCTCGATCGGCGCCCGGAAGGCATCCCAGGCGCGGCGCTTGGCGTCGCGCACGGCGATCCGTTCCTCTTCATCGATAGCGGCCAGTTGGTCGGCCGTGGCAACCTCTTCTTGGATCAGCCAGTCGCGCATCCGCGTGAGGCCGTCAAAATCCACCTCCCACTCCAGGCGCTCCTTCGACGTGTAGCGCTCGTGGCTGCCGGAAGTGGACTGCCCCTGCGGCTGGGTGATCTCGATCACGTGAACGACCGCCGGCACATGGTCGCGCCGGGCGATCTCCGCCGCCGTGCGATAGGTCTCGCAGAGGGTCGGGTAATCCCACCCCTTCACGGTGTAGAGGTCGAGCCCGTCGCGGGTGCCGGGCGCGCGGCGGAACCCTTCGAGCAGCACCGAGAGATCGCCTTTGGCGACCTGAATCTCGTTCGGTACCGAGATGCCGTAGCCGTCATCCCAGACTGACAGCACCATCGGAATCTTGAGGACGCAGGCGGCGTTGATCGATTCCCACACCATCCCCTCGGCGCAACTCGCGTTGCCGATCGTCCCCCAGGCGATTTCGCGCCCGCCGATCGAGAAGTCCGTCCGGTCGGCGAGCGCCGGCAGCTCGCGATAGAGCTTCGAAGCCTGGGCGAGGCCGACCAGCCGCGGCATCTGCGAGCCCGTGGGCGACACGTCCGCCGAAGAGTTATAGCGGTCGGTCTGCGGCAGCGGCTCGCCGTGCTCCCCCACCATCCAGGTCGCGAAGTGAGCGGTCATCGACCGGCCGGCCGAGGAGGGCTCGCGATCGATATCCGCATCGGCGTAGAGCTGGGCGAAGAACTGTTCGACCGTCAGAAGATCGAGCGCCATCATCAAAGTCTGATCGCGGTAGTAGCCGGAGCGGATATCGCCCGGACGAAACGCCTTGGCGAGCGCGAGCTGGGCGATCTCTTTGCCGTCGCCGAAAATCCCGAATTTCGCCTTGCCGGTAAGTACTTCCCGGCGGCCCAGCAGGCTGGTATGCCGGCTGCGCGCGGCGAGCCGAAAATCGGCGAGCAGGCTCTCGCGGGAGAGGTCGGGGGAACGGTCAGAAGGCGGTTCGGCGATGGGCTCGGTGATCGGATCGGTAGGCGGGGTGCTCATGCGGATACCTCAGTCTTCGAACGCCGGCCCGAAGACCGGCGGGATCAGTACAGGGTGGACCGATTTGAATCGTAGCATGGGGGTCCGGACCGGCCCGGCCGGCGCTCAGAGTTGCCTCCAAGGGATAACTCGAATGTCTGGGACGAGCGAGGAGGCGCTTTCCGCCGAGGCAACCAAGAGGCCGCTTCCCGCCGCGGCCCCGGCCAACGATCTCCAACGCACCAGGTTGTCGACGTGGGCGGGGCGCGGAGTGGTCGTGATTTTGATCTCGATCGGATGAAGTTTGCCAGCGAATTCCACCAGAAGGTCGACCTCTTGCCCCTCTCGCGAGCGCCAGTACCAGAGGGCGGGCGACAACCCTCGGTGGTAAAAGAGCTTCGCGAGTTCTGCCACTACGGCGGTCTCGAACAGCGCGCCTGCCATCGGTCCGCGCAGGACCGCCTCGTCGTCCTTGAGGCCCAGAAGCAGGCAGACCAGGCCAGTATCGAGCCAATAGAGCTTAGGAGCCTTGATCAGCCGCTTTCCGAAGTTCTCGAAATGTGGCCTCAGAAAGAAGATCTGATGGCTCGCTTCGAGCACGGAAAGCCATTGGCGAATGGTCGGAGGCGAAACCCCAACATCGCGCGCCAGATCGACCAGGTTTAAAACCTGGCCGGTGCGGGCCGCCGCCAACCGCACGAAGGTCTGGAAGGTACCGAGATCTCGAACGCCAAGGACCGAGCGAACGTCGCGCTCCAAATAGGTTTGGATATAGCTCGACAGCCACAGCTGACGGTCGACTCGCGGGTCTTTCCAGAGCTGGGGGAACCCACCGTGGAGGAGCCATCGCGCGAGGTCCCCGGGGTTGGAAGCTTCCCCCGTCGGGCGGGCCGCGAACAGCGCACCGAGCACCGTCTCGATCGACTCCTCGCCTCGGGCGCGAAGGGAGATCTCGCTCCAGGAGAGAGGTAGGAGGGTAAGGATCGCCACTCGACCGGCGAGCGACTGGCTGGTCCCCTGCACCAGGGGAAAGCTCTGCGACCCCGAAAGCAACCAGCGCCCCGGCCGCCGGTCGTTATCGATCTCGCCTTGGAGATAGGAGAGCAGCGCAGGAGCGTTTTGAATCTCGTCCAGGATCACCGGAGCCGGATGGTCGGCCAGGAACCCAACAGGGTCGGCGAGGGCACGCTCCCGGACGTGCGGCGCCTCCAAGGAGACGTAGGCATGGGTCTCCCCGAATTGGGTGCGAAGAAGGGTGGTCTTACCCGACTGGCGCGGACCGGTGACCAGCACCGCCGGAAAACCTCTGACGGCGGTCTCTAAGAGCCCGGAGAGAGTTCGTGGTAGGAGCATCTCAGCAGTCTAAACTTTCGCACATCGAAAGTTCAACTTTCGATTCGCGGAGATTCAAGGTAGGCGAGAGGTGCTCACCCGAGTCGGCTACCGACGAGGCGGACGTCGATTGCCAGGCCGTTCGTTGATCTGCGACAATCGTTGGGTGCCCCCCGGGGAAGAGGTGATCGACAGCCCGGCCGGCGGCGGACGCCGGGATGGAGCCTGGTTTCCGTCCGTTCTTTGGGGTCTCGCCGTCGGAGCTGTGCTGCTCGGCATCTCTCTCGGCCACGCCCGCCTGATCCGGCAGCCGGAGTCGGTGCTGCTCGCCTACGTTCCGGACGACGCCTTCTACTACCTGGAAATCGCCCGGCACCTGGCGGCGGGCGAGGGCTCTACTTTCGATGGAGTCAACCCGACCACCGGCTACCATCCGGGATGGATGGCGCTTCTGGTGCCTTTGGCCCGCGCTGTGCCGGAGCCCGTTCTGCTCGTGCGCGCCGCCCTGGCGCTTAGCTTCGTGCTGCACGTCGCGACGGCGTTTGCCCTGGTCGGCCGCGCGGCCGGGCAGGCGGTGCCTAACCGACTGGGGACCGCGTGGTAATCTTCCCTTCCGTCCACATTTTCAGGGAGATGCGATGCCTCGTTACGCCCTCGCCCTCGTTTCGATTCTCGCTTGCGGTACGGCCTGCGCCGGTGCCGCGCCCCCTCGGTCCTCGGCGTCCCGGACGTCTCCGGCGGCGACCGCAAGGGCTGGCAACGACCCCTACCCTTCGACCTATCGGCCGCAACCTTCGGGGGTGACGCTGATTCGCGGCGCCACGATCTTGACCGCCGCCGGACCGCGGATCGAGAACGGCTCGATTCTTTTGCGGGACGGCTTGGTGGCGGCCGTGGGATCGGCGATCGAGGCTCCGGCGGGGGCGACGGTGATCGACGCCCAGGGCAAGTGGGTGACCCCCGGCATTATCGACATCCATTCCCATCTCGGGGTCTATCCCTCGCCGGAGGTGGATGCCAACGCCGATGGCAACGAGGCGACCGAGCCGATCACCGCGGACGTGCGCGCCGAGCACTCGATCTGGCCGCAGGATCCGCAGTTTCCCCTCGCGCTGGCCGGTGGCGTCACGTCGATGCTGATTCTCCCCGGTTCGGCGAATCTGATCGGCGGCGTCGGCGTCGTGCTCAAAAACGTGCCCGCCCGGACGATGCAGGGGATGAAGTTTCCCGACGCGCCGTATGCCCTCAAGATGGCCTGCGGCGAGAACCCGAAGCGGGTCTACGGCAGCAAGGGACGGATGCCTTCGACCCGGATGGGCAACATCGCCGTCACCCGCGAGGCGTGGATCGGTGCCACCGAGTATCGCAAGAAGTGGCAGGACTATCAGGACAAGATCGCCCGCGGCGAGAAAGGCCGCGACGGCCACGATCCCGAACCGCCGGAACGCGACTTGGAAAAAGAGACCCTCGGCAAGGTGCTCTCCGGCGAGATCCTGGTCCAGAACCACTGCTACCGGGCCGACGAGATGGCCAACATGATCGATCAAGCCAAAGAGTTCGGCTACAAGATCACGGCGTTTCACCACGCGGTCGAGTCGTACAAGATCGCCGACCTGCTGGCCAAAGAGGGGATCTGCTCCGCCATGTGGGCCGACTGGTGGGGCTTCAAGATGGAGGCGCTCGACGGCATTCGGGAAAACGTGGCGCTGGTCGACCGGGCCGGGGCCTGCGCGATCGTCCATTCGGATTCGGCCGACGGCATTCAGCGCTTGAACCAGGAGGCCGCCAAAGCAATGGCCGCGGGCAATCGTCTGGCGCGCGACGAGGCGGCCGAAGGGCTCCCCGGCGGCAAGCGGTTCACCGAAGAGGATGCCATCCGCTGGATCACGATCAACCCGGCGCAAGCGATGGGGATCGGCGAACGCACCGGCTCGCTTGCGCCCGGCAAGATGGCCGACGTGGTGATCTGGAGCGGCGATCCGTTTAGCGTTTACGCCCGCGCCGAGCAGGTGTTCGTCGACGGCGCGAAAATCTACGACCGCACCGATCCCAGGCACCAGCCGCGCACCGATTTCGAACTCGGCCTGCGCGATCTTCGACCCGCGCCCGCAAGCACCTCCGGAGGTGGCCGATGAACGTCCGCAGGATCGAAACTTCCGGACGGTTCGGCGCCGGCCTGCTGCTTTGCGCCGTCGTACTCCTTGGATCGTTCGGCTCTTCCGCCCCCGCGACGGGGGCGTCGATCGCGATCACCGGCGGCACCATCCACACGATGGGTCCGCTCGGAATGATCCGCGACGGCGTGATCCTGATCGAGGACGGCACGATCCGCGCGATCGGTCCGGCCGCTAGCGTCGCCATCCCCGCCGGAGCGAGCCGAATCGACGCCACGGGAAAAGTCATCACGCCGGGTCTGTTCGATTCGCTGTCGCGCATCGGCCTGGTCGAGGTGAATCAGGTGGAGGGCACGGCGGACGCAGCGAGCGACGACGATCGGATCACCGCGGCACTTTCCGTCGCGGACGCGCTCAATCCCGCGTCGAGCCTGATCGCGATCAATCGGATCGAGGGGCTCACCCACGCGCTCGTGGCGCCGCAGGCCGGCGCGAGCCTGATCGCCGGCCAGGCCGCGGTGATCCAGCTGACCGATCGCGATCCCGTGCTGAAGACACCTGCGGCGATGTTCGCGGTGTTGGGCGAGACCGGCGCGGCGAAATCGGGCGGCTCGCGGGCCGTGGCGATCTTGCACCTGCGCGAAGCGCTCGCCGATGCGCGCGATTGGGCCGAGCACCGCGCCGAGTGGGAGAAAGGAGCGCACCGCGGCTACGACCTCTCCCGTCTCGACCTCGAAGCGCTCGGCCCCGTCGTACGCGGGGAAATCCCCTTGATCGTCCTGGCGCACCGCGCGAGCGACCTGCTCGCCGCCCTCCATTTGGCGAAAGAGGAGAAGCTCCGGCTGATCCTCGCGGGAGCCGACGAAGGGTGGCGGGTGGCAAGCGAGATCGCAACGGCCGGTGTGCCGGTGCTGCTCAATCCGCTCGACGATCTGCCGGCGAGCTTCGAGGCTCTCGGCGCAACGCTTGAGAACGCCGCGCGGATGAAGGCGGCCGGCGTCGAGATCGCCTTCGCCACGTTCGATGCGCACAACGCCCGGAACCTGCGCCAAGCCGCGGGCAACGCCGTCGCCTACGGTCTTCCCTGGAACGACGCGCTGGCCGCGATGACGATCGAGCCGGCCAAAATCTGGGGTGTCGCCGACCGGCTCGGCTCGCTCGAACCGGGTAAGGAGGCCGACCTGGTGATTTGGGATGGCGATCCGTTGGAGGTCACTTCGTTTCCCGAACGGGTGATCCTGCACGGCGCGGAGATGTCACGAAACAGCCGCCAGATCGAGCTGCGCGACCGCTATCGAACCCTGCCGCAGTAGCCTAAAGATCGCTCGCGGGCGGCCGAGGAATCCTTCACCGGCCGCTCGCGAATCGCCTCCCCACCGCGCCGTGCGAGAACTCCCCAGTCCAGTTGAGTCGACCCGAGGTTCTCAATGATCGAACCGCGTTTCTCGAAACGACTTCCCCTCTTCGGTCGGCGGCTGAGGGTGTTGACCCTCGTCGCCCTTTGGGGTGGCGCCACCGGCTGTGGCACGGCTCCCAGGACACCGGATGGAGCGGTGATCGTCGCCGATGTGCTGCCCGGCGGAGGGGGCGAGATCGGCGGCCTGCTCGAAGGGGACCGGATCGTCCGTCTGCGGCGCGCGGCCTCACCGCCCGCCAACCCCAAGGGCGCCGAGGTGCAAGGCGTCGACTGCCTGGCGGTCACCCAGTTCGAGGTCGAACAGGCGCCGCGCGGGCCGGTCGAGATCGTCGTCGAACGGGTTGCGGACGGCAAACTGGAAAAGAAAACGCTGCTCCTCGACGCCGACGACTGGCGGGTTCGCTACCGTCCTGAGTACCCGGTGACCCCGGCGGCCCAGGCCTGGAGCCACCTGCGGCTTGCCTCCGTTCGCTCCGACGGCCACGAGAATGCCGAGGCCGAGAGGGAGTACGCGGCCGCCGAACGCTTTGCCCTGGCGCGGCACGACGAGCGCTATGTCGCCTTGATTCGTCAGCGCCGGGCGGATTCGCGGATCGCCGCCGACGATTTGGAACGGGCGCTCGAAGATGTCCGTTCCTCGATCGAAATCCGCGGCCGGACCGAGCCGGGAAGCCTGGCTTTGGCGCAGAGCTGGGCGGTGCTCGGCCGGGTCGAGAATCGGCGCGAGAATCTGGATGCCGCCAAGGCGGCACTCGAAAACGCCCGGCGAATCCAGGCGGTCCAGGCGCCGGGCAGCGTGGTTCTCGCGATGACGGAGAACACCCTGGGCACGAACGCCGGGATTGGCGGGGATTTGGATTCCGCGGACCGCCACTTCCGGATCGCGCTGGCCACCGCCGAAAAGAAGAGCCCCGAGGGACGCCTCACCGCCTCTCTCCTGATGAACCTCGGCAACGTCGCGCGGCTTCGCAGCCGGATCGACGAAGCGGAACGATTTCAACTCCGAGCGTTCGCCCTCTGGCGGCGGATCGAGCCGCAGTCACCCCATCTGCCGGACATTCTGCTCAACCTGGCGAACATCGCGATCGGCCGCGGCCATCTCGATCAGGCCGACGAATACCTGCACGCGGCGCTCGAAGCGAACCGGGAGCTCAAGCTGGCAGGGGCCAACGCGGCCGGCGCTCTCGCGGGCCTCGGTCTGCTCGCCGAGCGGCGAGGCAACTTCGCCGAGGCCGAAGCGCGTCAGCAGGAGGCGCTCGAAATCTTCGAACGGCTGGCGCCCGCGGGAGCCTCAGTCGCCCGGACGCTCACCAACCTGGCCACGGCGGCCAACGCCCAAGGCGCCTTCGATCGGGCCGAACGCTACGCCGCCCGCTCGCTCGCCCTGCACCGGAAGAACTCTCCTGGTACGCCGATCCTCGCCTACGA
>JBBRUC010000129.1:0-16966 GCA_038248205.1 Thermoanaerobaculia bacterium
GCCGACCTTTCGGTGGTCGAGGCTTTTCGCGCACCCGACGGGCGGGTGGACTGGGCGGCAATCCTTACCCGGGACGAGCTGAGTCGCCGCGCGCGCACCCTGCTCGGCCTTGGCCTGCTCGACGGTGCGGCGACCGCGCTTGCCGCGGTTCCGTTCGTCCAGCGTGATCTCGCCTGGAGCCTGCTCGACGCCGAGGCGAAGACCCGCGCGCTCCACGGCCTGGAGGCGTACGCCGCACTCACCTCGCTTTCGGCCCGCTCGCCGGTCGACGAGGCCGGGCTGGAATGGGCGCGCGCCCGGGCGGCGGACGAGGCGGCAACGGTGCGCCGCGGCCGCAACGGCCCGAATGCCCTGGAGCGCGCCGATTTGCGCCAGCGCGAACGCCGCCATCTGCTCCGCGTGGTGCAGCTGGCGAGCGACAAGAACCTCTCGAAGAAGGCGCTCGGGGCGCTGTTCGAGCAGTTCGTCGCCGAGGAGGCCACCGATCGGGCGCTCTCCTGCCTGCGCGAGCTGCGCCGTCTCGACCCGACCGACAGCACCGGCACCACCCACCTTTGGGGCCGTGGCTGGCAAGAGTACACGCGCGCCAACTACACTGGGGCGATCGGCTGGTGGACCGAGCTGTTCTCGATCTATCCGAGCGAATCGTCGGCCCGGTCGGCCCGCTATTGGACCGCCCGCTCGTTCGAGCAGCTGGGCGAAGCCGAGCGGAGCCGCCAGATCTATCGCGAAGTGGCGGGCGCGGATACGGCGGACTTCTACCGCCGTAACGCCCTGGCCCGCCTGGGGGGCAAAGGCCAACCGACCCAGCCGAACGGCGCCGCGGCGCCCGGCCGCCCGGGGGAAGGCACCGGATCCGGCGGCGGGGAAAACCCGGGCCTTTGGCCCACCGATCCAACGCTCTACCGCGCGCGCCTGCTCTCCGACTTCGGTCTCGACGACATGGCGCAGATCGAGCTCGATCTCGTGAGCGATCGCGCGGCGAAGCGTCCGCTCGCGGCGTTGCGGGCGGTAGTGCTGGAGCGTCAGGGCAATCGTCGCAAGAGCGTGCTCGCGATTCGCGAGGCTTTTCCGGCGCTCGGTGGACCGTTCCAGGCGTCGGTCCCGCTCGAAGCCCAGCAGATTTACTATCCCGTTGCCTATCGACCGGAGGTCGAAGCGTGGGCGACCGCCCATCGCCTGCCGGTTAACCTGGTCTACGGCATGATCCGCCAAGAGAGCGCCTTCGACCTTTCGGCGCAGAGCCGGGTGGGCGCCCGAGGTTTGATGCAGCTGATGCCGGCGACGGCGCGCGAGATCTCCCGTCGATTCGGGATTCCCTTCTCGGCTGCGGCGCTCGACGAGCCCGATTTGAACGTCCGTCTGGGCACCGCCTATTTCCGGCAGATGCTCGATACGTTCGATGGCAACGTCGAACTCGCGCTCGCGGGGTACAACGCCGGACCGAACCGCATCCGGCGGCTCTGGCAAAGCGCCCCCGTGCGCGAAACCGACGCCTTCGTCGAAGGGCTTTCGTACCAAGAACCGCGGATCTACGTTAAACGGATCTTGATCCTCTCGGACAGCTACCGGCGGCTCTATTCGAGCACCGACGCGAGCTGATTCCGATCGCCCAATGCCGTTCTGTTTGCGGTCGAGGAAGACGGCCGGACCGAATCGATTCGCCCTCCTGACCTTCCTGGTGCTCGGGGTCTTGGCGCTCTTTGGCACAGGGTGCCGGGCCAAGGTGTCGGCAGGTCCGAAGCACACCACCGGTCCGATCGTTTTGATCACCTTCGAAGGTCTGCGCGACGACGCGGTAGCCGGACCCGGGCGCGAGCCCGGGCTCACGCCCCACTTTCACACCCTGCTCTCTCGCTCCTGGAGCGGTCGCGCCCTCGCCGCCTCCGGCTGGGTGGAATCGTCGACCGCGAGCGTGCTCACCGGCTTGGCGCCCTGGCAGCATCAGGTTCTCGCGCCCGGGGTAGGGGAGCTGCCGGCGGCGGTCTCGACGCTGGCCGAAACGCTCCACGCCGCCGGCTATCGGACGTACGGGTTCGGCTCCGCCCGCGAAGTCCGGCTCGGCCTCGCCCGCGGATTCGACGAATTCAGCGATCTCGGCAAGGGGCGCACGGCCGCGGCCCGGCTCTCGCGCCTGTCGGGCGGCCGCGAGCTGGTCTGGATTCATCTCGCCGAGCCTCGGCCACCTTTCGTCCGCCGCGATTGGCTGCTCGCACGGCTGCCCGACGTGCCGAAGAATCTGCCCCGCCGACTGAGCGCGGCGCAGGTCGAGCAGCTGGTGGCGCGCGGTGCGAGTGACCCCCAGATCGTCCAGAAGCTCGGCGCCCTCTATCGCTCCAACGTCGCCTGGGCCGATGAGCGGCTCGGCCGGCTGCTCGATGCGCTCGATGCGAGCGGCCAGCGCGAGCGTACCCTCCTGGTCGTGACTTCGGTGATCGGCGAGGACTTCGGCCCAGGCCGCCTCGGAGCGCGCGATGGCGGCCTCGGTCGCCAGATCCTGGAGGTGCCGCTGGTCATCGAGCTGCCGAGCGGCAGCCCCCACAGGATCGCCGAGACCGCCAAACGGCCGGTTGAACTGACGCGCGTCTGGGCGACGGTCGCCGAAGCGGCCGGCCTCGCCGTGCCACCGGCGGTCGCCCCGAGCCTCTTTCACCCGTACTCGGCGCCGATCCTCTCCTCGCTCTACGATGCGCCGGACGGCACCAACCGATTCTCTATGGTCGCCGCCGGCCGCGACCAGCTGCTCTGGCGGATCGCGTTCGCGCCTCCGGGCGCTCCCCCCCGGGTACACGATGCGAAGTTTTGGGCGACGCCGCCACTTCATGGTACCGGCGGCGCCCCCTCTCTCCGCCTGCTCCGCTGGGGGCCGGGCGGCAGCCGGCCGGTGGTCGACCCCGAACGCGAGCAGGTGCTCGCCCTCGCTCTCGAACGGGCCTGGAGCCGGTTCGTTCCCGAGGAGCTTTCCCCTGCGCGAGAGGCCGAGTTGCGCGGCCTCCGCGGTGCGCCGATCGCGGCCTCGCGCGCGTCGCGCCGTTCGAAATGACCGACCAATCCGGGCAGCAGGTGCCGGAATTGAGCCCGCTCGCGGAGCGTGGGTGCTATACTCCGAATTCGCCCCGCCGGGGTCTCCCGGGTCCATAGCTCAGCGGTTAGAGCAACCGGCTCATAACCGGCAGGTCCCTGGTTCAAATCCAGGTGGACCCATACCGCGAGTTGCGGGGCTATCAAGGAGAGCGCACCCGCCCCCCATGACGCCCCAACTGACGACAATTGTCGAGCTCCAGCGCGCCCTGGACCAACTTCAGGACGCCGAACGCCGAATCAACGAAGTCCCCGAATGGATGCGAGAGTTGCACGAGCAGCACGGCGTGCGTTCCGCCGAAATTCTCGCCTCGGAAGAAGCGGCCGAAGAAGCGGGTCGCGAGCGGCGCGCCGCCGACGCCGCGATCCAAGATGCGCAAGAAAAACTGAAGCGCTACCAGCAGCAGATCAATCGGGTCACCAATCAACGCGAATACGGCGCCCTCCTCCAGGAGATCGATACCGTCAAACGGGAGATCACCGACCTGGAAGAGCAGGGGCTCGGCGCGATCGAGCGGATCGAAACCGCCAATCGCGAACTGGCGGAGCTGCGCGAAAGCTTCCGCGAAATCGACGAGCAATACAACGCCGAAGCGGCCAAGTGGGAGCGCGAAAAGCCCGGTTTCGCGCGCGAAGCCGCCGAGGTTAGGAAGCGCATCGTCGAGTTCCGCGGCCAGCTACCCAAGGGAGTGCTCGCCCTGTTTGAACGAATCCGCGAGCGCTACGCGGGCGCTGGCATCACCGAGGTGCTCAAGTTCGAGCGGATCGGCAGCAGCCAGTTCGAATGGCACTGCAGCGCCTGCAACTTCCGCGTGCGCCCGCAGGTCGTGGTAGAGATCCGCACCCAAGGAACGCTGGTCCAGTGCGACTCGTGCAAACGGATCCTGGTGGTCGACGAATCCGCCACGTAAGGGCGCGATGACCGACCCCGTCGAGTTGTCGGGGAACGCCGGCCTGCCGGCCGCGATCACAGCGGTCGAGGAGCGCATCGCGGCGGCCTGCACCCGCGCTGGCCGCGAGCGCTCTTCGGTCACGCTGGTTGCGGTAACCAAGACCCATCCGCCCGAGACGTTGCGGGCGGCGTGGGATCTTGGGTTACGCCTGTTCGGAGAAAACCGCGTCCAAGAGGCGGCGGGCAAGATCCCGCACCTGCCGCCCGAGGCCGAGTGGCACCTGATCGGCCCCCTTCAGTCGAACAAGGTGCGGCAGGCGCTTGACCTCTTCCGCACCATCCACTCGATCGACCGCGAAAAGATCGCCATGGCACTCGACGCCGAAGCCGCCCGTCGCGGCCTGGTGATCGATGCCTTCCTCGAAGTGAACTCCGGCAACGAAGTGACCAAACACGGTTTTCCGCCCGAGACCTTCCTGGCCGAAGCCCCGCAGTTTCTCCGCCTCAAGAACCTCCGCATCCGCGGCCTGATGGCGATCCCCCCTACGGCCGAGCCGCCGAAGAATCCCGCCCCCACTTCCGCCGCCTCCGCGAACTCCGCGATCAGCTGGCCCAACACCCCGACGCCACCAACTTTTCCGGCTGGCTCTCCATGGGCATGAGCGACGACTACGAGGTCGCGATCGAAGAGGGAGCGACGCACGTGAGGGTTGGGACGGCGATTTTTGGGCGGCGGTAACCGGAACGCCTCTCACGTCTCGCGCCCGCCCTTCGAAGTGTCCGCTGAGGCGGCCGTCCGTGGTTCCGTTAGCCGGCAGGCAGCAAGTGAATCTCAAAGCCCCGCGAGACAGCATTGCGGGCGAGCGGTCCATCGAGCGTCCAGAGCTGAGCTTCGAGGTCTTCGGCCAGCGCCAGGTAGGAGGCGTCATAAGCGCTGGATCTCTCGAGAAGCGTCGCGATCTCGATGGTTCGACCGCCTTCTCGCAGGGGGTGGAAAGTGATCGGCAGGCCGGCGATCTCGCTCCACACTTCCCTCGCCTGATCGCCTGAAATCCTCCCGGCACCGACCAATCGGACAAGTCCGCTCGCGATCTCGTATCGCGCAAGCTCGGGCGCATGAAGCTCTCCCCCCGAGGCGAGCCAATCGTTCACAGCGTTCGAGACGGCATCAGCCCGAGGGTCGCCCGTACCGAGCGCGATCAAAAGGTTTGAATCGACGACGAAACGCGCCATCTACCGTGTTGCTCGATCTTCGAGTTCGTTGCGCACGGCACGGACGATCTCAACGGCATCGACCGGTGGCATACCTGCGCGCAGTTGGCGAAGGCGAGCGAGCGCCCTGGTGGATCGGTCACTGCCCGGCAGCAGGCTTCGCGTGATCAGCTCGATGACCTTGGCCTCGGGCCGAAGCCCTTCCCGCTTAGACTGGGCTTCGAAACGGGCAAGGTCCTCTGCGGGGAGTTCGATGGTCAAATGCGCGGATCGGGGCATGACCATAACGCTAGCTCGCTGGGCGATCGAATGCAATCGCCGCGTAGGCATGGGGACGGCGCAGAAGACGCGCCTCCCTAACGGCGCCTCCCGCAGCGCGGTTTCCCCGCACGGACTCGGGCTTTTCATCCCCCGGAAGGGCGGGATCGCGCTCGGAATGTGCGAACAGCGGCGATGGCGCGCGAGAAACCCACCTCGGAGCCTCGCAGCAGCGATTCATCGCTCTCGTTTCGCACAAAAACCTCCCAGTTCCGCACAGCACGCGAGCTGTGAAATGGTACACAGGGCACAGTCTGTGCGGCCCGAAGTCGAATTCGCACATCAGAGCGTCGCGGAAGGGCTTTTTCGGAGCGCGCGAAGCTGTGGTCGCGCCCGCTGCAACCTCGAAAAAGTCAATGCCCATGCTAACATCCGGCCCCCCTCAGGGGCTCTAGGGCTTTTTGGAGAACGCTATGGCGATGACCCCTCTCACGCCGCTGGATGTGCAGCGGATGAAGTTTCCGATCAAGATGCGGGGCTATGAGACCCGGGAGGTCGAGGACTTCCTGGTGCTGGTGGCCGAGGAGCTGGCGCAGCGGATCGGCCAGGTCGAGAAGCTGGAGCGGGAGACCAAGTATTACCGCCAGCGGGTAGAGGAAGCCGAGGAGCGTGAGCACCAGTTGCAGCAGACGTTACTGCGCGCGCAGAAGGTGGCGGATGAGATCACCGCCAACGCCCGGCGCGAGGCGGAGCTGATGGTGCGCGAGGCCGAGGGCGTGGCCGATCGGGTGGTTCATCAGGCGGTCGAGCAGACGACCCGGATGGAGGCCCGCATCCAGGAGCTGCGCACCATGAGGAAGGAACTACAGCACAAGTTCCGCAACACGATCGATCTGTTTCAGCGCATTCTCGAAGCCGAGATGGAAGAGGAACGCCTTCCGGCCGGCGGCACCGTCATTCAACTGCCGCGCAAGAAGCGCGAGGCCTGAAGCGCGCGATGCCCGGGTCGATCCCGGCGGGCAACCTGGCCGACATTCCGGAGCTGCTCGCCGAGCGGTTGTTTCCCGATGTAGAACCCGAAGATCTGACGCTCGAACGCTCCCGCTCGCTCGTGCTCGCCCGCCTGCTCGAAGACGGCGATTCCAACGACATCGCCTGGCTGTTCACCGTGCTGCCGGAAGACGAGATTTCCGCGTGGCTCACCGCGCGGGGCGAGCGGAAGCTGTCGCGTCGGAGCGCCGCCTTTTGGCAGGCCGTCTTGGGAGTTTCCGCGGGTTTTCCCGCACTGGGGCGCCCAGATCTTTGGCCGCTGTGAAATCCTTCGCCTCTGCCATGACCTCGACCGCCCCCTTGACCGCTTCGGCCGCCGACCGCCCCGCCCTCGATTTTCGGGGGTCTCTGGCGCCCGAGAGCGCGGCGCTCGCCGCACGGTTCGGTGCCGCGCAGTGGGGGCAGGACTTCTACCTCGCGGGCTCGGCCGCCCTGGCGCTCTATCTCGGCCATCGGCCGCTGCGCGATCTCGACCTGATGAGCAACGCGAACCGCCTGACGCCGCCCGATCGCCGCGACCTGCTGGGAGCTCTGCTCGTGATCGAGCCCGGCACCGAGGTCGAAACGGCGCGCGACGGCTACCTGTTCGTGCGCATGCCGGGGGGTGGTTCGGGAACAACCGGCGTAGGGGTCCGTTTCTTCTACTACCCCTACCCGCTCGCCGACGCGTTCGAGGAGATCGACGGTCTGTCGGTCGCCTCCGCGGTCGATCTCGGCCTGATGAAACTCGGCGCGATCATCAGCCGCGGCACCCGGCGCGATTTCATCGATCTCTACCTGCTCTGCCGCCGGCTGCCGCTCGAAGAGCTGCTCGGGCGCGCCGACGACAAATTCGGCCACGTGCGCGATTTTCCGCTCCAGGCGCTTAAGGGACTTGCCGATTTCTCCGCGGCGATCGACGAACCGATGCCGAAGCTCGCGCGGAGCTTGGAGTGGAGCGAGGTCGAGAGCTGGTTTGCCCTCCAGGTACGCACCCTCGGCCGCCAGCATGCGGGCCTTGCCGGAGAGACGCGATGAGCGACGATCTGCTGATTGAAAACCTCGCCGAGGTGGCAACCCCCGAAGGTTCCACCCCGCGGCGGGGTGCCGAACAGGGCCGGGTGCTGCGAACCCGGGCCGCTGACGGGTCGGAGGGTGTCGAAGTCCTTTGCCGCGACGGACGCATCGCATTCGTGGGCGCCGCCGAGGTCCGCCGCGAGCGGTTCGGCGATTTGGCCGAGCTGCCCCGCTTGGACGGCAAGCGCGGCACGTTGATCCCCGGCTTCGTCGATCCGCATACGCACATCCCCTGGGCGGGAACCCGCGAGACCGAGCTGTTCGAGCGCCTGGGCGGCAAGACCTACCAGGCGATCGCGGCCGAAGGGGGGGGCATTCTTTCCACCGTCGCCGCGACCCGCCATGCAACGGAAGACGAGATCGCCGGCAACGTTTTGCGGCATCTCGACTGGATGCTCGCGGGCGGCACCACGACGGTCGAAGCCAAGAGCGGCTACGGATTGAACCTCGCGGACGAGCTGAAGCAACTGGTGGCGCTCGAACGCGCCGCGGCCGAGCACCCGGTGCGCGTAGTGCCCACCCTGCTCGCCGCCCACGAAGTGCCGCCCGAGCATCGCGCCGATCCGGCGGGCCGCGCCCGCTACGTCGATCTGATCTGCGACGAGATCGTGCCTGCGGTGGCGGCCCGCGGCCTCGCCCGCTTTTGCGACGTCTTTTGCGAGACAGGGGTGTTTTCTCCCGCGGAATCGCGGCGGGTGCTCGAAGCGGGGATTCGCCATGGCTTGGCGCCGCGCCTTCACGCCGACGAGTTCGCCGACTCAGGGGGAGCGGAGCTGGCGGCCGAGCTGGGCGCTCTTTCGGCAGATCACCTGATGGCGGTTTCCGAACGCGGGATCGAAGCGCTCGCGGGAAGCGGCGTCACGGCGGTCCTGCTGCCCGGGACGAGCTTCTTCTTGAAGAAAGAGCGCTACGCGCCGGCCCGGCGGATGATCGAATCGGGCATTCCGGTGGCGCTCGCGACCGACTGCAACCCCGGCTCGTCGTATACCGAGTCGATGCCGATGATCGTGACGCTCGCGGTCTTCCAGCTCGGCCTGTCGGTCGAAGAGAGCCTCACCGCCGCTACGCTCAACGCCGCCTGCTGCCTTGGGGTAGGCAACGAAGTCGGTACGATCGAGGTGGGAAAGCGAGCCGACCTCGCGCTGCTCGACGCGCCGAATCTGCTCCATCTCGCCTATCACTACGGCGTCAATCCGATTGCCGCGGTCGTCCGCGACGGTCGCCCGGTCTATCGCTCCGGCGGTCGCATCTAGTTCTCAATCGAACCGAGAGAAAGTTCGAACCAGGAGGAATCCGCCCATGTCACACCCGACGAACCGACCGAATCAGAAGTCCCTGTTTCCTCGCGCCTTCGCCGCGGCGGCCCTGCTGGCCCTCGCCTGCGTCGGCACCGGGTACGCAGACGGCAAGGAGAAACCGATGACCCAAGCAGAAGCCACCAAGGAAGTGACGACCGAATCGGGCCTGAAGTACACCGACGTAAAAATGGGCGACGGAACGCAAGCGAAAGCCGGCGACACGGTCGAGGTCCACTACACGGGAACGTTGGAGAACGGCAAGAAGTTCGATTCGAGCCGGGATCGCGGTACGCCGCTGGTATTTCGGGTCGGCGTGGGCCAGGTGATCAAGGGCTGGGACGAAGGGATCGCCGGAATGAAAGTCGGCGGCCAGAGGAAGCTCGTGATCCCGCCGGACCTCGGATACGGCGCCAACGGTGCCGGCGGCGTGATTCCGCCGAACGCGATCCTGATTTTCGACGTCGAGCTGGTCGGCATCAAGCCGTAGGTACTGCTCACTCGGGGTGGCCGGCGCCGCCCCTTCGAGCCTCGCGCTCAGGGTCCGGAAGGTGACTCAGCTTCCGGACCCGACTCCTTCCCCGATCCTCTCCGAACGCAAGCGTCGGATCCCTCGCTGTCAAAAGAGAGAGGCAGGAAGCAAATGCCCTCAATATAGGGAACCAAGGATCGACCTCGACTCCGGGGATTTTCGACCACGGCAAGATCGGGGGATCCGCAAGAGGAGAGCGAAATGCCCGAGATTACAGAAGGTCGCTACTACATTCAGCTGTCGACCGGCCGATCGCTAGAAGCGAGCGATACGACGTTCCAGGCCAACCGCGCGAAAATCCAGACATGGAAACTCTATCGGGGACTCAATCAACTTTGGGAGGTCCGTAGGGCCTCTTCCGGGACGTTTTTTCTCCTCAACGTCGGCGGGGGGCGCGCCTTGGACGCCCATGATGCCGAGGTCGATCATAACGGCTGCCGCATTCAGCTTTTCGATCACTTCCCCGAGAACCGCAACCAGCAATGGATTCTGCGGTCGCTGGGCGCGAACAACTATGCGATCCGCTGTGCCGCCAGCCGGAGCAACAAGGTCATCCAGATCAAAGAGGGAGTGATCGATCGTAGCGCCGAGGCCGAACTCTCGGACTTCCTTGACGCACCGAGTCAGAAATGGACCTTTACGCCTGCGCACGATGCAGCGATCGTCCAGCCCAACATCGTCGACCTGCGCCCGAACCAGACTCCGATCAAAGACCAGGGCTCCCGCGGAAGTTGCACCTATTTCGGCGCAACGGCGGCGCTCGAGGCAGCCTACAAGAAGGCCGGCTACGGCGACGTGAATCTCTCGGAAGAGTTCTGGGCCATGATGGGCAAAGCACTCTACCTTCACCCTGGCTGGCCCGAGATCCTCGCGGGCGGCGCGAACTATCGCGAGAACCAATTCGCGGGGACGCAGGGAGGGGGCTCGGTTCGTTGGTATCCATCCGGGTTCCGAATCGCCACGGAAACCGATGTTGCGTACCGGACCACCGACTATGCCCCGGACAATTGGGCCAGCGTGAATCAAAAGGAGGCGAATGACTTCAATTTCTCGCTCTTGACTCGCGCCGTTTTGCAAGCGCCGCGCTACTACGGAGCGAGTCACGCCGTGGCCTTCACGCGGGGCTCCCTTACGAGCGCCGCCGAATTCGAGCGAGTGCTCAGCCTGGGCTTTGAAGTGAGCATCCACCGTCTGGGTCACAATTTCATTCTGGTCGGGTTCGACAAGTCTGATCCTGCGTCGCCCGTCTTCTTCGTCAAGAACAGCTATGGCCCGCTGGGTGGCGATCCGACGGTGTACTGCGAGCGCCTCTTGTACACCGACCTCTTCACCGGGATTGAGGTCGCCGAATACCTCACGGACGTCGTTCCGCCGGCTGCCTGGCCCGAACTCGCTTTCTTGGGACGCTGGAATCTGACGTTCGATGGCCACAAGGGCATCCTCGACATCTACCACCTTCCGGGAGTCGGCAATCTGCCCCTCGACGTACCGGCTACGGCCGACCATCGCATCGGCGTTTTCTACGATCCAGCGGGCACGGCATTTCGCGTCAACGGTACGATCTCAGGCCACAGGATCGAATTCCGCTTCGATGCCGCCCATCCGAACTTGCCGTGGGACGAGCTGAGGGGGCGGCGCTTTGTCTATCACCTCGAGCCGACGTTGGACGTGATGGCAGGGATGCACTACGACGGGGACGGTAGCAGCTTCGGGGGATACGCGAAGAAGGGCAGTCCCATCGTGCATGGCACGCCGGCACGGCTTGGATTTCCCGGGCTTGCGAGCACGACGTGGAACGTCTTGATCGGAAACCTGCAGGGTCAGATTCGTTTCGGCGCCGTGTCCGGCGCGGGCGTCAATGGAGTGCTGACTCTGGCGGGCGGTCACACGAGGAACGTCGAGGCCAGCTTGCTCTCCACGGGCGAGGTAACCTTTTGGGTGGAGGGTGTCCCCGGGCTCGCGATGGCCCGCTTCCTGAATCATGAGTCGGGGCTGCTGTGCGGCAGCACGACGGACGGACGGCCGTTTTATTCCGCGTATGTCGCACCTCGGTAGCTGACGCGCACTCCTCCGACCTGCCGCCGAACTGCCGGAGGGGCGGAAAATTCGGGCTAGGATAGGCCCGCATGGGCGCCTTTCCTCTCGACACCCGCTCGCTCTACCTGCTGCTGATCGCGCTCGTCGCGGTGCAGCGGCTGGCCGAGCTGGCGATCTCGAAACGCAATCTGGCGCGGGCGCTCGCGGCGGGCGGGCGCGAGGTCGGTTCCGGCCACTACCCGGTCATGGTGGCGCTCCACACCGCCTTCTTGATCGCCTGCCCGGTAGAGGTTTTCGTCTTCGACCGGCCGTTCGTTCCGACCTTGGGCGTCGGCTGCGGAATCGTCCTCGTGCTCGCGACCGCCCTCCGCTATTGGGCGATCGGTACCTTGGGAACCCGGTGGAACACGCGGATCGTCGTTCTACCGGGCGCCGCGCCGGTGGTGGGCGGACCGTTCCGATTTTTGCGCCATCCGAACTATCTGGCGGTGATCCTGGAGATCGTCGCCCTGCCGCTGCTCCATACTGCCTGGCTCACCGCGGTGATCTTCTCGCTCGGCAACGCTGCTCTGTTGCGGGTGAGGATCCAGGCGGAGGAGAAGGCTCTGGAGGAGGCTTCCGGCTACGAGAGCGCTTTTGCCGGCCGGCCGCGGTTCCTTCCTTCCGGCTCGGAGGCCACGCCCCGATGACCGCCCTTTCCGCGGACGCGGTCCTGCTCGGCGTGACCGACATCGCGCAGCGTCACCTGGGCTGGGAAGGTCCGCTCGCGCTCGACATGCGGCTGGTGGAAGACCTGGCGCTCGATTCGGTTCGCCTGCTCACCCTCGCCGCCGAGGTCGAAAATCGATTTCGCGTGATGCTCGACGAACGGGACGAGGCGGCGCTCGAAACCGTCGGCAACCTGGTCGATATCGTGCGCCGGAAGCTCGAAGATTGAAAGTCCGCGAGATGACCGAAGCCGCCCAAAGCACCTATACCCTGATCGATCTGCTGGTGAGAGCGAAGGACCCTTCGGACAGCGGACTCCGTTTCGTCGCCCGCGACGAAAGCGTCACCGAGCATTCGTGGGGCGACGTGCGAAACCGCGCGCAGGTCGTGGCGGCGAGCCTCGTCGCAACGGGCGTCGTGCCGGGGGATCGGATCGCGCTGATCTATCCGACCGGGATCGAATTCTTCGCCGCACTGTTCGGCACCCTGTTCGCCGGAGCGGTTCCCGTGCCGCTCTATCCACCGGTGCGGCTCGGCCGGCTGGACGAATACTTTCGCCGCACCGCCCGGATGCTCGAGCTGGCGAAAGCCCGCCTGGTGCTCGCCGATGCGCGGGTGCAGAGGATTCTCGGCGAGGCGATCGCCCTCGCCCAACCGCCGCTCGGGTGCAAGACGCTCGACCAACTGCCGAAGGGTTCCTCCGTCCCGTCGGTTTCGGTCCAGCCCGACGATCTCGCGCTGGTGCAGTACTCGTCCGGCACGACGGTCGATCCGAAGCCGGTCGCCCTGTCGCACCGCGCGATCGTCGCCCAGATGGAAGCCTTGAACCGGTTCTGGCGCGACACCCCGGGGCACAAGCACAGCGGCGTTTCCTGGCTGCCGCTCTACCATGACATGGGACTCATCGGCTGCGTCTTTCCCGCTCTCGCGCGCGACGCCTGGCTCACCCTGATCGGCCCCGAGCTGTTCATCGCCCGCCCGGCGATCTGGCTGCGCGCGCTGGCGAAATACCGCGGCACGATCTCGCCCGCGCCGAATTTCGGCTACGCGCTCTGTCTCTCGCGCATCGCCGACGAGGAGATCGAAGGGCTCGACCTCTCCGCTTGGGAGGCGGCCTTGAACGGTGCCGAAGCCGCGGTACCCGCGACGATGCGCGCGTTCTCCGAGCGGTTCGGCCCTTACGGATTCCGCGCCGCGGCGTTCACCCCCGTTTATGGCCTGTCCGAAGCGGCGCTCGCCGTCACTTTCTCCGATCTCGCCGGGCCGTTCGTCGCCGCGCGGTTCGACCGCGAGGCGCTCGCCCGCGAGGGACAAGCCCGGGTGGATGAGGGAGGACGCGAGATCGCCTCGGTCGGCCGGCCGCTGCCCGGGTATTCGGTGCGCGTGGCGGACGAAAACGGCTTGGAGCTTCCCGAAGGGACGATCGGCCGCGTTTGGGCGTCCGGTCCATCGCTCATGACCGGCTATCTCGATCAGCCGGAGGCGACGGAGCGCGCGCTGCGCAACGGCTGGCTCGACACCGGGGATCTCGGGTTTCTCCACCGCGGCGACCTTTACCTCACCGGCCGGGCGAAGGACGTGGTGATCCTCCGTGGTCGCAACTACGCGCCCGAGGAGATCGAGCGCGCGGTCGATCTCCTCCCCGGGGTTCGCACCGGCTGCGCGGTCGCCGCGAGCTACCTGCCCGAAGGGGCGGACGGCGAGCGGCTGGCACTGCTGGTCGAAACCGCGCGAGGCATCTCCGCCGAACAGCGCGCCGTTCTGCCGCGCGCCTGCCGCGACGCGGTGCTCGGGGCGGTTGGCATTCCCGTGGAAGAGCTGGTGCTCCTGGCGCCGGGAACGCTCCCCCGCACCTCTTCTGGCAAACTTCGCCGCGGCGAATCGTTGCGGCTGCACCTGGCGGGCGAGCTGGCCCCGCCGGAGAAGGTCACCCCCCTCCGCCTCGCCGGGGCGCTCGCGCGCTCCGGTCTCGCCTATGCGAAGCTGCGCTTCAAAAAGAAGGTGCGAGCCCATGGTTGATGCCGGGAACTGCGCGGATGTCGTAATCGTCGGCGGCGGACCGATCGGCCTGGCTACCGCGATCGCCGCGCGCCAAGCGGGGCTCGGCGTCACGGTCCTCGATCGCGCCCGGCCGCCGATCGACGGCGCCTGCGGCGAGGGGCTGATGCCCGACGCGGTCGATCTGCTGGCCGACCTTGGCGTCGATTTGCGGCTCATGGGCGGCTTCAAGTTTCGGGGTATCCGCTACCTCGAAGGGGATCTCGCTGTCGAGGGCACCTTTCCCGATCGACCGGGCATGGCGGTCCACCGGGCTGATTTTCACGCCGCGCTGGTCGCCCGGGCAGAAGAGGTCGGCGTCGACCTTCGCTGGGGCACCCCGGCGCGCGGCTTGGGCTTAGAAGGCACGACGGCGCGCGGGGTGGAAACGGACGGTGGTCTGGTCCGCGGTCGGTTCGTCGTCGGCGCGGACGGCCTGCGCTCGAAGGTGCGGCGCTGGGCGGGGCTCGAAGAGGAATCCCCCGCGCCCCTCCGGTTCGGCATGCGCCGCCACTTCGAGGCGGAGCCCTGGTGCGATTTCGTCGAGGTCTATTGGGGACCGGGCTGCGAGGCCTACGTCTACGGTCTCGGCCCGCGCGAGATGGGGGTCGCCCTCCTCTGGTCGGGCGAGAAGGCGAATTTCGACCAACTGCTGGAGCGTTTTCCCTCCGTGGCCGACCGTCTGCGCGACGCCCCGGCCACCTCGCGCGATCTGGGCGCCGGGCCGCTCGACCGCCGAGTCACCGCGGTCTGCCGCGGCAATGTCGCGCTGGTGGGCGATGCCTCGGGCTATCGGGACGCGATCACCGGCGAGGGGATCGCCAAGGGGCTGCATCAGGCGATGGCGCTGGTCGAGTCGCTCTCCCGGGGCGATCTCTCGCGATACCCCGCGGCCCACCGCCGCGCGAGCCGCCTGCCGGATGCGATGACCGCGATCACCATGGCGTTCGAGCGCCGCCCCCGCCTGCGCCGCCGCGCCCTGGTGGCACTGTCTAAAGATCCGGCGATTTTTTCTCGCCTGCTCGGCATCCACGCGCGCGCCCTGCCGGTGCGGAGTCTGGGGCTTGAAAACGCCGCCCGTCTCGCTTGGCGTTTCGTCACCGCGTGAACCTGTACACTCCTACGCCCATGAAGAGAAGACCCGCAACTGACAAAAATTTCCGCCGGGGAAACGCGCCCCACGACTGGTCGCCGTTTCGGGCGGACGAGCGGCCGGTGGTGAAATTTTCGCCCCATGCCGAGCACCGCCTGGCGCTCGCCTACGCGAACACCTACCACATCGGCATGTCGAGCCTCGGCTTCCAGCGCGTCTACGAGCTGGTGCACGAGGCACCGGGTTGGACCTGCGACCGTTTTTTCGAAGACGGCGCCGGCATGCCGCGCGCGGTCGAAACCGGCCGGGCGATCGACGAGTACGGCTGCATCTGCTTTTCCGTCTCGTTCGAAAACGACTACGTGAACCTGCTCAAAATGCTCGACCGGTCGGGAATTCCGCTCCGCAGGAAGGACCGCCGGCCGTTCGATCCGCTGATCGCGATGGGTGGCTCGTGCGCGATGATCAACCCGCTGCCGATGGCGGAGTTCGTCGATTTCTTCCCCCTCGGCGCGGCGGAAAACGTCCTGCCGGAGCTGCTTTCGGCGCTCGAAGAAGAGCCCGACCGCGAAGCGGTGCTCGCGCGCCTGGCCACCGCCCCCGGGTTCTACGTGCCCGCCTACCATCGGCCGGAAGAGGACGGCGACGCGCTCGCCAAGCTGCGCAAGCTGGAGCTGACGGAAGCGCAGATCAAACTCCCCGGGCATCTGCCTTCGACCGTGATCGTCACGCCGCGTACCGAGTTCGCGGACAAGTTTCTGATCGAGATGTCGCGCGGCTGCCCCGAGAAGTGCAAGTACTGCTGGGCGACCTTCGGCATGGGCAAGTTCCGCTGGCATCCGACCGAGATGATCCTCGCCGCGATCGACCGCGCCCGCTCGGTGACCGACCAGCTCGGTTTCGTCGCGACCGCGGTGGGCGACCATCCGGAGATCGAACGCATCCTGCGCGAGGCGAACCGGCTGGGCTTCCGCACCTCCGTCTCGTCGATCCGGATTCCGGCGGTCAACGAAGGCGTACTCGACGCGCTCCACGCCTCGGGCGACCGGTCGATCACGCTCGCCCCCGAGACCGGCACCGACGCGCTACGAGTCAAAATGGGCAAACCGATCCCGAACGACTTTCTGCTCGAAAAGATCCGGCTGATCTTCCGCCACCGCTTCACCCAACTGAAGCTCTATTTTCTCGTCGGCCTGCCTGGCGAGACGATGGATGACGTCCAGGGCATTCTGGAGCTGACGGCCCGCGCCCACCGGGTGATGCTCGAAGAGAGCGCCAAAACCGGGGTGATCGGCCACATCCATCTCGGGGTGAACGTCCTCGTGCCCAAGCCCTATACCCCTTGGCAGCGCGAGCCGATGGATACGGTGAAGAGTCTGAACGAAAAGGTTTCGTTGCTCAAGCGCGGCGCGGCCAAAATGCCCAACGTAGGGATGGGCTCGCTCTCGGTGCGCGAGGCGGTCTGGCAGACCTACATCAGCAAAGCAGGCAGCGACGCGGCCGACGTGCTCGAACACGCCGCCCGCGGCGAGCATCTCTCCGCCCTCCTCCGCCGCTTCGAAGAGAAGATCCACCGGCAAGTCTTCCTGCCGATGGCGGGGGATTTGCGGTGGCATTTCTTGCGGACGGTGTAGAGGGTGCTCTCAGCCCTCACCCCCGGCCCCTCTCCCAAAGGGAGAGGGGAGCAAAACAAAGCATTTCTTGGCTGTTCTCCC
>JBBRUC010000130.1:0-16929 GCA_038248205.1 Thermoanaerobaculia bacterium
CCCGCCCCCGCCCCCCGCGCCGCCCCCCGCTCGGTCGCCGCGTTCGCGGCCACCGCCAACAAACCGCAAGACAGAGCCAGGGCCGACTTGACACTTACCAAACGCATTTGAGGACTCCTCCGAACCTTTTCGCCGAGCATGGCGTCGCCTGGGCTTTCCTGGCTCTCACGATGAGAGTCACGGAGCCTTAGGGCGGCGGGATCGAGTCAGCGAACTCGATCCTAAAAGCGTTCCGCGGATCGCTTCACGATCGAACAAGACCGTGGGAGAGCCGCTAAAAACTCCACCGAGTGCCGTACTTTTACGAAAGTCAGGGGAGAGAATCGAGCCGGAGGGCGTTCCGGCGGCTCGAAGCTCCTGGCGGGGGCTCGTGCCTAGCTACTTCGATCGAGAGGTCACTTCCACCTTCGACCTACATCGCTCTACAAGGGTCCTTAATTGGAGTAGTGCGGTCGTGCGGCAAAAGCGAGTCACGATTTCTCAACAATCTTTGGGGAGCCGAAACAATCGGAATCGGAAGGTCTTCAGGCCTTCGCTCAAATCAACCCTGCCCGCATCGCTTGGCTCTGGGCCTCCAGAACGTCGGAGGCGAAGCGCCGCAGACGGGCGACCAGGCTCGGCAAGCGTTTTATCCCTCGGCGAATCGGCCGGGGGGATTTCTGTTCTATGGCAGCCGCCGGGCTGTCTCACAACGCATGGTCGCGCTATCGCACTCTACGCCCCGTTCTTCGGGTAGGCTACTTCCGCCGTCGGTTTCTCGCTCGCGGCCTTGCCGCGCCGAGCGCTCGGTTCGAGCCCATGCCCATCGTGCCTATGCCGCCACTCTCCACCGAACCCCTCCTGCGAGCCCGATCTCTGCCTTGCGGAGCCGGAGCTTGAGCTTCGTCGGCGCGAGCGACGAGGAGCTGATCGCCCGGGCGCGGCGTGAGCCAGGCCTGGCCGACGCCTGTTTCGGCGAGCTCTACCGCCGCTATCACCCGAAGGTCGCGGCCTGGTGCCTACGCATCGCGGGCGATCGCGAGGAGGCCGCCGATGTCGCCCAGGACGTGTTTCTGCGTATCCACTCGCGGCTCGACTCTTTCCGCGGCGACAGCCGTTTCTCGACCTGGCTCTATCAGGTGACCCGCAGCGTGTCGCTCAACCGCGCCGAGTATCAGGCGCGCCGACGCGCGAAGTCGCTCGATGAGGAGGGTACTCCCGAAGTGGCGGACGAGCTGCCCGCGATCTCTGACGATCTCGAAGCGGCGGAGATTCACGCCCGCCTGCGCGAAGCGGTTACGAACGACCTGGAGCCCTTGGAGTCGCGCGTCTTGATCCTCCATTACGTCCATGGCTTGACCCTCGCGCGAATCGGCGCGGTGCTCGAGCTCTCCAACAAATCGGGCGCCAAGGCCTACATCGTGAGCGCCTTGCGCAAGCTCAAAGGGGGATTCGCCCGCCGGGAAGCGGGTCTCCCCGGGAGGGCTCGGTCATGAGCCACCAGCGGAAGGAAGATCAATTCGCCGATCGCCTGCGCGGCGCGTTCGGGGCGGACTGCCCGGCGCCCGAGGTGTTCCTGGAAGCCGAATGGGTGCGCCTCTCCGAAGCGGAACGGGCGCGGATCGAGGCGCATGCCGCAATCTGCCCGGCCTGCGCCGCCGAGCGCGATCTCGCCGGGCAGTGGGATCTGCCCGTCGATGCCGGCGACCTCGAAGGCGAAGATCTGGCTTTCGTGGTCCGGCGGATCGAGGAAGCCCAAGCGGAAGAGATCGCCCCCGCGCGGTCGAACGTCGTGGCTTTCCCCGTCGGCCGCACCTCCTCGGCGTCCAGGTCGGCGGTCGTCGCGGAGAACGAACCGGTCCGTCGATCGCGACGTTCTTTCGCCGGCTGGGGCCTCGCTCTCGCGGCGCTGCTGGCGCTCGGGATCGGCCTTTCGATCGAGCTTTCTCGGCGCGATCTGCCGTCGTTGCCGGGCGCGCCGGGAGGGGAGGAGACCTACCGTGGTTCGACCGTTCTTCTCCAGGGGCCGGAGGGGGAGTTGGCGAAAGCCCCTCAGGTGCTCGGCTGGGAACCGGTGACGAAAGCCACCTCCTACCGGGTGACGATCACCGACCCGCTGGGCGAGGAGATTTGGAGCCTCGCGGCCCACACCTCGCCGGTCGTCCTGCCGGCCGCGGTCCGCGAGCGGTTCGAAACCGCCGTGGTCTACTCCTGGACCGTCGAGGCGCTCGACTCCCGCGGTGCGCGCCTCGCGGGGGCGGATCCCTTCCGGTTTCGCATCACGCCGAAATAGCGACCTTGACGGACTACGCTTCTCAGCAGTACGTTGCCCGCCTCAATGACTCGAAGCTATAAGAAGCAGCGGCTCGGACCGCGCCTTACGGAAGCTGCGCGCTCGGGCGAGCGGTGGCGGGATCTCCACGCGATCATCGGCGGCACCGGGGCGGTCGGCGGCACCGCGCTGCTCCAGATGCTCTCGATGTACGAGGAGATGATGACGGTGGCCACCCCCGGGGCGGACGACGTGCCGGTCCTGCTCGCGACGGGCCTCGGACGCGACGACATCCGCGCTTTTACCCGTCGCCTGTTCCGTTACGTCGAAACGCGCCACGGCGAGGGGTGCTCGCCGCGCCGGGTTGGGGCCGGGTACCTCACGGCGAGCGGCGTGTTCATCGCTCTCGAACGCTTCCGGCTCAACGTTTTGCCTGGTCTCGGAGCGATCCAGGACGTTCCGGTGGACCAGCGTCGCGCTTTTGCCCAGACGTTCGTCGAATGGCTCGCCCCTGGTGGCGGGCAGAGGCCGATCGCCACCCTGCTCGACGCGATCGGCGCGGCGCGGCCGGTGGCGACGTTTCTGCGGGGCTATCTCGACCGGCATTCCGAAGGGAAGGCGCAGGGCCGTTTCCGCTCGGTGAGTCTAGGCATTCCCATTCCGAGCCTGATCGCTTACCACCAGGATCACCTGAAGCAGGTGGTGAGCTACCTCGGCGAAGCGTCGGCCGACGCGGGCGACGATCTGCAAGAGGCGTTCGTGCGGGCCTTTCGCGACGATCTGGCCGAGGTGCGCGGTCTCGCCGACGAGGTGCTCGTCGCCCACACCACGGCGGTCGGCGGAATGTACGACGAGTCGGAGACGAGCGACGGCAAGCGGCGCAGCATCCGGCTCGGTTTCGCCCATAGCGCCAAGGACGAGTTTCTGGTCGACAAGCAGCGCTTCGCCGAGGAGTTGGCCCACGAGTACGGTCAGCTCGGCTTGAAGATCTTGATCACCGCCGCCGCGATCGGCATCGACGAGGTCCGCCTGCGCGAGCCGATTCCGCTCCACGGCCGGCCCTCGCGCCTGCTCCACGATGCGCCGGAGGAGGTGTTTCCCGGGGCTCATCGAATCGGTTCGGACGGCAAGCCGGCGCGCCACATGGTCCGCGTGGCGCCACCGCTTACGCTGCCGCTCGACGATCCGCCGGCCGGTCCGGCCCGCTTTTCGGCGGGGGAGCCGCTGCGTCCTTCGTATTCGATTCGTAGTGGCGAGAACGGATTTTTCAGCGTCTCCAACACGGATGCGCTCTATCGGGTGATGCGGGTGGCGAGCGCGAGCGAGCTGGCGCTGGTGCTGGCCTCTGTCGGCGTGTTGGGCGACGACGGCAACGCCCCCTGGTTTCCCGCGTCGGAGAACAACGTCTGCTACTACACCGAGACCGACAATTCGCGCCAGGTGTTCGACCTGCTGAACCAGCCGCCGCTGCTGGCGGCCCAGGTCTCCGGGCTCGAACCGATGGCGCTGCAAGATCTCGGCTCGGCCAAGCACCAGGGCGAACTGCATGCGCTCTCGCTGCTTCTCCTGCTTCACCGCCTGCGGACGGTGGACATCGATGCGATCGACCCGTACGTCGATCTCGCCCGCTTCGATCCGGAACGCTTTCTGCTCGAACACTCGCGGCCTTTGACGTTCGAGGATCTGGCGCGCTGGCCCTTTTCCGACCTTGCGCGCGAGATGCAGATCCTCGTCGGCGCGGACTCGCCCGAAGAGTTGGCGGCGCTCAATCCCCGGCGCTACGGGGGGCTCTTTCCGCTCAAGGTGCAGGCGCAGAGCCGCATCTTCCGCCGCGCGCTGGAGGCGGTCTGGGCGATCCCTTCGCTCGGCTCGCCGATCGTCTTCGAGCGGGATGGTGCTTCATTCATGCGCACCGGATTTTTCGTCGCGCCGTTCGAGATTCTGTTCGATCGCACCGAGCGGATCGCCGAGCACATCGAGCACAGTCATGCGCGGGGAAGCGGCGGTACTCTCGCCGATTTTCGCGATTTTCACCTGGCGACCGGCGGCTTCGTGGACGTGCGCCCCGCGGCGATCCTCACCACCGCGCGCACCGACCGGGAAGATCTTTCGGACCGTGTCTTTCGCTGCCGGGACGAAGGGGAACTTTTGACCGCGATCGACGACATCGAACCCTATTCCTTCTTCGCCACCTGCGGTCTGGCTGCCCTCACCGCGCGGCTCAAGTCCCTTCACGCCGAGCTGCGCCAAGCGATGCTGGAACTCGGCTCGCTCCAGGATTTTCGCTGGCAGATGCCGCGCGACGACAACGGCTTGATCCTGGTCGTTCCGGGAGTGGTCGAGGCATTCCGAATGGTGTCCGAAGGGCTGGAGAAAACAACCGGCACCGAACGCCTCGACGGCCTCTGGGGCTACCGCCGCCGCGCGGTGCCGGTACGGTGGGATGCCATCCCGGGTTTGCCTCCGAACGGCTCCGAAACATAGGGGCGGCGGCTGTCGGCGGCCGGGCTTTGGGACAACTTCTACCGCAACATCCGCCGCCGAATCGTAGGTTTCGGCTTCAGCTCCACCCAAGGCTCCACCCCGGGCAGTGTGCACCGAGGGATCTCGAAGCCCAGAACCCCCTCCACCTCTTTGATCGTCGGCTTGTCTTGCCAGGTGACGATTGAGGAGACGAGGCCGGTCATGGCTCCGCGGCCGGTGCGGCCGGCTCGGTGGATGTAGTCGTCGACTTTCTCGGGCAGGTCAAAGTGGATGACGTGCTCGATCTCTGGGATGTCGATGCCGCGTCCGGCCACTCCGGTGGCGACCAGGATGCGGGATTTGCCTTCGCGGAAGTCGCGGAGCTCGTGGACCCTCTGCGCCTGGGTCAGGTCGGCGTGGATTCTGCCGACGCTGAAGCCTTCGCGTTCCAGCACCGAGGTCAGCCATTCGGCGTCGCTCTTCCTGCGGATGAAGATCAACGTCCGGCCGAGGTTGATGTGGAGGAGGGCGTAAAGGCAGGCCTTTTTGTCCTCGTCCGCCACCATGTAGAGCCGGTGGGTGAGACCGGTCGCGGCGCCGCCTTCGGGGAGGATGTCCACCCGGACCGGGTCCGAGAGGAAGATCTTGGTCAAGCGCTCGATCGGGGGCGGCATGGTGGCCGAAAAGAGCATCGTGTGGCGCTCCTTCGGCAGCAGGGAGAGGATGTCCTGCACCTGCGGCAAAAAGCCGAGATCCAGCATGTGATCCGCTTCGTCCAGCACCAACACCTCGATCGCGTCGAGCTTGAGCGTGCGGCGTTCAATGTGGTCCAGCAGCCGACCGGGGGTGGCGACCACCACGTCCGGACCGCGCTTGAGCGCTTCGAACTGCGGCCCCATGCGGACGCCGCCGATCAGGCAGGCGGTATCCAAGTGGCGATCCTGCCCGAAGAGATCGAGAAACGCCTTGGTCTGGAGCGCCAGCTCCCGCGTGGGCGAGAGGATCAGCCCGCGCAGGCCGCGGCCGTGGAAGAGCTTTTCGGCGAGCGGTAGGCTGAAGGCGGCGGTTTTGCCCGAGCCGGTCGCGGCGAGGCCGATCAGATCGCGTCCGGAGAGCGCGAGCGGAATCACTTCGGATTGGATCGGTGTCGGGTAGAGGAAACCGATCTGCTCGATGATCTTGAGGATCGGAGGGGAGAGCCCCAGGGACGAAAACGGCTTGTCGGTGGTGGCTACTGGGTGTTGAGGGATGGCAATACTCTGCATTCCAGGCCAGTTATAGAACAAATCCCGATCGCGGACAAGGACGGCGGGCGGTGCCGGTCG
This sequence comes from Thermoanaerobaculia bacterium, assembly GCA_038248205.1. Taxonomy (GTDB): domain Bacteria; phylum Acidobacteriota; class Thermoanaerobaculia; order Multivoradales; family UBA5704; genus DASYKS01. The sequence continues at coordinate 6,040 of JBBRUC010000130.1, forward strand.
GGGGGCTCGCTCCGTGCGCTCGCCACCCCGCCGTCGCTTCAGAAACTCTTCAAGGCTCTCAATCGACCGAGAAGTCGATCAGCTCGACCGGCGTCGTGCCTGTGAAGTTGACCTGGTAGCTGAACAGGCCGTTGGCGGTCGCCGCGTTGTTGAAGCCAGCAACCACCACGGTACGCGTCTCACCGACCGGGATCGAGAACGAAAGGGAGCTGCACCGGTTGGCGGCGCCCGCGATGTCGTCGTTGACCGCGACGCAGTTGGTGAGGGAAGAAGCCGGATTGAACGCGCCGTTGTACACCGTTAAGAAGGTGTCGTTAGCGTCGAGGCAGGGAGCGCCGCCGACCAGGCTTGAGAAGATCACGACGTTCGCGGTACCGGGCGAGCTGTTGGTGATCGTAACCGTATCGAACGGCGCCGCGGTGCCCACACCGGACAGGCTGGCGCAACTCACCGGCCGGTTGTAGGTTGAGTCGTCGGCGTCGAGAGCGCCGGTAAACGTAGCCGGCACGGTCCCCGTGTAGGTGATCACCGTGTCTTCGCTCGCGTTGATCGCCGGAGGGAGCGCTGCGCCGATCCGCACAATGTCCTTCTGTGCCCAAGCGGGAGTAGAGACTAATAGGGCGAGGAGGCCGAGGGTCCGAATACGCATAGCGGTTTTCTCCTGAAAGACAGGAATTGAATATAGATGAGAGCTTTCCTTCATTCTGTCGCGCGAGAAGGGAAGTGTCAAACGAGGCGCCGCTGATAGAGTGGCTCCATCTCTGCTCTCGATCCTCAATAGGAGGAAACCCCCTTGGCTCATCGTCCGTTGTCCCTTCCCGTTCTCGCCGTTTTCGGTGCCGCCTTGTGGGTGGGTGCCTGTGCCTCGACCGCTCCCCCTGGAGCCTTACGGCCTCCGGCATCGTCCACCTCGTCGTCCGGCGCAGCCGCTTCGACGATCGCCACTAAAACCACCGGCCTCGAGCATCGTTCCGGCCTGCTCGATCTCTATCTCGACAAGAAGGCAGGCAAGGTCTGGTTGGCCCTGCCGGCGGCGAGCGACCCCGGGGGGCGGATCGGCAGCTACCTCTACGTCGAAGCGCTGGCTTCCGGGCTCGGCTCGAATCCGGTGGGGTTGGATCGCGGGCAGGTGGGCGAGGCGCAGGTGCTCGACATCCGGCGCCAAGGTGGCCGGGTGCTGTTCGAGTTGCCGAATCTGCGGTTCCGGGCGGGGGCGGAGACGCCCTCGGACAACGCGGCGGAACGGCGCGCGGTCGCCGAGTCGTTCGCCACCTCGGTGGTGTGGGCCGCGCCGATCGATACCGAAGATGCCGACGGTCGCCTGCTGGTCGACCTGACCTCGTTCCTGCTGCGCGATTCTCACGGCGCGGCGGGCGCGCTCGCGATCGCCCGGCAGGGCTCCTGGTCGCTCGACGCGGGGCGCAGCGCGGTCGATCTGGACGGCTGCCGGGTGTTTCCGAAAAACGTCGAGCTGTCGGCTCTGTTGACGTTTCAGTCGAGCGGCGCCGGGCCGCTCGTGCGCGAAGTGGCGCCGGCTTCCGCCGGGGATCGCACGGTGAGCTTGACCGCCCGGCAGTCGCTGATCGCCCTGCCCGACGCGGGGTTTCGGCCGCGCCGGTTCGATCCGCGCATGGGTCATTTCGCGGTCGGCTTTCTCGATCTCGCCGTGCCGCTCGCCGCGCCGCTCGAAGGGCACTTCGCGGCCCGCCATCGGCTGCGGAAGGTCGATCCGACCGCCGCTCGTTCCAAGGTGGTCGAACCGCTCGTCTACTACGTCGACAACGGCGCGCCTGAACCGGTGCGGAGCGCCCTGGTCGAAGGGGCGAGCTGGTGGGCCGAGGCGTTTGAGGCGGCCGGATTCATCGACGGGTTCCGGGTCGAGGTGCTGCCCGAAGGGATCGACCCGCTCGACGCCCGCTACAACGTCGTCCAGTGGGTCCACCGCTCGACCCGCGGCTGGTCGTACGGCGGTGGGGCGATCGACCCGCGGACGGGCGAGATGGTCAACGGTCACGTCCTGCTCGGGTCGCAGCGGGTGCGCCAGGATCGCCTGCTGTTCGAAGGGTTGCTCGGCGCGGCCGGCACCGGGAGCGGCGGTCCCGCCGATCCGATCGAGCTGTCGCTCGCGCGGATTCGCCAGCTGGCGGCGCACGAGGTCGGCCATTCCTTGGGGCTCAATCACAACTTCGCCGCTTCGACCTACGGCCGCGCCTCGGTCATGGACTACCCGGCACCCTGGGTGAAGGTGACCCCGGCGGGAGATCTCGATCTGTCGGACGCCTACGCCAAGGGGATCGGCGCCTGGGACATTCAGGCGATCCGCTATCTCTATTCGGAGTTTCCGGCGGGGCAAGAAAAGACCGGGCTCGACCAGATCGTCCAGGAGACGCTTTCCCGCGGGATGCTCTACCTTTCCGACCAGGACGCCCGGCCGCTCGGCGCGGCGCATCCGCTCGCGAACCTGTGGGACAACGGTGCCGATCCGATCGCCGCGCTCGTAGAGTCGAGCAAGGTGCGGCACATCGCCCTCTCCCGCTTCGGGGTCGGCAACCTCGGACCCGATCGACCGCTCGCGCTGCTCAACGACGTACTCGCCCCGCTCTACTTCCATCCGCGCTATCAGGTGGAGGCAGCGGTCAAAAGCGTCGGCGGTGCCACCTACGAATACGCCATGCCGGGCGACGGCCAGGCGCCCGTTCGACCGGTGCCCGCCGCCGATCAACGCCGGGCGCTCGAGGCGGTGCTCGCGACCATCGCGCCGGCCGAACTCGATCTGCCGGATTCGATCCTCGCCCTGCTGCCGCCGCGCCCGCCCGAGGTGCAGGACTCGGTCGAGACCTTGCGCGGCAATACCGATCCGATCTTCGATCCGCTCGGCGCCGCTTCGACCGCCGCGGACTTCGCGATCGGCGCGCTCTTGGCGCCCGAGCGGGCGGCCCGCCTGGTCGATCAACATCGGCGCGATCCGACGCTGCCCGGGCTCGAAGAAGTGCTGGATCGAATCGTCGCCACCAGTTTTTCCGGCGGCGCCACGGCCCGTCTCGCGGAGATTCGGCGCACGGTCGAAGCGGCGGCCGTCCGGCGGATGATCGGTCTGGCGGGCAATCCTGCGGCCAGCCCCGGTGTTCGGTCGCGGGTGGAGGCGGCCCTCCTCACCCTGGCGAGCCGGCCGATTTCGGGCGGCGAACCGGTTGAGGAACGCGCGTACTTCGGGCATCTGGCGCGGGAAATCAATCGCTTCTTCCGCCGCGCCGAGACGCTCGATCGGCCGGTGGACCCGGTGCCGGAGATTCCGCCCGGCCAGCCGATCGGCGGCCAGGCTCCCGAATGGGCGCTGCCGAACGGGCTCGCCGGCTGCTCTCTGGAGGGCGGGAACTGACCATGCCGTCCTTGGCCGTATCGCTGGCCGGCGCGTTGCCTCTGCTGCTTCTGGCGGCGACCTGCGCTCCTCGGGCGGCGGATCCCTCCGCGGCGACCCCGCCGCCCGCCGTGGCGCCTCGGAGCATCGAGCATCTCGTCGTGCGGGTTCTGGCGACCCGGCCGCACGACGCGCGGTCCTATACCCAAGGGCTGCTCTGGTACCAAGGAAAGCTCTACGAGAGCGCCGGCCAGTACGGCCGCTCGGACCTGCGCGAGACCGATCCGAAAACCGGTACGGTGCTGCGCCGCGCGGCGCTGCCGCAATCCGTCTTCGGCGAAGGGCTCGCGCGGGTGGGAGGGCGCCTGGTGCAGCTCTCCTGGCGCGAGAGCGTCGCCTTTTCCTGGGATCTGGCGACCTTCGCCGAAGGGCCGAAGTTTCGTTTCGCGGGGGAAGGGTGGGGCCTCTGCTACGACGGCAAGCGCCTGATCCGGAGCGACGGTTCGGACGTGCTCACCTTTCACGATCCGGAGACGTTTGCCGAGACCGGCCGGCTGTCGGTTCGCCGGTCGGGCCAGCCGGTGTTCTATCTGAACGAGCTGGAGTGCGTGGGACCGGACGTTTACGCCAATGTCTACCAGACCGACGAGATCCTCCGCATCGACGGCGCGACGGGCGAGGTGACCGCCTCGATCGACGCTTCCGGGCTGATCGCTCCGGAGGAGCGCCGGGCGGGCGCCGAAGTCTTGAACGGCATCGCCTGGAACCCCGAGGAGAAGATCTTCTATCTCACCGGCAAGCTATGGTCCGAGATGTTCGAGGTGCGATTTGAAAAGCCGTAAGGACATTTGACAGCAAGGCCCCTTGCGTTTTAGCGTAAAGCAACCTTTTCATCACAGAAGGAGGCTTTTATGGCCGGTTGGTTTGAACTGAGCAAGAGCAGCGATGGACAGTTTCGTTTCGTTTTGAAGGCCGGCAACGCCGAGATCATCCTCACCAGCGAGCTGTACGTATCGCGCTCCTCGGCGGAAAAGGGCATCGCCTCGGTGCAGACCAACAGCGGACTCGACGAGCGCTATGCCCTGAACACCTCCGCCAACGGCAAGGCGTACTTCAACCTCCGGGCCGGCAACCATCAGGTGATCGGCACGAGCCAGATGTACTCCTCCACCGCGGCGCGCGATGCGGGTGTCGAGTCGGTCAAGGCGAACGGTTCGAGCACGACGATCAAAGACAAGACCTGAGGTTGCAGCTACCGCGGGTTGGCCTGGACTTGCAGCTCCTTGGCCGCGATCTCCCGCTTCCACAATACGGTGCCTTGGGCATCGATCGCGGAAAGCGTGAGCACCCGCCCGTCCGGAGGACCGGTCACTTCGAGCAGGCCGAAGCTGCGCCGGTCGGTGACCCAGGTGCCGGGTACCCGGGCGGGATTGTTCGCTTCTCTCTCGGTGGAAGAAACCATTCCCGAGGTGAGCGGGCTTGAGGTGAATTCGTAGAACGGGTACAGGCCGGGCACGTCCACTTTCAGCAGCTCCGACTCGTGCCGGTCGCCGGAGAGGAAGACGAGTCCGGGGATCTTCGCCTTCACCAGGAACTCGCGTAGCTCGCGCTGCTCGTCCGGATAGCGGCCGAACGCCTCGAAGTAGGCGAGGGGGTTCCACATCTGGTTGCCCGAGGCGACGATCTTGAACGTCGCGTCCGAAGAGACCAACGCCTCTTCGAGCCAGCGTAGTTGGTCTTTGCCGAACATCCGCTTCGAGGCGTCGTCGGGAAAGTTGTCGGGCGTCCGGTAGTAGCGGTCGTCGAGCAGGAAGAACTCGACATCCCCCCAAGAGAAACGCCCGAACACGCCGGGGGTCTCCGCGGTGCCGTACTGCGGGTTCGCCCAATAGTCGCGAAACACGCGGAGCGAGGTTTCGCGCCCGGCGAACGACCGGTCGGAATCGTTGGGGCCGAAGTCGTGATCGTCCCAGATCGCGTACTGATGGACCGAGCCGAACAGCGGCTGCAGCTCCGGGATCGACCGGTCGCGCGCCCAGCGACGGCGCATGCCCTCTTCGGTGCCGACGTCGGATTCGCGATAGTAGATGTCGTCGCCCAGCCAGAGCATCAAATCGGGTTTCTGCGCCCAAATCGCGTGGAAGATCTCGTAGCTGCCGCCGTAGGGTTCCCCCGGCCGATCCGTCGCAGGATCGTTGATGTAGGCGCACGAGCCGAACGCCGCGCGCAGATCGGGTGCCGGGGTGCGCCATCTCCAGATCGCCTGGGTCTTGAACGACGTGGCGTAGGGCAGGTCGATGCGCCGACCGTCGACGTACACCTCGTACTCGTACTTGACGCCGGGAACCAGATTGATCAGGCGGAACCGCGCGATCCGGTCGCCCTCGTCCGTGGTCGCGATCTCATGAGAAAGCCGGGACGACACCTCCGCCCCCGCCAACCAGAAGCGTAGCTGCGCCCGCGCCGGCTGTTTGGTCTGAAGCCAAAGCTCTACCTCGCCGACCTCGGAAAATCCGACCAGCGGACCGGCGAGGAGCGGCGAGAGGGCGGCGTCCTCGTGGGCGAGGAGCTTGCCGGAAACGGCGAACGCGCAGAGAAACGCAAGGGCCAACGGGAGGGATCGACCGGGTCGGTGCATGATGCGGCGGAGTTTATCCGGTCTCGGTGCAGCCATCCGCACTGGTGCAGCATCGGGTACATGCTGCGGACCGATTCGGGGAACTGGCGCTCGCTCACCTCGATCGTCGGGGTGGAGACCCTCCGTTCGCATCTTGGGCTCGTCGCCAATCGGATCGTCGATCCGGAGCTATCGGCCGAACTGCGCAAGTTTGGTCAAAGAGGCGTTCCTCGGCCTCTTTTCCGAATCGAGTTGCTTGTCGGCCTCGCCTGGCTGTTCAGCCCGCCGGTGGTCCTCGCGGCCTGCCTGCTGCGCGACACGCGGTTGACTCTGGTCTATCTGGGGGTGCTCGCGGTGATGGTGTTGACCGTAATCGGCCTGCGGGTGGCGGAGGTAGTGCGGTAGGGGAGTGCGCGTCAGTTGGGGGTCGCGTGCTCTTCGAGCGTCCGGATGCGCCGCTCCAGTTCGGAATAGGAGAGACGAATCATCGAGCGGACCTCGGAGAACTCCCGAGTGTTTTCTTCCTGGTGACGATCGAGCCGTTCGTTCGTCAAGGCCACGCCTTCGGCAACTTGCTGAATGTCCGACCGGAGACTCTCGGACACGACGCCGAAATAGCGGTGCAGTTCCTCCTGCTTCGCGTCGAGGGTGTCCACCTTCGCGTCGAGGGTGTCCACTTTCGCGTCGAGCCTGTCGGTCGAGCGCCGCAGGGCGACCAATTCGTCCAGGATCTTCGTGGCCAGATCGTCGGTCATGGTGCCGTCGATCCTATCAGGGTTCGGCCTTCTCACCATCGGGTTTTTGCTCACGGGGCCACTTTCTTCTCGCGCACGGCGCTCACCCAGACATAGACGCAGAGCCCCAGGAACAGCACGGCCGAAACGGTCTGCGACACCGGTTCGTTGTCGTAGAACGGCAGCTTGATCTTGTCTTCCGAATACCAGGGGAACAGCCGAAACGCGGCGCCGAAGACGCCGCCGAGCGCCCCGCCCGCCATCAGTCCGGAGGCGATGATGACGCCCCTCTCGCGCATCGATCGGCCCCCTTCGCCGCCCACGCCGCGCGAGCGCTTCTCGATGAAGTGGGCGAGGATGCCGCCGACCAGCGCGGGGGAGTTCAGCTCCAGCGGCAGGTACATGCCGAGCGCGAAAATGAGCGCCGGCACACCGAGCATTTCCATCGCGATCGCGATCATCCCCCCCGCGCCGAACAGGATGTAGGCGATCGGCTGGTGGCTCATGAAGCCTTCGACCAGCGCCTTCATGATCGAGGCCTGCGGCGACACCAGCACCTGGCGCGGATCGCCCGGAACCGCTTCGCCGAACTGGAACGCCTTGGCGAGCAGCATGATGGTGAGCGCCACGGTAATCGCCGAGACGAACACGCCCAGGAACTTCACCTTCTCCTGCTTCGCCGGAGTGGAGCCGAGCCAATAGCCGGTCTTCAAATCGGTGATCGTCTGGCCCGACACGGACAGAGCAGTGCAGACGACACCCGCAATCGCCATGACGAAGAACATGCCCGTGGTCCCGGTGAGGCCGAAGCGGAGCAGTACGACGGAAGAGACGATGATCGTGAGCATCGTCATGCCCGAGACCGGGTTCCGCGCCGTGGTCGCGATCGCGTTGGCCGCCACCGAGGCGAAGAAGAACGAGAAGAGGAGCGTGAGCCCAAGGCCGATCAGCACGACGACCATCGACGCGCCGAGCGAATTGAAGAAGAGACCCGCGGCGAGGGCGGAAAGGACTACGCCGCCGAGCATGATGCCGACCGAGATGTCGCGGTCGGTGCGCTCCTGGCTCGCGTCTTCCCCCTTCTTGAAGGCACGGGCCGCGATCGAGAACGAGCCGATCACGATCGGCAGAGACTTGATGATCCCGATGATCCCCGCCGTGGCGATTGCCCCGACGCCGACGAAGCGGACGTAATTGCGGAAGATCTCGGCGGCCCCCATCGCCGAGATCGGCACGGTCGCCGGATAGACCGCGTCGGGGAAGTTGCGGCCGACCATCCAGATCAGCGGCACCAGAACCAGGTTCGACACGACACCCCCGGCGCACAGGATCATCGAAGACCGCAGGCCCATCACGTAGCCGAGCCCGAGGATGAAGGCGATCGCGTCGAACCGCAGCACGGCCTTCGCCCGATCGCCGATCGTCTTGACCACCCCGATGAACTGGAAGTCGATCGTCTCTTTCCACACCTGGAAGGTGGTGACGAAGAAGTCGTAGACCGCCGCGATCCCCGTCGCCTGCAGCAGCAACTTCGCCTGCGAGCCGCCCTTCTCGCCGGTCACCAGGACCTCGGTGATGGCGGTCGCCTCGGGATACGGGAACTGGCCGTGCATCTCGCGCACGAAGTAGCGGCGGAGGGGAATCAGGAACAACACGCCGAGCGCGCCGCCGGCCAGGCAGATGAACGTCGTCTGCACCGGGTGCGGATCGAGATTCAGGATGTAGAGGGCGGGCAGGGTGAAGATCGCGCCCGCGACCATCGCGCCCGAGGTGCCGCCGATGCCCGACATGATGACGTTTTCGAGCACCGTGGAGCGCCGCGAGTAGACTCGCGCCAAGCCGATCGCCAAGATCGAGATGGGGATCGAAGCCTCCATCACCTGGCCGACCTTCAGCCCCGAATAGGCCGAGGCGATGGTGAACAACACGCACAGCGCCAGGCCCCAACCAACCGACCGCCAGGTCGTCTCGGGCGGCGCCGAGGTCGCGGGCACCATCGGAGCGTAGCTCTCGCCGGGCGCAAGCGTTTGGTAGGCGTTCTCCGGAAGGGACTTCGATTCGGGAGCGTCCATCCGTCCTCCTCGTAAGGCAGCTGAAGGGGTCAAAAGTCGCGACAGTGTAACTCAGCCGCCCGCGGCGAGGGCGTTGGCTTGCAGCGAACGCAGTGAGGTTTAGTCCAGCTTCCGGGCTTTCTCGCGGCTATGATGAGCGAGTCTATGTGCAATCACGTCTACACCGCGAACTACAAGAAGCTGCCGGCGACAATGGGTGTCAGCTGCCCGGCCCCCGCGCTCTACAGGAAAGCTCAAGCGGCCGGACTGGTCGAGCCCTTGTCGGTACTTCCGATCGACGCCCACGGCTTGTGCCTCTTCCATAGCCGCGAGGTCGAGTGGAAGCGGGACCGGGACTTCGAGGGGCATTTCCTCCAACTCGTGCGGCTGTTCGACGCCGAGCCTGAGGCCAAGTACTACGATTTCGCGGAATTCGTCTTCATCGGCGGCCACAGCCGGCCTTTCACGCTTCGGATCGCGGACACGGTTTTTCTCCGCCAAGCCTTTTTCGTGGCGGCCTCCTTCCTCGAACCCCTCCTACTCGAAGGAGTCGAGTTCCGGGTCGGCGCCGATTTCCGTCAGGCCCTTTTCGTTGGCGATCTGCGTGTCTCCAAGGCTCGCTTCGCCGGCCTCATTCTGAGTGACGCCGAGTTCCGACGGCTCGCGTGGTTCAGCGAGGTTGAAATCGTGAGCTTCGCCGTCTTGGACAACGCGAGGTTCACCGGCACGGCGCTCGGTTCCGTGGTCAAGTTCGAGGACTCGCGGTTTGACGCGATCACCGATTTCTCAGGGGCGATTTTTGCCATCGGAGGCGAATCGACGGCGATGTTTCTGCGGACTCGATTCGAGGATTCCGTGGACTTCACGCGCTGCCAGTTCCACTGCCAGGTCGTGTTCCAAGACGTCACCTTTGTGGCTGACGCCGAGTTCATCGATACCTTGTTCGACGCCGTCGGTTCGTCGGCGCGATACGTAGGAGGTGCGGTCGAGTTCAACCAGATCGAAGTCACGGCGCGGGCGGTCCTGCGGTTCGAAAGCACCGATCCCCAGCAGAAACTGTTCCGCCACAGCGTGCAGATGAGCTTCAAGGAGACCCCGGCCGGGCTGATCCGCTTCGAGAACGCAAACTTCAAGAACTTGAGTTCGGCTTCCCAGGACCGCCTGAGGGCGCTCGCCCGGTTGGGCCATGTCGAAATCGGCTCGGGCTGCATCAAGTACCGGTTTCAGACACCGGTCACCAAGATCGACCTCGGCGAGGGCAATACTCCCCTGATCGTCAAGTTGTGCGAGACGTTCACGAGCTATTTCACGGTGAGCAACGGCCTAAATCTGGGTTTTGAGATTGTGGAACGGACCGCCACTACCGTCCACTATTTCTTCTTCACCGACGAGGACATCTCCGAGGCGACTTTCGAAGAGCGCTTGGCACAGACGGCGCAGCAGATGTGGAGCCTGCTGTCTGTCCGTTCCGAGGCGCAGCTCCTGGCGCTCGAAGCGCCGTCTGCGCTCGTGCCTCCAGCCGAAAAGGAGAACACGACGATCCACGCCGTCGATTGCGTGACGGCTTTGCTGGGGCTCTTGTTCGGTGTGGGAATCCGGATCGCCTGTGGGAAATGGAGAGTAGCCGATACCCGCGCCCTGCGACAGGCCGTCCTTTTCAGAGAGGAGAGCCCAGAGATTGCCCAGGGCCTTCATCGCGTTCTGGTGGACCGATATACGGGGGCCTCTCTTTTTCAGATCAACGGCCAGCAGAATGGGGGTTTGCCGGCCAAGCTTCTCGAGCCGCCTCGTCTGCAAGCTACACCGCGGCTGCTCTTTGTTTCCTCGGATCCCTTTTGGCGGAATCGCCTGCGGGCCGATCTAGAAGTGAAGGCCGTGTCGGAGGCTCTCCGCTCGGCGGGCCACGAGGATCTTTTAGAACCGGAGGTCTGCTTGGGAGCGACTTTTCTGGACCTCCAGCATGCCTTGTTGCGCCGTCGGCCGGTCATCCTTCACTTCAGCGGCCATGGAACCCCATCCGGAGAACTGGTGATGGAGAGGGACTCGCAGGTCCCTGCCGCAAGCCGCCGCCCCGAAACCAACGACTCGCGCCCCGCCGAGGCACTGGCTCGTGTGCTCGGAGCCATAGAG
>JBBRUC010000131.1:0-16877 GCA_038248205.1 Thermoanaerobaculia bacterium
CGCCCGGCGAGCCGCCGCCGGAGGGAGTCCTCCGGCGGCGACCCTTCCTCCCGCGTTCAGTTTCTATTTCTTCTTCTCTCCGGTGCCGAAGCAGAGGATGTTGTCGACGATGCAACCGCCGTCTTGGATCTCGCAGAAGGTGCCGGAGAACCCGGGCGGGCAGAGGCAGTCGAAACGGTCCTGTCCGTTGTAACAGTCGCCGTTCACGCAGGGGCTGGATTGACACTCGTCGATGTCGACGTCGCACAGGCGGCCGGTCCAACCGGGCTGGCAGGCGCAGACATAGCTGTTCTGCCTGTCGATACAGGCGCCATTCACGCAGGGGTTGGATTCGCACTCGTCGATGGCGATTTCGCAGCTGGCGCCGGTGAATCCGGGCGGACAGGTGCAGGTAAAGCCGTTGACCTGATCGTTACAGACGGCGCCGTTCAGGCAAGGGTCGGATTGACACTCGTCGATGTCGACCTCACACAGGCGGCCGGTCCAACCGGGCTGGCAGGCGCAGACATAGCCGTTCTGTCGGTCGATACAATCGCCATTCAAGCAGGGGTCGGATAGGCACTCGTCGATGTCGTTGACTTCGCAGTTGCCGTTGCCGAGGTTGCAGGTCTGGCCTTGGGGGCAGACGGCCGGCGGGAAGACGCAGTCGCCGGTGAGCGGGTCGCAGGAGTCGACCGTACACAGGTTGCCGTCGCTGCACACCCGCGGTGCGGAAGAGCAGCCGGTTGCGGGGTTGCAGGAATCGACGGTGCAGGCGTTGCCGTCGTCGCAATTGACCGGCGGGTGGGTGGCCAGGCAGTTCTCCGAGGCGTCGCAGGCGTCGACGGTGCAGGCGTTGCCGTCGTCGCAAAGCTGACTGCAGTGCTCGAAACATGCGCCCGCGAAGTCGCCATGCCCTAAGTGGGCCTGCAGGGCGTTCTGGCTGATGGTGATCGTATGGAAGTTGGACGGGTTGCCCGGTGGCACGTGGCAAACCTGGACCTTCGGCTGCCCGGCCCAGGCGGCGGGGGCGCTCAAAGCGAGCACGAGGAAAAGGGCGAAATTTAGACTTCTACATCTCACGGTTTCTCTCCTTTCAAGGGAGGGGATGAAGGTTCGGCCGCCTGTTGGCGGGCCTCTTCGAGGACCAGCATCAGGCTGGCGTCTTGGATGGGTTGGAAAGTCTGGAGCACCGCATAATCGCGGAGCAGGTCCAGCCAGTAGCGGCGGACGTGCGCGAGGGTGAGGTGGCGGGCGATGAAGTCCCGTCCATTGCGGGCGATCCGCCGGGCTCGCGCGTCGTCGTCGCGCAGTGATTCCACGACGCGCGCGGCCGCGTCGGGGTCGCGGCTTAACGGGACGTAGTGCTCGCCGGGGGCCAGCTTGCCGTAGAAGAACTCCACCCACTGCGGATCGACGTAGAAGACCAGCCCGCCGCAGGCCAGCAGGTTCTTCAAGCGAAAACTGGCAGCCACGCCATCGAAGTTGAGCAGGTAGCGATACGCGCAGTGATCCTCGGGCGACACCGGCGCGGCGGGCGCCAGCTTCAGCACCTTCGTCACGTAGTCGGTCTGCTGCTGGGACTGGTTGAGGGTGTATTGCACGTCCCAGAGGGTCGGGTGCTGCCGGGCGTGGAGGACGTACGGGTCGCGGCTGTCGTTGGTGCGCGAGCCGCGGAAGAAGAGGACCGGTTTCTTGTCCTGCCAGGATTGGGCGTCGCCGGCCGCCAGCAGCTCGCGGCGGGTGACGTCCCAGCGCCAGGTCGGGATCACCGAAAGAGCCGGCCCGCCTTCCCAGAAAGCCCAGGCGGGATAGAGGATGTCGGCGTGCTCGGACGGAATCTTGGAAAAGGAAAAGACCGGCAGCGCCTGGTCGATGCGGGTGACGGGATAGTCCTGGACGTTGATCAGGAATTCCACGTCCGGCAGCTCCGGCGCAAGGTCGAGCAGGAAATGCTCGATCCCCGCGCAGCGCGCCGGGATGTAGCACTTCGCATCGCGGTAGAGGCGCCCGTTGCGAACCTGGTATTTCACCAGCGGGCGAGGCAGCGCGCGGGCTTGGTCGAGATCTTCCCGGCGGATGCCCTTCTCGCGCCAGGGGGCAAGCTGCGCCGCCGCCACGTCGGCATAGAAATCCGGGTCCGCTCCAGCGTCGTCGCTTCCTTCCAGGGCCGGGGTGAAGAACCGGCTCACCGTGCCGCAGGCGCTTTGGCCGGCGACGGCGTCGAGTCCGCTGTGCAACGCGGCGAGCAGGGCGGCCGGATCGGGCTTGAGGGCCTTGGCTTGGAAGGCGTCCCAGACCGCCTTGAAGGTAGGCTGCTTGTCACCGTGGAACGACTGGCGGTTGCCGTGGACGATCGCGGCGCCGTTGTCTTCCGCCGCCTTGCAGTTGCTGCCGTACATGCAATGGTCGGGGCGGAAGTTCCACTCGCACGAGAAGAGGAAAAGCTTTTCGGGCGACTCGGCGAAAAAGATGTTGATCAGGTCCTGGTCGCCCCAGGGGATCGCCTTGTACTGCGCGCGGTAGGCGAGCATCCGCTCGCGCCATCGCGCCGAGCGCATCTTCGCCAAATCCATCAGCATGACCCCGGAATTGACGCCGAGCGGCTGGACGTACGGGTGCTGGGCGAAGCGCGAGTACCAGTTGAGCGCGGCCACCTCGCCCTCGGGCGCCAAGGCGGCGAGTTGGTCGGGGGTGAAGCGCTCGAAGCGGCGCCAGAGGTCGTCGATCGGGCGCAGGAAGAGGATGTCGGTGTCGACGTAGAGCACGCGGTCCGTGCCTTCGACCAGGTAGGGGTAGAACAGCCGCTCGCTGGCGCAGGGCTTGAACAGCTGCCGCCAGGCCTCGGCATCCTCGACCCCCGGATAGCTGATCGGATAGATCTTCCAGGAGACGCGCTGGCGGACCGCCGCCGGCCAGGTGGCCAGGCGCTGCTCAAACTGCGGGCGTAGCGAGTCGTCGGCAAAGATGTGAAAGGTGAGCGGGCTCCGGGCCGACCGCGCGGCCGAGGCGAGCATGACCAGCGCCTCTTCCAGCCGGTCGCCGCAGGCGGTGACCGCGAGGTGGATGCTGGCCGGGGTCGCCGGGGTCGCCGGGGTCGCCGACGCCACGGGCTCCAGAGGCCTCGGAGAATTCGCCGCCGCGGGCATCCCGGAGAGCGCCGAGAGCGCCAGCGAGAGAACGAGCGTCGCCGCACGGGTCATGAGAGGGCTCCTTTCAAAGGCGGCAGGGCGAAGGGGGCCGGCGCGGAGTTGGCGGCGTTACCGGGGCTACCGGAATTGCCGCGGGGCACTTCCAAGGCCAGCGGCTCGCGGGCCATGGCGGCGAACCCGAGGGCACCCCAGACCGCGAGGGCGAGGGGAATCAGCAGCGCGAGCGGCCCCTGGCCGGGCCACAGGTACTCGGCTAGGCGGTAGAGACAGACGCCGGCCGCGGGCGCGACGAAGCCGCGCGCGCCGTTGAGCGTGACGTTCAAGGACATGTAATGGGGTGCTTTTTCGGGGGTGGCGAAATCGTGATGGCCGACATGCCAGGCGAGCGATCCACCGGCATAGCCGACGCCCAGCAGCGCCGCTCCCAGCCACAGGCAAGGCACGGCGTGGAGCGTCAGGCCGGCGGCGAAGCAGGCGAGGGAGCCGACGAAGAACCAACTGTGGAAGGCGCGGAACCGGATCACGTGCATCCGGCGCAAGCTTCGGGAGAAGGCCGGCATGACCATCGGCACGACGAGGCTCGGCACGGCGGTGATCAGCAGGATCTGCTCGATATGGCTCAACGAGAAGCGGTCGGCCAGACAGATCAGCAGCGCTGCGGGAACCATCTGGACGCCGCTGTCGAGCACGAACAGCCAGCCAAGATAGCGGCGGAAGCCCCGGTCTTGGCGCAGGATTTCGCCGGCCGTCCGCAGGGTTCCCGGGCGGCGGCGGCGCGCGGAGTCGTCCGTCGCGGTTTCCGGTGCGAACTCCAGCGCGGGCTCCGGGCCGGCGGTGCGGCCGAGCGACCGGTAGAGGAACACCCCGACCAGGCCGAGCCCCGCGATCAGCAGGTAGAGCCCGGGAAGTGCGGCCGGCAGCTTGTCCACCAGGGCACCGACCGCGGCGCCGGTCACGGCGGCCGCCAGGTAGTGCATCGCGACCACCCGTCCCGCCAGGCCGGCGCGCTGCTCGCGGTCGTAGTACAGCCGCCACACGGAGGTGCGCAGGGTGAGGACGCCCGACCAGAGCAGTCGCGCCAGGACCGCGCCGGTGACCACCATCGCGAGGCCGGCGGCATTGCGCGGCGCAGCGGCGAACAGCAGCAGACAGACGACCGAGAGCACCTGGAGCTGCACCAGCAGCCGCGAGGTGCTCCCCCGCAGGCCCGCCGTCGCCCAGCCCAGGCTGGTGATGCCGGCGAACAGCGGAGCCCCCACCAGCAAGGCCACCGAAACGTCGAGCGTCAGCCGACCAACCGCGTGGCGATAGAAGGACTTCACCATGACGCTGACGACGCCGCCTTCCATGGCGCCGAGCACCACGGCGAACAGCAGCCAGGCGGCGACCTCAAGACGCTCCCGGCGGCGGTCCAGGCCTCCCCCGGCCTCGCCCCCGGTGATCTCCGGCTCCGTCATCGGAGAGCCGCCACTGCCCCGGGACTCTCGGCCGGTTTGCGAAACGGCGAGGCGGGGTGTGCCCGCACCCGGCGGACCGCCTCTTCGACGTGAGCCACGAAGGCATCCTCGGCGATCTGGTAGTTCCAGAACTTCGGGTTCTGCAGGTCCTTCTCGGCGACCGCGACTCCGGGCGGCAAGCGCCGGAGAAGGTCCGACTCCTTGCCCGAGAGGTGGTCGACGCCGGCCAGGCGCGCGAGGTCGGCGTAAGTGTCGACGTCGCCGCAGTCGTAGATCTCGTACACCACCGCCCACTCGGGCAGCCAAAGGGTGTGGACCAGGCCGGCGCCGTGCATCCCGACCAGGACGTCGGTATCGGCGATCAAGGCGAGCTGTCCGGCGATCGGCGGCCGGCCGTTCCAGTCGAAGTTGACCACCTCGACCTCGATCCCCGGCACCCGCCGACGCAGGGCGGCGACCAGCTCGGCTTCGTTGGTCACTTGGCGGGTGCCCGAGGTCGATCCATTGCCCGCGCTACGCGACATCACCTTGACGCGCACCGGCTCGTCCGGACCGGGCCGGTGCGGCGGGTGCGCGAGCACGCGGGCCTTGGTGCGTTCGGCAAAGGCGCGCACCAGGCCGCCGGGGCCGGAGCGGCAGCGCTCGGCGCGGCCGGGCACGTCCATGTTGAAATAGAAGGTCCCGACGGCGCGCGGATTGACCGCGAACATCGCGTCGTCGAAGCAGACGCTCTTGCCGGCCCAGAACCCGAGCGGGCGCACCGGCCGGGTGGTGAAGGCGTCGTAGAGCTCATACCAGCCCGACGAGACGCGCTCGGCGGTCGCCGCCGGCTCCCAGTTGACGATCTGGAGGTCCGCGGCGTCCTGCCAGCCGGCGATCCAGGCCGACAGGAACAGGTTCACGTGATCACAGAGGCCGTGATAGACGTTGGCCCTGCTGTCCGGCTTGAGGAAAAGCGTGGGCTCGTGGACCGTCACGTCGCACGGCCGGGCCTCCTCGGCTCCGTGCAGATCGCGCAGCTCCGGTCCCCAATCCGAGATGCCGCCCAAGAACGGCCCGCTGCGCGGAAAGTCCTCCGCCAAAGGGCAGCCCGCCGACACGGTAACGCCCGTGCCAAGGCCCGCGCCCGAGGGCGGGACGTCGATACGGACGCGCCGCCCCTGGCACAGGCGGAGGTCCGCGGCGCAGCGGAACGAGGCCGCGCCACCGGGGGCCGCGCAACGCTCCACCAGGCGCTCGCGAGAGGCCGGCACGACGCCCCAGTCCGCAGTCTCCCAAAAGCGCTGACGCTCGGAGCCGGCTTCCTGGTCGCACACCACGTCGGCGGGACCGTAGCGTTGCCACGGCGCGCTGTCCGCGGCGAGGCTCGGCAAGGGGACGCAGGGGAGCAGCGGAAGCAAGACGAACAGCGCCCGGAACGACGGGCGTGAAGAAGCCAACCTACAGCGCATACGACGCTCTCTTTCGCAAATCTGCGCGCGATTCTAGAGAGCGTGCTCCGCGCCTGTCGTCCTACAAATGTATGAGACTCCCTCAACGTTTGTTGTAGGCGGCGCCGCTCGACTCGCCGCTCATGGTCCGTGCCTGCGGCACAACTCGCGGGACTCGTCGTCGCGCAGGCCGTGGCCCTCGCGGCAGTGTTGGGCGAGGGTCTCGCGCGCCCGCAAGAGCTGCGGATGACCGGGCTCCAGAGATTTTTTGTCGATCGCGAGCGAACGCTCGAAGAGCCGCCGGGCTTCGGCGTCCCGGCCGAGGATGGCGCGGGCGCGACCGAGGTTCAGGAGAGTTCTGGCCAGCTCCGGGTGCTCGGAGCCGTAGACCTTCTCGGCGGTGGCGGCCAGGCGGGTCAAGATCTTCTCGGCCTCGGCCGTCCGGCCCCGGTCCTGGAGCAGGAGGGCCAGCACCTCGCGGCTGCCCACCAGGTCGGGGTGGTCGTCCGGCAGTTGGGCTTGCCGGATCGCCAGCGCGCGCCGGAGGAGCCGTTCGGCATCTTCCGTCCGCTCGCGGAAGTAGGCGATCCCGGCGAGGTTGTGCAGCACCTTGGCGACCCGCAGATCGCTCTTCCCCCAGAGCTTCTCGTGGAGGGCGAGCGAGCGCATGAGGATCTCTTCCGCCTCGTCGAGGCGGCCCCGCGAGGCAACGGTCATGCCGAGCTTGTTGAGGACGTCGGCGATGGCTGGCTGGGCGGGATGGCCGGAAGAGTCGGAATAGCCGGAATAGCCGGAGCCATGGCTCTCCTCGCGGATCGCGAGCGCCCGGCGGAACAGGATCACGGCGTCGCCCTTGCCCGAGAGCTGGGCGAGCGAGCCGAGGCGGACCAGCGTCGCCGCCACCTCCGGATGGTCGCGTCCGCGCAGCCGCTCGCGGATCGCCAGCGCCTGTTTGAGCAGCGGCCTCGCCTCGTCAAAAAGACCGAGAGAGGTCTGAATACCGCCCAGGGTGTCGAGCAGCTCGGCGCGAAGCAGGGGCTGGCTTAAAAGCTCCCGGCCCTGGCCCAGGCGCTCGGTGCCGCGGCGCAGCAGCTCCCGGGCGTCGGGTACGCGCCCCCGGGCCTCGCGCGGGTCGGACGCCTGGAACAGCTCCTCCAAGAAGCGGGCGGTCGCATCGGCCCGCGCGGCTTCCTGCTCGGCCGCGCGGCGGGCGATGAGCGCGAGCTGCCGCTCTTCTTTGAGATCGAGGACGTACTTGATCCCGCCGAAGGCGAACGCCGCGGCCACCACCGCGGCGAGCAGCCGCAGCCGGCGGCGGCGCGGCTTGCCGCGGATCCAGGCCAGCCGCTCGGCGGCGGCCGAGGCGAGGGGCCGGGCCTCCGGCGCGACCGCCTTGAGCCGCCGGATCAACGCGGCAAGGTCCGCATCGATCCCCTGAACCGGCAGGCTGTCGCCATCGGCGGCCTTGACCAGCAGCAGTTGCTCGGAGAGGCCGGCGGCATAGGGCGGACGGCCGGTAAACAGCTCCTGGAGCAGGAGGCCCAGGGCGCAGGCATCGCTCGCCGGGGTGGCCGGCTCGCCCCGGGCCTGCTCGGGGCTCATGTTGGCGGGGGTTCCCACCAGCGCGCCGGTGCGAGTGGGGCCCGCGGAGGGAACCCACCAGGAGCCGCCGGTCGGCAGCGGGAAACCGCCCGGTGCCGTGCCCTCCGCGCCACCCTCCTCCTCCTCCTCGTCCGAGCGGGCGAGGCCGAAGTCGAGCACCTTGACCTGGCCGTCATGGGTGAGCATCACGTTGTCCGGCTTCAAGTCGCGGTGGACGATGCCCTTCTCGTGGGCCGCCTCCAGGGCGCGCGCCACGCCCTCGGCAACCGCGAGCTTGATGCCGGGAGGGATCTCCTCGCGCAGGGTCTGACACAGGGTCTGACACAGGGTCTGACGCAGGATCTCGCGCAGGGTGCGCCCGTGGATTCGCTCAAGGACCAGGAAATCCCCGTCCCCGCTCTCCAGGAAGCCGTGGATGCGGCAGACGTTGGGATGGTCGAGCTGGGAGAGGAGGCGCGCCTCGGTGAGGAAGCGGGAGCGCGCCGCGGCGTCCAGCCGGTCGCCGCGGATCGCCTTGAGCGCGACCGGGCGCCGGAGTTTCTCGTCGAAGCCGGCGTAGACGGCCCCCATGCCGCCTTCAGCGAGCGGGCCTTCCACGCGCACGTGGCCGATGCGATCTCCGGGTCGGATCATGGCGAGCCTCAGACCGCCATCCGTACGGAGGTGTCCTGGTAGTCCCGCAGCACCCGGGGCAGCCGCGCCGCGCAGGCTTCGAGGTCTCCCCGGTGGCCGAACGCGGCCAGCTCCCCGGCGCTCTGGGCCAGCTCGCAGGCACCGAGCAGGGCGGCGCTGCCGGCCAGGCCGTGGGCGGCCTCGGCGAGGGCCGCGCCGTCGCCCTGCGCGAGCGCGCGCCGCATCGCCGCGAGGTCGTCCTCCCCCTGCTCCAGGAACGCTGCGATCACCTGGGTCTTCATATCGGGGCCGGAGCCGGGGCTGGCCGGCAGCGCGTTCAAACCCGCCAGCCGCTCTTTGAGGTCGTCCCACTGTGCGATTCCGGCGATCCCGGTCCAGCGATCGAGCACCGCGGCCAGCTCCGCGGTGCGGAAGGGCTTGGCGAGGAAGGCGTCCATCCCCGCCGCCTCAGAGGCCGCCCGCTCTTGCGGTGCTGTGTGGGCGGTGACGGCGATCACCGGCGTACGCCGGCCGGAGCCTTCGCTTCGGCGCAGCCGGCGGCAAGTTTCGCCACCGTCGAGGCCGGGCATCTCGCGATCGAGGAGCACCGCGTCGAAGCGCCGCTCGGCGAGCAGCGCGAGAGCCTGCTCGCCGCTCTCTGCGGCCGCGGACTCGTAGCCCAGGTCGAGCAGCAGCGCCTGGGCCACGGCACGGTTGACCGACCGGTCGTCCACCACCAGGACGCACCGGGAGCGGCGGGCGTGGCGTCGGCCTTCGTCCAGTGCGGGCTTACCGGGCGCGACGGCGGCTCCCGTAGCGCGCACCCAAGGGATCTCGAACCAGAAGATTGAGCCCTCGCCGCGGACGCTCTCGAAGCCCATCGCGCCGTCCATCAGGTCGACCAGGTTGCGGCTGATGACCAGCCCCAGCCCAGTGCCCCCCCTGCCCCCGATCGAGCGGGAGATCGAGCTGTCGCCTTGTAAGAACGGCTGGAACAGCCGCGCCTGCACCTCCGGCCGGATGCCGACACCGGTATCGCGCACCTCGAAGCGGATCGCCCGGCCGTCTTGCCGCGGCATCGCGGCGACCGTCACCGATCCCTGGCGGGTGAAGCGGACGGCGTTGCCCACCAGGTTGAGCAGCACCTGGCGCAGACGCACCGGGTCACCGCGGAGGTCGACAGGGAGCTCGGGCGCGAGATCGAGCTCCAGGCGGACCTCCCGCTCGGCGGCCCGCGGTGCGAGCAGGCGCATCACCTCGCCGGCCAACTCGCGCAGGGGGAAGTCCCGCGGGCGAAGCGCCAAACGGCCGGCATCGATCCGCGCCAGGTCGAGGATGTCGTCGACCAGCGCGAGGAGCGCCTCGGCGGAGGTGCGGACCAGCTCGACCTGCTCGCGCTGGGAGGGAGTGGGGTCGCTGCCGAGCAACAGCTCGGTCATGCCGAGAATGCCGTGCATGGGGGTGCGGATCTCGTGGCTCACGCTCGCCAGCAAGCGGCTCTTGGCGCCGTCCGCGGCGCGGGCCTCCTGCTCCGCCCGCTGGCTCTGCTCCAGCTCGCGTTCGAGCGCCGACCAGAAGCCGCGCCGCAACCGCAGCGCGTTGGCGCCGACGGCCAGAAACGCGATCCCGAGAGGAATCGCCAGGGTGGCGGAGGGCCGCAGTGCGAAGATCAGCCCGGCGAGGGCCAGCAGGCAGATGCCGTGGAGCCACCCCAGACGCTCGATCCGCCGGAAGCGGGCTTGCCTCCCGCCCTCTGGCGGCATCCCGGTCATGGCTCAGTGGGCTCAGTGGGCTCAGTGGCTCAGAAGCCCGAAATGCCCATACCTTCGGACCGCAAGGCGTGGAGGGCCGCTTCGACCCGGTTGCTCACACCCAGCTTGCCGAGGATGTGGCTGACATGGGTGCGCACCGTGATGTCGGCAATCGACAGCTCCCGCGAGATGCGGCGGTTGCTCCAGCCGCGGGCGACCAGCCCCAGCACCTCGATCTCGCGCCCGGTCAGCGGCTCCGGGACTTCCGGCGCCGGACGGGGCGTGAGGCGGGTCAGCAGCCGGCGGGTGATGCGCGCCGGCAGCCAGGCACCGCCCCGAGCCACCCACCGGATCGCTTCGAGGAAGTCCTGCCGCGAGGAGGTCTTGGCGAGGTATCCCTGCGCCCCGGCCTCGACGGCGGCCAGCACCTCGTCCTCCCCGGCGGCGCCGGTCAAGGCCACGACGGCGGTTTCCGGCAGCTCTTCGAGGATCGCCCGGGTGGCGGCGACACCGCTGATTCCCGGAAGCCGCAGGTCCATGAGGATCACCTGGGGGCGCAGCCGCCGCGCCTCGGCGACCGCCTGCTCGCCATCCCCAGCCTCCCCTACGACCAAGATCCCCTCGGCTTCCGCCAGCAGGGCACAAACCCCCTTGCGCACAACGAAATGGTCATCGACCACGAGGACTCGAATAGGACTGTTCAACCGGACTCCTCGCGCTTCACTTCGGGCTGCATTCTCGTCGATCCTACCGTAGAGGCCCGACCGGCATCCCGGGAGGCGTCGCCTGGCTCCAAAGGGAGCGACGCACGTCCGAACGCGAGGGATTGAAATCCCTCGCTCGGATACATCGTCCCTACCGGGACGAAATCAAAGCTTGCACGCGCTACGTCCCGCCAGGGACGTCGTATACGAGCGAGCGATTTCAATCGCTCGCGGCTTAGCGCTCATGATTCCGAGACCAGATTCGCCAGCCTTCGATCACGGCCGAGAACCGGCAGATGGAGGGCGTGTCCAGCCCTCACCCCTGGGCCCGGGGCCAGCGGCGTGACCGAAGCCGACCTAGAATTTGTCGCGCCGGATCGCTTTTCAAGCGTAAACCTCATGGCCTGAGCACGTTGCGACGCGAATTCCGGACTGCGACACGGGGTTTTCCCGCGGCGTGACGCGATTCACCTAGGCTAAGTATCGAATTTCCTCGGCTAAGTACCGAAAAAGTTCGGCTCGGTATCGATTCTCAGACGGAAAGAATCGAAAACAAATGATTCTGTATCGATTCTTGGACGGCCGGAAATGAAAACGGACGGCCGGAAATCGATTCTTAACGCTCGGGAATTGAAAACGGGCCGCCGGAAATCGATACCGGACGAAAAACATTCGCGACTCAACGCCGGAGACGCGGTCCAAATCGACTGGAATTGGCGCCGCCCGTGCGGAAAACCTCTACCCGTCGGCAGCTGGGCGCCCCCAACCCGCGACGCTTCGCAATCCCGATAAGCTCGTCTCCGGCGCCAAAGGGCGAACCACCGCGCCGGGGTGTCACCGATCACCCTAAATTCCCCCCGTGCGATCACCTAAAAATCCCCCCCCTCCTCGTAACCGAGGGAGGTCTGGGGATGGACAGCAACGAGAGAATGGAGATGCTGGCCGTGACGCCTGAAGGCGCCACGGAGGAGCCGTTGATCGAGGAGCAGGTATGGGGTGCCGTACGGGCGTTGCGAGAGCGAGGTCTGAGCCGGAAAGAGATCGGCCGGCAGCTGAATTTGGACATCAAGACGGTGCGCAAGTGGCTGCGGCAGACTTGGGCGCCCCAGCGCCGACCCGATCGCGGCCGGGAGTTGGATCGTTGGGAGTCCTTCTTGCGGGATCGGGCTCCGGAGGTGGGCTTCAACGCGGCGGTTCTGCTGCGGGAGGTCAAGGAGCAGGGCTATGCGGGTTCGTACCCGTCGTTGGTGCGCTACGTTCGGCCGTGGCGTCAAGAGCACCGCAGCGACGAAATCTCCACGATGCGTTTCGAGACCGGCCCCGGAGAGCAATCCCAGGTGGACTGGGGCTCGACTTGGGTGTGGCTGGGCGAGCAACGGACTCGCGTCCATTTTTTCGCGATGGTGCTGGGCTACAGCCGACGGATCTTCGCTCGGGGGTACCTGGAGGAGGGCTTGGTCTCGTTGCTCGATGGGCATTGCCAGGCCTTCGAGCACTTCGGCGGCCGGACGGAGACGATCCTCTACGACAATCCGCGGACGATCGTTTTGTCGAAAGACGAGTCGGCCAGGACGGTGGTATGGAACGCGAGATTCAAGGACCGCATGGACTTTTACGGCGTCACGATCCGTCTGTGCCGGTACTACCGGGCGCAGACGAAAGGCAAGGTGGAGAACGGGGTCAAGTACGTCAAACGAAACGCCCTTGCGGGTCGCCGCTTCGTCGACCTGGAGGCACTCAATACCTGGCTTCTGGAATGGTGCCTGATGGTGGCGGACCGGCGTGTCCATGGGACGACGCACGAGCTGCCGGCGGAGCGCTTTGCTCGGTCGGAAGCCGCGGCGCTGATCCCGGTGGACGTACGCCCCCCGGCGCCGCAGGAGCGCATGGAGAGCCGGATCGTGCCGCGGGACGGCCTGGTGGCGGTGGAGGCGAACCGCTACCCGGTGCCGCTGACCTGGGCGGGCCACAGGGTGCAGGTGCGGCTTCTGGCCGAGGAGATCGTCTTCAGTCGCGACGGCGAGGATTGGGTGCGCCACAGCCGGCTCCTGGGCAAGCACCAGGTGGCGCGATGGAACGGTCCACCGCGTAGCGTGCCGGCCGCCCGAACGGTGGCAGAAGGGCCGCCCCGGTTCGATTTGAGCTACCTGGCTCGCGCGGGAGACGTCGAGGCACGACCGCTGGATCAATACGAGGGGATCGCGCGATGAGCGGCTTTGCGATCGAGCAGATCCAGGAGCAGATGCGACAGCTCAAGCTGGTGCGCACGGCGGAAGAGCTACCGCTGCTGCTGCAGGATGCCAGCCGGGGAGAGGTCGCCTACAGCGAGTTTCTCGCCGACCTGTTGAGCCGCGAGCTGACGGCCAAACAGGAGCGTCACACGGACATGAAGACGACGATGGCCCACTTCCCGTTCCACAAAACCCTGGAAAGCTTCGATTTCAAGTTTCAGCCCTCGATCGAGCCGAAAGTGTTGCGGGAGCTGGCCACCTGCCGCTTCCTGTCCGATGCGGACAATGTGCTTCTGCTCGGTCCTCCGGGCGTGGGCAAGACGCACCTGGCCGTGGCGCTCGGCCTGCGGGCCTGCGCCCTGGGCATTCCGACGCTTTTCGTCACCGCGGCCGGGCTGATCGCGAGCCTGACGCGGGCGCACAACGAGAACCGGCTGGAGGAAAAGCTGAAGCTGCTCATCCGTCCGAAGTTTTTGATCGTCGACGAGATCGGCTATCTGCCTCTGGAGCGGCTGGGAGCCCACCTCTTCTTCCAACTCGTCTCGCGCCGTTATGAGAGGGGTTCGATCCTAATCACCTCCAACCAGAGTCTGTCCGGCTGGGGCCAGGTCTTCGGCGACCCGGTGATCGCCACGGCGATCCTGGACCGGCTGCTCCACCACTCGACGATCCTCAACATCAAGGGAGAAAGCTACCGGCTCAAAGAGAAGCGCAAGGCGGGCTTGCTGACGCGTAGCGAGCCGTACACGGCACCGGAGAGCCCGGCGCCGCCCCCCGCCCCCTGACCAGCCACGAATGACCTATGGATCCTGACAGAGCTATGGAAAACGCCAGAAGCCGCGTTTCCCACAGCTCCTTGGACGGCGCCAAAAGCGGCGCCGCCCACAGGTCCCACAGGCCCGGCGGCAGGGACGGGTAGAAGAACAACATCAACAACCGAGGAGGGAGGGATTTTTAAGTGATCGGGAGGGGGGAAATTTGGATGATCGTTGACACGGGGAGGAGCGAACCATGAAAATCGTCTTGCCGGGAGGGTCGGGCCAGGTCGGAACCCTGGTCGCCCGCGCCTTCTCGGCCGCGGGTCACGAGGTCGTGGTGCTCGGCCGAAACCCCGGAGCGCGAGGGACAGCGCCCGACTCGCCCTGGCGCACGGTCGCCTGGAACGCCCGAACCTTGGGACCCTGGGCGGAGGAGATCGATGGCGCGGACGCCGTGCTGAACCTCGCGGGCCGGAGCGTCGACTGCCGCTACACCGCGAAAAATCGCCGGCTGATCGTGCTCTCGCGCGTCGATGCAACGAGAGCGGTCAGCGAGGCGATCGCTCAGGCCCACCGACCGCCCCGGGCCTGGCTCCAGATGAGCACCGCGACAATCTACGCCCACCGCTACGACGCGCCAAACGACGAAGCGACCGGCATCCTCGGAGGCAACGAGCCCGAAGTTCCGGACACCTGGCGCTTCAGCATTGAGGTCGCCAAAGCCTGGGAAGCCACGCTCGCCGACGCCAAAACGCCGCAAACCCGCAAGGTCGCCCTTCGTACCGCCATGGTGATGAGCCCCGATCCCGGAGGGATCTTTGACGTGCTCCTCAGGCTGGTCCGCCGTGGCCTCGGTGGAGCCTCCGGCGACGGCCGCCAATACGTCTCCTGGATCCACGGCGACGATTTCCTCGCGGCGCTCCGCTTCCTCCTGGAGCACGAGGAGATCGACGGAGCGATCAACCTCGCCGCGCCGAACCCGCTCCCCAACGTCGAATTCATGCGCGCCCTCCGGCAAGCCTGGGGCACCCGCCTCGGCCTCCCCGCCAGTCGCTGGATGTTGGAACTCGGCGCCCTCTTCCTGCGCACGGAAACCGAGTTGATTTTGAAGAGCCGGAGGGTGGTGCCGGGAAGACTACTCAAGGCCGGATTCGAGTTTCAGTTTCCGGAATGGGAGCCGGCGGCGGCGAACCTGTGCAAGCGGTGGCGTCAGCGGTCCTGATCGAGCCGATCCGGTGTCGGCCAGGTCATCCATCGGCTGAGGAAGCGCCTGGTGATTCGCTGCTATAATCACCGCACATTATGCGGCGAAAGAGTCCGTACATTTACGACCAACCGGACTGGCCCCAGTTCCGTTGGGACTCCGAAAGGGTGGCGAAGCTCCTCGCCACCGTACGTCATCAACAGGGTCGCCTGATCGGCCACATGGAAGCTCTCGGATCCCCGCTGTGACAGGAAGCCGTCCTCCAAACCCTGACGGAAGACGTGGTCAAGAGCAGCGAGATCGAGGGCGAGGTGCTAGACGCCGAACAAGTGCGCTGGTCGGTCGCGCGCCGTCTTGGGTTGGAAATCGGAGGTCTGAAGGCACCCGACCGCGATGTCGAAGGCGTTGTCGAAATGATGCTTGACGCCACGCGGAACTACGACCAGCCGCTTTCCGCCGAGAGGCTCTTTGCCTGGCACTCCTCTTTATTTCCCACCCGCCGCAGCGGAATGCGAAAGATCCGAACCGGCGCCTGGCGCGAAGACGGCACGGGTCCGATGCAGGTCGTCTCCGGCCCGATCGGGCACGAACGGGTGCATTTCGAAGCGCCGGCCGCCGCGAAGCTCGATCAGGAGATGAGCGGGTTTCTCGATTGGATCAACGACACCGACCCTCGAACCGGCGTCGACCTCGTCTTGAAGGCCGGGCTCGCGCATCTCTGGTTCGTGACGATCCATCCGTTCGACGACGGCAACGGCCGCATCGCCCGCGCGATCGCGGATCTCGTGCTGGCGCGTTCCGAGGGAAGCCCCCAGCGCTACTACAGTATGTCGGCGCAAATCCGGAGGGAGCGCAAGGCGTACTACGACATTCTGGAACAGACGCAGAAGGGCACCCTGGACCTCACCCCCTGGCTCGACTGGTTCCTCGCCTGCCTCGGCCGCGCCATCGACGGCGCCCAGACGACGCTCGCCCTCGTCCTTGCCAAAGCCCGCTTCTGGCAGGCGCTCCAAGCCGTCGAAATCAATGCCCGCCAGCGCCTCCTGCTCAATCGTCTACTCGACGGCTTCGAGGGCGCCCTCACGACCTCGAAATGGGCAAAGATCGCCAAGTGCTCGCCGGACACAGCCCTGCGAGACATTCTCGATCTCGTCGAGTGTGGCGTGCTGGTCCGCGGCCTGGAAGGGGGGCGGAGCACGAGCTACGCGCTGGCGAGCGACCCGACCGGTAGGTGACCCGGGTCGAAGTCAGCGAACGCCGGTGTTGGCCCCCAAGAGATTCTCCCCCTCGTCCACCGGCTTGGCTCGACGGGCCTGCTCCTCAAGGATGCCGGCCTCGTTGGACAACCCCGCTTCCGCCTTGGTGGACACCGCGTCCAATCCTTCCGGGCGCGGTGCGTCGCCCGATGATGTAAGCGATCCAGGGTCCTTCGTCGGCTCCTGCTTCGCGTCGAGCATCGTGACGGGGACGCCACGCGGAAAAACGACTTCTCGGGCTTCGTCCGGCATGCTGATGCCCTGTTGCTGAAAAGCGCGTTTTACGAGCCGGATGACCGAAGACCGCACCTTGAGCCAGCTATGTTCATGGCCATTGATCCAAAAGTAGATTCTTAGATTGACGGTCGCTTTGCCCAGGTCGTCGGCCAGAACCCAGGGCTCTGGCTCCTTCAAGACCGCCGGGTGATCCACCAGCACCTTCAGGGCGACCTCCTGGGCTTCATCAATCGCGGCGTCGTAACCGATGCCGACGACGAAGCTCTCGCGCCGGTTGGGATTGGCGGTGAAGTTTCGCACTGTGGTCTTGTAAACCGTGGCGTTGGGGATTTGCACGAGATTGCCGTCGAGAGTCATCAGCACCGTCGTGCGGACGTTCAATTGCTGGACATAGCCCGTGATTCCAACGATTTCGACGAGGTCGCCCTTCTCGAACGGCTGCTGCATGCTCAGGAAGATGCTGGCCAAAAAGTTCTCCGTGATGTCCCGGAAGGCGATGCCGAC
>JBBRUC010000132.1:0-16746 GCA_038248205.1 Thermoanaerobaculia bacterium
CTGGCGAATTCGATTTTCTGACTGGCGAATTCGATTTTCTGACTGGCGAATTCGATTTCGGGGATCAGAAATTCGATTTCGACAGCGCCGAATTCCATTTCCGCGGTCTCGAATTCGAATTTCCGGCGGCCGAATTCGAATTTCTGATCCCCGAAATCGAATTCGCCAGACCCCGCCGGGCGGACCCTGGGCGGGGGAGCGGCAGGCCGATCGGGAGACCTATAGGAGTCGCCCTCGCTTCTCAAGCCGTATCCGCGTAAGATTCGGAATTCGGACTGTTTCAGTCCTGTTTAGGCAGACGGCTCTCCGAATCTTCCGAGGGCGAAGACCCACACGAGATACCGGAACCGGCAGACCCATGATTCGAATCACCAAACAGACCGACTACGGGATCGTCCTGCTGACCCATCTGGCGGCGCATCCGGAGCGGACGTTCAATGCGCCGGAGCTGGCGGCTGAGGCGGGACTGCCTCTTCCCATGGTGAGCAAGACGCTCAAGCTGCTCACCCGCGAGGGTCTCTTGGCGTCGCATCGAGGAGTACGGGGCGGCTATGGATTGGCCCAGCCGGCGGAAGAGATCACCATGACCCAGGTGATCTCGGCGCTCGAAGGGCCGATCGCGATCACCGAATGCATCGACGTCTCGGGCGAATGTTCCCACGAGAGGGTCTGTCCGACGCGCAACAACTGGCAGCGGATCAACCATGCGCTCAAAGAGGCGCTCGACCAAATCTCGCTCGCCGAGATGACCCCGCCAAGCGGCGCCGATCTCGGCGCGCGGCTGGTTCAGCTTGGCCGCGGCACGGCCGCCGCGCCGGCCGCCTGAGCTTTTGATCTACCTATTTTGAGAATGGACGTTTAGACCCATGCAGACTGCAACCGACACGATCGAACAATCCATCCAGCAGGACTATAAGTTCGGCTTCGTGACCGAGATCGAGCAGGAAATCTTCCCGCTCGGCCTGTCCGAAGAGGTGGTCCGAATGATTTCGGCCAAAAAGGACGAACCCGATTGGCTCCTCCAATGGCGGCTCAAGGCCTACCACCATTGGCTGACCATGACCGAGCCGACGTGGGCGAACGTCAAGTACCCGAAAATCGATTACCAGTCGATGTACTACTACGCGGCGCCCAAGAAGAAGACCGACGGACCGAAGAGCCTGGACGAGGTCGATCCCGAATTGCTCGCGACCTACGAGAAGCTGGGCATTCCGCTGCGCGAACGAGCGATTCTCGCCGGGGTGGCGGTCGATGCGGTATTCGACAGCGTGTCGGTCGCGACCACGTTCAAGAAGCAGCTGGCGGAAAAGGGCGTCCTCTTCTGCTCCTTCTCCGAGGCGGTTCACGAGTACCCCGAGCTGATCCAGAAGTACCTCGGGTCGGTGGTCCCCTATTCGGACAACTTCTTTGCCACCTTGAACTCCGCGGTTTTTTCCGACGGCTCGTTCGTCTACGTGCCGAAAGGTGTACGTTGCCCGATGGAGCTTTCGACCTACTTCCGGATCAACGCGCAGAACTCCGGCCAGTTCGAGCGGACGTTGATCATCGCGGACGAGGGGGCCTACGTCTCCTATCTCGAAGGGTGTACCGCCCCCAAGCGCGACGAGAACCAGCTGCATGCCGCGGTGGTCGAGCTGGTGGCGCTGGGCAACGGCCAGATCAAGTACTCGACCGTCCAGAACTGGTACCCGGGGGACGCCGAGGGAAAGGGCGGGATCTACAACTTCGTCACCAAGCGCGGCAAATGCGAGGGGGCGAATTCGAAGATCTCCTGGACCCAGGTCGAAACCGGCTCGGCGATCACTTGGAAATACCCGAGCGTGATCTTGAAGGGCGACGGCTCGATCGGCGAGTTCTACTCGGTCGCCCTCACCAAGGGCAAGCAGCAGGCCGATACGGGAACCAAGATGATCCACATCGGCAAGAACACCCGGAGCACGATCGTCTCGAAAGGGATCTCGGCGGGCGAGGGGCAGAACACCTATCGCGGCGCGGTGCGCATCCTCAAAGGGGCGGACGGTGCGCGCAACTACTCGCAGTGCGATTCGATGTTGATCGGCGATCGCTGCGGCGCCCACACCTTCCCGTATATCGACGTCCAGAACCCCACCGCCCGGATGGAACACGAGGCGACGACGTCGAAAATCGGCGAGGACCAAATCTTCTATTGCAATCAACGCGGCATCGCGACCGAGGATGCCGTCTCGATGATCGTCAACGGCTTCTGTAAGGAAGTCTTTCGCGAACTGCCGATGGAATTCGCCGTCGAGGCGCAGAAGCTGCTCGCGGTCAACCTCGAAGGGAGCGTCGGCTGAGACGGCCGGCTGAAACAGAACGCATGATCCAAATCAAGAATCTGCATGCAAACGTCGGCGGGGTCGAGATCCTCCACGGAGTCGATCTCGAAATCGGTGCCGGCGAGGTCCACGCGATCATGGGCCCGAACGGTTCGGGCAAGAGCACCTTGGCCCGCGTACTTGCGGGGCATGGGGCCTATGAAGTGACCGAGGGCGAAGTGTTGCTCGACGGCCAGGATCTGCTTGACATGGACCCGGAGATCCGAGCGCGCGAAGGCGTGTTCATGGCCTTTCAATATCCGGTGGAGATCCCCGGCGTCTCAAACACCTATTTCTTGAAGGCGGCGTTGAACGCCGTGCGCAAGCACCGCGGCCTGCCCGAAATCGACGCGGTCGATTTTCTCAAGCTGGTGCGCGAGAAAATGAAGCTGGTCCAGATGGACGACGGCCTGCTCCACCGGCCGGTGAACGAAGGCTTCTCCGGCGGCGAGAAGAAGCGCAACGAGATCTTCCACATGGCGGTGCTCGAACCGCGCTTCGCGGTGCTGGACGAAACCGATTCCGGCCTCGACATTGACGCGTTGCGGATCGTTTCGGCGGGCGTGAACCTTTTGCGCGGCCCGGAGCGCTCGTTCCTGGTCATCACCCACTACCAGCGCCTGCTCGACTACATCGTGCCCGACCGGGTTCACGTCCTCGTGGACGGCCGGGTCGTCCGCTCCGGCGGGAAAGAGCTGGCCCTCGAACTCGAATCCAAAGGCTACGGCTGGATCGAGAAGGAAGCCGCGCTCGCTCTCGACCAGCCGGTGAGTGCTTGAGGGCCGCGGTGATGAGCCCGACTTCGATCGAGCCGGCCGCAGCTCCTCGTGCCGCCGGTCCCACGCAGCTCTATCTCGACGAGTTCGCGCGCTTGGAGCCCGAGCGGACGGCCGAGCCGACCCGGGTGGCCGAGATGCGCCGTCGGGCGATCGAACGTTTCGCGGCGGTCGGCTTTCCTTCGACCCGCGAGGAAGAATGGCGCTTCACCAACGTCGCCCCGATCGCGAAAGCGAGCTTCGGCCCCGCTTCTAGCGAGGTGGTGGGGCTCGGCATCGAGGCGATCGCGCCTTGGGTTTTTTCCGGCACCGCCGCGCGGCTCACCTTCGTTGACGGCCGGTTCGCGCCCGGGTTGTCGTTTGTCGGGGATCTTCCGGGGGGCGTTTTCGTCGGACGCCTCGCCGAGGCGATCGAGGCGCAGCGCGAGGAGGTTACGCAGCACCTGGGCGAGCACCGCTCGGGCGACGGGCCGGACACCCACGGGTTCGCCGCGTTGAACGCCGCCCTGTTTTTCGACGGTGCCTGCCTGCTGCTGCCGCGCGGCGCGCGGATCGAGGCGCCGATTCACCTGCTGTTCGTGGCGACCGGCGGCGTGATGTCCTTCCCGCGCAACCTGATCGTCCTTTCCGAGGACTCTGAGGCGGTGGTCGTTGAAACCTATGCCGGGATCGTTGGAGCGGGTGGCGCCTCGCTCACCGTGCCGGTCACCGAGATCGTCGCGAACGCCAACGCCAACCTTCGTCACGTGAAGGTCCAGCGAGAGGATCCCGAAGCGTTTCACGTCGCGGCGTTCGAGCTTCATCAGGAGCGGTCCAGCCGGGTCGCCTCGCATTCGATCTCGCTTGGCGGCGGCATCGTCAGAAACGACCTTCACGCCGTGCTCGCCGGAGAGGGCGCCGACTGTATTCTGAACGGCCTCTATCTCGCCGAGGGGCGCCAGCTGGTCGACAACCACATGAAGGTCGAGCACGTCGCGGCCCACTGCGACAGCCACGAGCTGTACAAAGGGGTGCTCGACGGCAAGGCGCGGGCGGTGTTCAACGGTCTCATCTACGTCCACCGAGGCGCGCAGAAGACCGATGCCAAGCAGTCGAACCGCAACCTGCTGCTGTCCGCCGAGGCAATCGCCAATTCCAACCCGCAGCTCGAAATCTACGCCGATGACGTCAAGTGTACCCACGGCTCGACGGTCGGCCAGCTCGACGAAGATGCGATCTTCTACCTCCGTTCGCGCGGCATCGGACTCGAAGCGGCCCAGAGCCTCCTGACCTACGCCTTCGCGAGCGAGCTGGTCGAGCGGATTCCGGTCGAGCCGGTGCGCCGGGCGCTCGAAGAGTTTCTCTTTGCCCGTCTGCCCGGGGGCGAAGTGGTGCGCCAGGCGGTCTGATCGAAATGAACACCGCGAGCCTTGAGGTCCACGAGGCGCCGATCGCGCCTTGCGCGGCGGCTCCGGCCTACGATCTGGACGCCGTGCGGGCGGAGTTTCCGATTCTTAAGGAAACGGTCCGCGGCCGGCCGCTCGCCTATCTCGACAACGCCGCCACAACCCAGAAACCCGAGCGGGTGATCGCGGCGGTCGCCGATTGCTATCGCCACTCCTACGCCAACGTATCCCGCGGCGTTCACTCGTTGGCCGAACGGGCGACCGACGCCTTTGAACGAGCGCGCGGGACGGTCGCCGGTTTCCTGGTTGCTTCCGGCGCCGAGGAGATCGTCTTCGTGCGCGGCACCACGGAGGCGATCAATCTAGTCGCGGCGAGCTGGGGTCGGGCCAACGTCGGCCCGGGCGACGAGATCCTCCTCACCGAGCTGGAGCACCACGCCAACCTGATCCCCTGGCAGCGGCTGTGCGCCGAAAAAGGAGCGCGGCTGGTCGTGGTTCCGATCGACGAGCGCGGCGAGGTGAGCCTGGAGGATTTCGCCGCGAGACTCTCCTCCCGCACCCGCCTTTGCGCCGTCGCCCACGTTTCGAACGTCTTGGGTACGGTTCTGCCGGTCGCCAAGATGGCGGAAGCCGCTCACGCGGTGGGGGCGCTGCTGTTGGTCGACGGAGCACAAGCGGCACCGCACGTCGATCTGGACGTTCAAAAGCTGGGCTGCGATTTCTACGCCTTTTCCGGCCACAAGGTCTATGGCCCGAGCGGCGTCGGCGTGCTTTGGGCACGGCGTGAAATTCTCGCCGCCATGCCTCCGTGGCAGACCGGCGGCGGCATCGTGACGACCGTGACGTTCGACGGCGCCGAGTTCGTCGATCCGCCGAGTCGTTTCGAGCCTGGCACGCTCAACCTCGAAGGGGTGATCGGCCTGGCTGCCGCGCTCGACTATCTGTGCGGCCTCGGCCGCGAGGAAGTCGCCGCCTGGGAAAGCTCTCTGGTCGACTACGCGCTCGCGGCATTGAGCGAGATGGCCGGCCTCCGCCTGCTCGGCAGCCCAAGGGAGCGGGCCTCGGCGATCTCGTTCGTGCTCCCCGGAGTTCACCCTCACGACGTCGGCACGATTCTCGATGCCCAGGGAATCGCGGTACGGGTGGGTCACCTCTGCGCCCAGCCGCTGATGGCCCGCTTGGGAATCAGCTCGGCGGTGCGCGCCTCTTTCGGCCTCTACAACACGAGGGCCGAGATCGACGCGCTCGTCGCCGGACTGCACCAAGTCCGGGAGGTGTTTCTTTGAGTACTCCCGCCGACGACCTTCGCGATCTGTACCAAGACTTGATCTTGGATCACACCCGCAAGCCGCGAAACTTCCACGATCTTCCGGAAGCGAACCACCGGGCAGAGGGGCACAATCCGTTGTGCGGCGATCGGGTCTCGTTGATGCTCGATCTTCGCGGCGACACGATCCGAGAGGCGGCGTTTCAGGGCTCGGGCTGCGCGATCTCGGTCGCTTCGGCCTCGATGCTCACGGAGGCGGTTGCCGGCAAAAGTGTCGAAGAGGTGCGGCGCCTGCTCGGGGCGTTCCTGGCGCAGACCACCGGTTCGCCTCTCGCGGACGAGGCTTCCGAGGTGGAGTTGGGCAAGCTTGCGGCGTTTGCCGGCGTGCGGGAGTTTCCGATGCGGGTCAAGTGCGCGACCCTCGCCTGGCGGGCGCTCGAATCGGCGCTGGCGGGCGAGCCAACCGAAGTGAGGACGGAGTGAGATGATCGAGAGTCCAGACGTTAGGACCGAAACCACCCTCTCGGATCTGCCGGCCGAAAGGACCGAGGAGGCGCTGGAAAATGCCGTCGTCGAGGTCCTCCAGACGATCTTCGATCCGGAGATTCCGGTCAACATCTACGAGCTCGGATTGATCTACGACCTCGACGTTCAGGCGGGCGGGCACGTACACATTCAAATGACCCTGACCGCTCCCGCCTGTCCCGTTGCCGGTACTTTGCCCGGCGAGATCAAGGATAAAGTGGCGGGGGTGCCCGGAGTGACCGAGGCGGAGGTCGAGCTGGTCTGGGAGCCTGCGTGGGATCCGTCGCGAATGACCGAGGCGGCTCGACTCCAGTTGGGGATGTTTTGAGCCAGAAAACTCTGATCTCTCTGTTCTGCCGTCGTGGCTTGCGGCGCGGCCTTTCGCGTCGCCTGCTCGCCTTGGCGTTCGGCCTGTCCATCGTCGTCCC
This sequence comes from Thermoanaerobaculia bacterium, assembly GCA_038248205.1. Classification (GTDB taxonomy): domain Bacteria; phylum Acidobacteriota; class Thermoanaerobaculia; order Multivoradales; family UBA5704; genus DASYKS01. Next base: position 6,718 of record JBBRUC010000132.1, read on the forward strand.
GGTGGGTGCTCAGGTTCGGCCGCTCGACGAGGATTTCCGCTACCACTGGGAGCTGAGCAATTTCGTCGGCCGGCTCGCGAGCATCTTCCTGCCGGGGCAGGGGGACGGTTCGCTAGTTTTCAGGATCGAGCCGAACGGTCATCTCCATTCCGAGTTGACGATCACCTCGCCGGACAGCCAAAGCGGCGACTACTTCCGCTATGGCTCGGAGGTCGATGCCGAGACCCTCAAGCCGATTCGTGCCTGGAGTTCGTACCATTGGCGCGGTGAGACGAAGTCGAAGGACGAGTCGGTCGATCGATCGGGGGTACTCGATGTCGCCGCCGGAATCTACTCGATCCGACGAAATCCGCCGCGCACCACGCGCCGAATCGAAATCTGGTCGGATGGCAAAACGTATCCGGTGGAGATCGTTCCGCAAGGGGTCGAGCAGCGCTCGATCGGCGGACGCCAGGTGCTGGCCCGCCACTTCGTGATCCGCGGATACGATCTTCCCGAACAGAGGCGCTGGAAAGGAAAGCTGGAGCTTTGGCTTTCGACCGACCCTTCGGCGAAACCTCTCGCGATCACGCTGTCGCGCAATCTGGCGGACGTGCGCTTGGAGCTTAAGCCCACGGTCCAGCCCTAGGGATCCGGGTGCATCGCTTGCGATCGAACCGGAAAGCTTCCGCGACCTCCCGTCTTTTGGGGCTGGTCGCTCTCGCCGTGCTGGTTCCGGGCTGCGTACGCGAAGGGCCGGCCCCCGCCTGGGCTCCCACGCCATCGACTGCCGGCATCGAATCGATCGATCCCCCGGCGCTTCCGGGTTCGATGGGGGCGAGCTTTGCTCGAGGTAACGACGCGCCAATGCTCTCCTGGCTTGAGCCGGCGGACGAGAGGGTCGGTCGCGAGACAGAAGGAGAGCGCTGGCGTTTGCGGGTCTCTAGATTCAGCGGCTCGTCTTGGACCGCGCCGGTGACCGTCGCGGAAGGCGACGGCCTGTTCGCCAACTGGGCGGACTTTCCGGCCGTCGCCGCGAACGAAACCTCAGGGATCGCTCATTGGCTTGCCGTTTCCGGCACGGAAAAGTATGCCTATTCGATCGCCCTCGCCGGCACAACCGACGGCGGAGCGACATGGCGACCGCTCGGATGGCTACCCACGGATCACTCCCCGGCCGAGCACGGTTTCGCCTCTTGGCTGCCCGCCGAGGGGGGTGGGTTTCGCGCCTTCTGGCTCGACGGCCGTGGCATGCCCGGGGGCGGCCCGATGACGTTGCTCTCCTCCCTCGTCGATCCGGAGCGCGGCTCGACGGCCGAGGAGTTGCTCGACGATCGAGTTTGCGACTGCTGCCAGACCGACGCCGCGATGACGTCCGACGGACCGGTCGTGGTCTATCGCGACCGCTCGGTCGGCGAGATTCGCGACATCGCGATCCGGCGCCTCACCCGGGAGGGTTGGAGCGAGCAGGCCCTCGTCCACGCCGATCGCTGGCACATCGAAGGCTGCCCGGTAAACGGCCCGGCGGTCGCGGCGTCGGATCGACGGGTGGCGGTCGCCTGGTTTACCGGCGCTCCTTCTCCGCGCGTCCTACTCGCTTTCTCGGAGGACTCCGGCGCGACGTTTTCGACGCCGATCCCGATCGATACCGAAGCGCCCCTCGGGCGCGTCGACGTGGCGATCGACCGAGAGGGCCGGGCGATCGTCTCGTGGCTTGGCCGCGCCGCCGACGCAGCGGGGAAGGTGGCCCTGCGCCTCGCGCGGGTTGCGCCCTCCGACTCGGCCGCCGCGCCGATCACGGTCACAATGACGGATTCGGCCCGGACCAGCGGATTCCCGCGGCTTGTACTCAACGGAGAGCATTTGTTGGTCGCGTGGGCCGAGCCGGGTTCGCCGGGACGGCTGCGCGCGGTTCGGTTGGGTGCCGGGCGGCTCGATCAGGCCGCGCCGTAGTCCGGCTCGCTCTCAAGGTTGGCGCCGTTGGCTCGTAGCGTGATCGAACCGCTCACCCAGTCGGTGAGCGAGCGGCCACGCAAGGCGAGCCAGACCGGCAATCCGAGAAGACCGGCGACGATCAAACCTCCCAGCCATCGACGCGCGGTCTGATCGAACGTCAAGGCCTGGCCGTCGCGATCCCGGGCGATCGTTCGCATCCAGCCCATGCCGAGAGTCTGGCCCCAGAAGGCGAGCGGAATCACGGTATAGAGAAAAGAAAACGCGGTGAGGAAGAGCGCGAACGCCGCTGCGTGCACGGGCGCGGGGTGAATACCCATCGCCCGAACGCCGATCACCGCGATCACCAGCACCGCCGCGTGAACCACCAGGTCCGCGGCCCCCGCGATCCAACGCTCTCGGCCGGAAGGGAAAACCGAGGAATCGGGCGCCGCGAGACTTTCCTCGTCATCCTCTTCCTGGACCAGGCTTCGCTCCCCGCGGGGTGGGGGAACCGCCTGAGGATACCTGGGTGCCGGCTCCGGTTCCTCGAAGGGCAAGAGAGCGTTCGGCTCGGGAGGAGCCGATCTGGCAGAGGGCTTCCGGGCGGAAGGCCGGGGCGGCTGCAACTCGTACTCGGAGGACTCGTCGGGAGGACCGAGCGGCAGGTCGAAGAGCACGGGCTCGTCCGGCGGTAGCTTGGAACCCCGACCGGAACGCGCCATCAGCGGACCTTAAGGTATTTGACGTAGATCCGGTAGAGGAGATCCGGCTCGCGCTTCTGGTAGGCCTGAGCGAACTCGATGTTGCGTTGCAGGTCCGCGTCGCCCTGCACCAACTTGGCCGCCTCGCGAAAATCTTCGAGCGCCTTGGTCGGATTTGTCCTCTGCAGCTCTCGCACGCCCAGGTCGTAGTAGCTCTCGATCAACATGCGGTCGATGTCGGGACTAGGCGACGACTCCCGCAGCCGCCAGAGCTGAGGCAACAGGAGGTCCCACTCGTGGTCGCGGAACAGCTGGATCTGGGTCGTGATCGGAAGCAGCTGCTTCTTGGCGTCCTCGAACAGTTCGGCGTCCGTCCCTTCGAGGGGGGCGATTCCGGCCCCCTGTTTGAAGCGCTCGGCGGCCAGCAGATAGGCCCGCGAGGTATAGGCCTCTCGCGCCTGATCGAGCACCTGGTCGCGCAGTGCCGCCTGCTCGGGAGAGGGAGCCTCCGCCTCGGGAGGCGCCACGGGCACGTCCCAGGTCTTGATCAGCTCTTGCGCCTGGGCGTAGAGCGGGTCGGTCGGCGGGATCCGTTTCAACTGCGCGACCGCGATCGCCGCCTTGCCCTGCTCTTGAAGCTTCTTGGCCCGCTCGATCGCGTCGGCGGAAGACGCCTGCGCGGGAACCTCATTGTCCGAGTTCGGGAACAACTGGTCCCAGTTCTGGAACAGCAGCCAGGCGCCGACGAGCACCAAGGTAAGGACGCCCGCGCCAACCAGAACGAACGTACGCTTCGCTCGGGCAGGTGCCGGAGCCGCGGGCACCGCTCCGGTCGTCCTATCTTTGCGCTCTCGTCTCGGCTGATCGGCCGCCTCTTCGGGCGGAACCAGGATCTCTTCCTTGAGGTCGGCGGGGGGCGCACTGTCGAAGCTCGGACCCAAAGGGTCGAGCGCCTCGCCACCGTGCGCCGGGGGCCGCGGGGCCGGCGCCTGGCCCGCGTCCAGCAGCTGGAGCTGCTCGCGCGCCGCCAGATGGGTCGGTTGCAGTTCCAGCACTCGCTCGAACGCCCGGCGCGCGGCCACGAGATCGCCGGCTTCGCCGGAGGACAGACCGTCGTGGAAGACCTCTTCGACCTGACGCTCGCTCTCCGCCTTGAGCCTTCGGGCGCGCTCGATTCGCCGCGCGGCTTCGTCGTGATCGATGTCGATCAGGAAGATTCGCGACCAGGAATCGATCGCCGCCTGCGGATCGCCTCGGTCGAAGGCCGCATCCCCTTCGGCCAGCAACTGGGCGATTCGGCGATCGCCTTCCGAAGCGTAGCTCTGCGCGGGCGGCGCGGCGGAGGTCGGCTCCAGGGAGGGCAATGCCGTCGGTGCGGCGGACTCCAGAGTGAAGAACGAGGCCTCGTCGGCCCCCCCGGGGCCCGCCATCGAACGGGCGATCTCGCCAATCTCCCGATTGTCGGGATCGAGAGAACGGGCCTTTTCGAGTTGGCGTTCCGCTTCGGCCGCTTGGCCGGCCGCGAGAGCGGCGCGGGCCGCCGCGAGGAATTTGGCGACATACGGAGCCGATTCGAGTTTCTCTTGCGCCGCCATCGCGAGTTGCCCGAGGCTCGGTTCGCTCGCCAACGCGGCGCTCTCCTGGTGGGCTCGGGAGACGAGCTCGTCGTATCGACCTTCCGCGAACAGCTGCTCGAACTCGTCGCGCAGGCCACCGCGGTCCGCGGCGACGAAGTCGCTGAGCGGCTCGACGCCATCAAGGTCATCCAGGCCGGGAAGAAACCCGAGATCGTCGTCGGCGACCGCCGTCGGCGCTGCCGCTACGGTGGGACTTAAGTCCGCGAGCGCCTCATGCGAGAGGGCGCCGGAACTGGCGTGAATTCGCTCCTGGAGCCGCCGAGCCGGTTCGAATTGCGAATCCATCCGCAGCACGAAATCGCAGCCGAGCAGGGCCTCCTGCCGATTACCGGCGATCGCCAGGTCGAGCGTTTGGGTAAACGTCGCAACGATTCGTTGCTTGACGTCGGTGCCGAGTGCGGGATTGCCGGGATAGTTCATCTCGTCGGTTGGGGGCGCCGGGGTCGACTTCTAGTTTCGGGAGCCTGCCGCTATCGTAGCAAAGCGGGCGAGGTGGGCCAAGGACGCCTCCGCCAAGCGACCGAAACGGAGGTCAGTGGGGAACGGCCGGGTCAAATCGCCACCTCTTGCGCCGGGGTCTCGGTTTGACCCGCCCGTTTGCGCTCCGCCGCTTCCTGCGCTTGATACTGCAGCCGATAGAGCCGGTGATAGATGCCGCGCGCGGCGAGCAGCTGCTGATGGGTGCCCTGCTCGCGCAGCTCGCCCTTGTGCAGAACCAGAATCTTGTCCGCCCGCTGGATGGTCGACAGACGATGGGCGATCACCAGGCTGGTCCGGCCGACCAGCAACCTTTCGAGCGCCGCCTGAATCCGCTGCTCCGTTTCGGTGTCGATCGAGGAGGTCGCCTCGTCAAGGATCAAAACCCGCGGATCAAACGCGAGCGCCCGAGCGAACGCGACCAACTGCTTCTGCCCGACGGAGAGGCCGGCGCCGCGCTCCTGGACGAGGGTGTCGAATCCGTTCGGAAGGCGCTCGATGAAGTCGAGGGCGTGAACCTCCTCGGCGGCCCATCGAAGGCGGGCTTCGTCGATCGATGGCTCACCGAGCCGGATGTTCGAACCGATCGAGCCCGAGAAAAGGAAAACGTCCTGGAGCACCAGGGCGATGCTTCGTCGCAGCTCTCGAAGATCCCATTCGCGCACGTCGATGCCGTCCACCCGCACCGCACCCTGCTCGACGTCGTAGAAACGGAGCAGCAGATTGGCAAGAGTGCTCTTGCCGGCCCCCGTGTGGCCGACCACCGCGACCGTCTGGCCGGGTTCGACCCGAAACGAAACGTCGCGCAGCACCGGATCGCCGGGTTTGTACGAGAACGTGACCCCCTTAAGCTCGATCGAGCCGCGGGTGGCGTTCGGCGTGACACCGCCCGCCAGGGCGGGATCGAGCGATTCGCTCGGCCGGTAGGGGGCGGCGGGGCTCTCAATCGCGACCCGCGTATCGATCAGCTCGAAGATTCGTTCCGAGGCGGCCATCGCTCCCTGGAGGATGTTGTATTTCTCCGCCAGGTCGGAGAGGGGCTGGTAGAACCGTTGGGCGTATTGGAAAAAGGCGACCAACGCTCCGACCGAGGCGAGCCCCAAGGTCACCCGGCCGCCGCCATACCAGAGCAGCAGCCCCAAGCCGAGCGTGCTGACTAACTCGACCCCAGGGAAGAACACCGCGTAGTAGTAGATCGCGCGGACGTTGGCCTCTCGATGTTCGTCGTTGATCGTCGAGAATTGCCGCCGGGCTTCGGCCTCGCGGCCGAAAAGCTGAACCACCGACATCCCGGTGATGTGCTCTTGAAGAAACGCGTTGATCCGCGCGATCTTCACCCGGACCTCTCGAAAGCTGCTCTGCACCCGGGACCGGAACCAGAACGTCAGGACGAACAGAAGCGGAATGATCGCGAAGGCGATCAGCGCCAACCGCCAATCGAGCCAGAAGAGCACACAGACGATCCCGCCGAGAACGACGATGTCGCCGAACGCCGCGACCAGGCCGGAGGCGAACAGCTCGTTTAACGCGTCGACGTCGGTGGTCACCCGGGTGACCAGACGGCCCACCGGGTTGGCGTCGAAATAGCTGATCGGCAGGCGCTGGAGCTGGCGAAAGATCTGGCCTCGAAGGTCGCGCATGATGTACTGACCCATCACCTGCATTACCCGCCCCTGCCAGTACGTGCAGACGAAGGCCAGGAGGATCGAGACCAGAAAGACCACGGCGGTGGCGACGATCCCCTCCACCCGCACCGTTTCCGGGGAGATTCCTCGGGCTGTGAGCGCGTCGCTCACCGCGACCGCCGCGGGAGAGATGCTGCCGGTGGCGCCAATGGGCCGAATGAAGAGGTCGATCGCGATCGAGGTGGCGAGCGGCCCGACCAACTGAAGAAGCGAACCGCCGAGGATCAGCGCCACCGCCGCCACGGTCATTCCCCGGTAGGGCCGGACGTAGCCGAGCAACCGGCGCATCAGGCGAGAGTCGTAGGACTTTTCGATCGCCTCTTCGGCGTGCGGGTCGGCGGCCATCCGCTGCCAAAGATACTAGAGGTGGATCGCCCGTGGTGAGGCCCAGGGTTGGAGATCGGGGAGCTTATTCTCTTTGGTCGATCTTCTGAATGGTGTAGAATCTGGCCAATTGGCTCCCTTAAGTCATAGGATCGAAGGAGTTACGCCGAAATGCCGCCGGGTTTGACCCAACTGCTCAAGTCCATGGTCGAGCAGGGAGGCTCCGACCTCCATGTGACGACCAACTCGCCCCCGCAGATTCGCGTGGATGGCGTCCTGCGGCCCTTGAACCTGCCGCCGATGACCCCCACGGAAACGAAGCAGCTCGCCTACTCGATCCTCACCGACACGCAGAAGCATCGTCTGGAAGAGAACCTGGAGATCGACTTCTCGTTCGGGATCAAGGGCTTGGCGCGGTTCCGCGCGAACGTCTTTCATCAGCGCGGCGCAATCGCCGCCGCTTTCCGACAGATTCCGTTCGAGATCAAGACCTTTCGCGACCTCGGCCTGCCGGCCGTGGTCGAACAGCTATGCGAGAAGCCTCGCGGCCTGCTGTTGGTCACCGGCCCCACCGGCTCGGGCAAGACGACGACTCTCGCGTCGATGCTCGACAAGGTGAACCGGGAGCGCCACGAGCACATCGTGACCATCGAGGATCCGGTCGAGTATCTGCACAGCCACAAGAAGTGCATCGTCAACCAGCGCGAGCTACACGCCGACACGCACAGCTTCTCGAATGCCTTGCGCTCCGCCCTTCGTCAGGATCCCGATGTCGTCCTGATCGGCGAAATGCGCGACCTGGAAACGGTGGAAGCTGCGCTGCGAATCGCCGAGACGGGGCACCTGACCTTCGCCACCCTGCACACCAACTCGGCGGCGCAGACGATCAACCGGATCATCGACATGTTCCCGGCCCACCAACAGGGCCAAATACGGGTTCAACTGTCATTCGTCCTCGAAGGGATTTTGTGCCAGTCGCTGCTGCCCCGGGCATCGGGCAAGGGGCGTGCGCTGGCGATGGAGATCCTGGTGCCCACCGCCGCGATCCGCAACTTGATCCGCGAGGACAAGATTCATCAGGTCTACGGCATGATGCAAGCAGGCCAGGCCAAACATGGAATGCAGACGTTCAACCAGTCCTTGGCCGCCCTCTACTTCAAAAAGCTGATCAGCCTGCAGACCGCGCTGGCCCGCTCTTCGCACGCCGACGAGCTTCAAGAGATCATCAATCGCGGTCCGGTGGTGGTGGTCTCCACGCCGAACAGGGGCGACATGGCCCGCGCTTAGTCGCGGCGCCCGAGGAGCACGACGATGCCCAATTTCGTCTGGAAGGGTCGTACGCGGACGGGACAGGCCCAAGAAGGTCAACTGCTCGCCGACAATCGAGAGGCCGCCATCGCGGTTCTGCGCCGTCAGCAGATCCAGGTGACGACCATGCGCGAGAAGGGCAAGGAGATCAAAATCCTGCCTCGGCTGCCGCGCGGTATCGGTTCGAAGCGGATCTCGATCTTCACCCGCCAGTTCTCGGTCATGCTGGACGCGGGCCTGCCGCTCGTCCAGTGCTTGGAGATCTTGGGTGAACAAGAGGAGCACCAAGGGTTTCGAGCGATCATCAATACGGTTCGAACTGACGTCGAATCGGGCTCTTCGCTCGCCGATGCGATGCGCAAACACCCGAAGGCCTTCGACAACCTTTTCGTCAACATGGTCGCCGCGGGCGAAGCGGGCGGTATTCTCGACATCATCCTGCAACGCCTCTCGACCTACATCGAGAAGATCGTCAAGCTCAAGAGCCAAGTCAAAGCGGCCCTGGTCTATCCGGTGACCGTCATCTTGATCGCCGCGGGGGTCGTGACGATCATCCTGTGGAAGGTCATCCCGGTGTTCGCACAGCTGTTTGCCGGCCTGGGCAGCGAGATGCCGTTCCTCACCCGCATGGTGATCGGCGCCAGCAACTTCGTCGCGCGATTCTTCCCGTTCATCCTGATCGTGCTGGTCGCGCTCGTCTTCTTCATTCGCCAATACCATCGGACGTACCGCGGCAGGCGGGTGCTCGACGGCATCCTGCTCAAAGTACCGGTGATCGGAATGCTGCTGCGCAAAATCGCAGTCGCCCGTTTCTGCCGAACGCTGGGCACGCTCACGGCATCGGGCGTTCCGATCCTCGACGGCTTAGAAATCACGGCCAAGACAGCCGGCAACTCGATCATCGAAGATGCCGTGATGTCGGTCCGCAAGAGCGTCGAAGAGGGGCGCACGATTTCCGAACCTCTCGGCGACACGAAGGTCTTTCCGCCGATGGTCGTGCAGATGATCAACGTCGGCGAGCAGACCGGCGCCCTGGATCAGATGCTGTCCAAAATCGCCGACTTCTACGAGGAAGAAGTCGATACCGCGGTCAACGGCCTGATGAAGCTCCTCGAGCCGTTGATGATTACGGTCCTCGGCGTCGTCATCGGCACGATCGTCGCGGCGATGTATCTGCCGCTCTATTCGATCCTGTCGAAGATCGGCTAGCTCGAGCGGCGACCGACGAGGTGCTCGGGTGGAAGATTCGCCCGAGCGCCTCGTAGACCCTCGATCGCTCCGTTTTTTCTAGACTTCTCGCCGCCGATTCAGCTCCGCCGATGCCGATGCCCGCCCTCGCCCGTCAGCTCCGCTGGTACATCGCGATCCGCCTGGTCGCGATCGGGAGCGTCCTGCTGCTCTTCTTTCTCCTCCAGTTGGCGGATACGAGACAGCCCGCGGAGCTTTCCGAGCTAGGCAATTCAACCCCCTCGGCCTCGGCGGTCCACGTGCCGGCCGACACGAGCACCAACCCCCAGACGATCGCCACGGGCGCTTCGCCCTACGGCTTCCTCTATGTCATCGCGGCGCTGACTTTTGCCGCTACGCTGCTTTATCTCGCCCTGCTTCGCCTGTTGTCCGGCTACTACCAGTTGCAGGCCTACATCCAGTTTTTCGGCGACCTGTTGTTGATCACCGCCCTGGTCTACCAGGTCGGAGGCATCTCGAGCCCGTTCTCGATGCTCTACCTGATCGTCATCGCGGTCGCCGCAACGATGCTTCGGAGAAAGGCCGGCATGGCGGTCGCCACCGCCGCCTATGTGCTGTACGCGAGTCTTCTTCTTTCGATCCACTTTCACGCCATTCCCCTACCCGCTTTCGCCGGGGACGAGGCGTCGATCTGGCGCCTGACGTATAACCTGGCCGTTCACCTGTTCGGTTTTTATGCCGTCGCATTGCTTACCTCGTATCTCGCGCACAACATCGCCCGCGCCGAGCTGGAGC
>JBBRUC010000133.1:0-16487 GCA_038248205.1 Thermoanaerobaculia bacterium
GCCTGGACGATTCACGATCGCCGCGGGCAGAGACGGGCTCTACCTGGCGGCGTGGAACGCTCGCGCGGGTCGCTGGAAGCTGTCGTGGGATGCCCTCGACGAGGCTCCCTGGAAGGAAGTCCCAAAAGCCGACATCGCGGCGGACGAAACCAAGGCCGCCGCGAGCGCATCGACGCCTTGATGCCGGCTCGGGGTCGGCTTCTTCGCCCTCCTCGTGGTCGCCTTGCTGGTGATCATGGACGAGGTTGACGGGCGCTGAGCAGCGACTCGCCCGGTTCGGCATCTTCGCCGCTTCGGTGCCGAGCTGGTGCTCGGCGTTCCCAGGGAAAGGCTCCCTTGGTCGAGGCGGGTTTCGTTCTTGGCGGCCTTATGCGGCTCCGCGCTTCATCGCCTCGGAGACCAAGACTTCGACGCGGACTCCTCGGCGGCGCTAAGGAAGACCCTGCCCAAAAGCCAAAGCCAACGTCCCCCCTGGACCGAGCGTGCCGGATCGGCACTCGACCGCGAGCTTTGGCGATGAGCCGTTTCGCACCCGATCGGGCTGCGCGGATGCCGGGATCAGGCACGCCGAGTACTCCGCCGGTGCAACCTCTACGAAGCGGCGGACCTGCCCCCTGGGAATCGGTTGGCGGAGGGCGCGAGTCCAGTCGTCGAGCTTGAGCGCTGGCAGCTCCATACCGTTCTGGAACAGCACGAGCGAGAGATCCCCTTCGGTCGTTCGCCGGGCGAAGGACGTGCCGAGATCGACTTCGACCGTGCCGCCGGTCTCCGGGACGAAAAGAGTTGCCGTCTCGCCCGACCGGATCTCGAACGCCTTGAGGGCGGTCCCCTTGGCTCCGACGATCGCGATGGCGTTCTTGTTCGCGGTGGGCACTTCCGCCTCGAAGCTCCCGTCGGTTTCGGTGCGGGTGTCGACGTAGTCGTAGCGAAGCGGGCCGACGCCCAGCACGGTGACTCGGGCGCGGCGCTCCGCACCGCGGTCCGACAGCACCTGCCCGACAAATCGCTCCGGGGCTCGCAACGCCAACTCGATCGGCCCCAATTCCCCACCTGCCATCAGGGTGAGCGACCGCTCCTCGCTGAAGAATCCGCCCCGCCGGGCCTCGGCTCCGACCGACAGCGTACCGGGTTCGACGCCACGGAATTCAAAGCGGCCGGAAGGGTCGGCGAAAATCCACTGCATCGCCCCGCCGCTGCCGACGACGGTCACCATCGCTTTGGCCCCCGAATGACCTGTGGCATCGACCACCCGTCCGAAGATCCGGGTATCCGGGAGTTCGATCTCGATCTCGGCTCGACCGTCCCGAGCTTCGATCGTTCGAAGCAATTCGAGAGTCAGGCCGGCGATTGGCGCTTTCACCTTGATTAGCCACCACCCGTCGCGGATCAGGATGCCTGAAAATCTTCCCTTTTCATCGCTGTGAAGAAGGCCCACCGCGGAGTCTGCCCCGTCGAACCGGAGGTCGGCGAAAAGCGGACGGCCGCCTTGGCGGATCCGCCCTTTGACCTCCACCCAAGAGATCTGAAACGAGCGCCGTGCGGTCGCGGCGTCGAAGAACAGATCGCGGCTGGCGAGCCTCCCCTCCCCCACCGCATCGGAGATCGCGACGTCGAAGGAACCTCGGTTCTGGCCTGGGAATCGGGCAATTCCCTCTTCCGAGGTGAACGCGCTGACCGACGTCTCGGGCTGAAATCCAGACCGTTCCAGATAAACGACCCAGTGCTTGCCATGCCAGTCTTTTGCCGGATTGACCGCGATTTCAAGATCGAGCGGAGGTTCGAGGCGAAACGGTTCGTAGAGGTACGTTTCGTCGTCCTTCGAAACGTCGACAAATTTTTTGGGATCGGAAACCGCACCGCCCTGCTTGGCATGGACCTCGTATTCGCCGGGAATGACGTCCATAACCTGAAAGAAGCCCCGCGCGTCGACTTTGGCTTCACGGTTCATCCGGGAAACCTCCTCGACCGCCCGTAGATCCTCGGGGTCCACGCGGACGCGGGGAGTCAGCACGACCCGGCACCGCTCGGGGTCCACGACCTCGCCGGCAACCGGCTCCACCCATCCGGCGAGCGACGCGCCGCGGCGGAGGGTCAGCGTCTTCAAGTCCGCCTCTCCGCTTTCGGGGATCGCAACATCCCACGCATAGGTCGAAACGAAAGAATCCGCCAAAATCCTCAGATCAAAGGTTGAACTGGGTATTCGGCATTCGAAACGCCCCTCCGGATCGACCGGACAATCGCTCGTTCCCTCCAGCAGCGGCCGCTTCTGCGCCGCTCCCCCGCGCTGTTGGGTCGCGACCAACACTCGCTTGGGCAAAGGCAGTGACCGCTCGGCGAGGACGAGGCGGCCGACCAAACGCCCCATCGGCCAAGCCTCCAGAACCTGTTTCGGCTCACCGGTATCTTCCACCCGAAACACGAGACGGCGCACCCAGAACCCCGGAGCCGCGACCGAGGCCTCCCATAACGAACCCGCAGGCAGAGCGACACGGACCGGGTGCCCGCCTTCGATCGCCAGCGAGATCGGCTTGGCCGTCGCCGAATCTTTCGGCTGGAGTCTCAGTTCGCCCCGCAACGGGATCTTGGCCGCCTTCACGGCGAACTCCCAGCGCACCGTGACCATACGGGGTTCGGCCACAGAGCCCGGAGCCGCACCGAGCGCTCCGCCAACCATCGACACAACCAATGCAACGAAAAGGCCGCAGAGCCAACGGAGTTTGCTGCTCATCCGCACCTCGTAGGGTTGTCTGGAACGGCAGTTTATCGCAAGCTTGGTTGACGGGTCCCACCGAGCCCCCGCCGCGCTGGAATTCGCGGCCATGGCGAAATTTCAAGCTTGATCGCCGCTTGCGGCCCGCACGGGCGACGCTCCGGCAAATCCGGCCGTTCTGGCGGCGGTTCTGCGGCGGCGGCTCGAAAGATTTCTCTGGTGGAAGACTTCGTTAGGGCCGGAAAGCCGCTATCGCGTGCAGAAGCCACATGGAGCGCCGAGCAGCGGCTCCACCGTTTCGCCCGGTGCCGCGCCTCGGGCGCTCTATGCCGCAGCGAGTGCCTTTTGCGGATTTTTGGTCCAAACCTGGCGGCTTCCTGCAAATGCCTGGATAGCGGCCACGAAAATCGCGGCCGACTTCCAAGTCGAGGATGCCACCCATGATCATTTGCTTCTTCGAACCCACCGGCCCCATCCCGGCAGCCGGGCACCGAATCTGCGTCGAGATTCCCGTCTACGTCAATCCCGACTGGCGCATTCCCCAACCCGATCCGCCGCCGTGGCTGATTCTGGACGACAAGCCGTTCGAGTTCGCGAAAGATCTTCGGATCCTGGCGACCATCGCCGAGCTTTCGCCGAAACTCAGTCCGGAGTTTGGAAAGGCCTTGACCGGCAGCATCGACTTTGCCCTCTCCGCCTTGAACAAGAAGCTTCCGGAGGGAATGGAAGTCGGATTCCGGCAAGGGACGCATTCGGCGGAGTGCGCGGAATGATCCAACCTGCCGAGGGCGCCGGTAGCGATCGCTCCCGGCGCTCCCGGCGCTCGAGGTCTGGGCGCCTCGGTTCGCTGCTACCATCGCGACAGACATTTGGCACCGCAGGCCACCTTGATGGAAAACCGACCCGCAATCCCGCAGACCAAAGTACCCCGTTCCCTGGTGCGCCGGATCGCGGCGGGAATGAACACCGACGGCGTTCTCTATTTCGTCCTGCTGCTGCTGGTTTGGGGATTGACGGCGCCGTTGCGAGGCCTGTGGCAGGACGACGCGCTGCTGCTTCGGTTGGCGCGCGATTTTCAAGGGCAGGGCTGGCTCGCCGCCTTCACGCCGGTGGTGACGCCTCTGCGGCGCTTGTACACCCTGCCGTTCCGACTGGCGCTCGCAACGCCGCAGCCGATTTGGACTCTGCACCTGATCTTTGGCCTGACCTGGCTTGGCCAGGCGCTCGCTGCCGGTTGGGTCGCCCGCCTACTGCTTCCCGGACAGCGGCTGATGTCGTTCTTGGCGGTTTGCCTGACGCTCACCGCCACCAGCGACTTCCTGACCAATAACCTCACCTCGCTCGGCTACAACATCGCCGCGCTCGCGCTTCTGGTCGCGATCGGTTGCGGGCTGCGCTACCTGGCGAGCGGTCGAGTCGGCTGGCTGGCCCTCTCCTGCTCGGCCATCGCGATCAGCCTCTGGACTCTCGATGTTGCGTTCCCCGCGCTGCCCTTCGTGGCGCTCCTCCTGTTTTGGCGTGGCGGGCGGGCCGCGTGGCGACGGCACCTATTTTTCATCCTGGCCTGGAGCCTTACGCTCGCTCGGGCGGTCTGGTTGGAGTGGCAGTTCCTCCAGCTCAAGACCGGATACGGCGCCGTGGCGATCCGGTCGATGCCTCCTGCCCAGCGGATCGTTCAAACCACCCGACTTTGGCTCGAAAACTTCGAACCCTGGCGCTGGGCCTTCGCGCACCCGCCTTGGCATTCCAGGCCGCCCGCGATGATTCCCTTCTGGGCCATGGGGCTGGCGGCGGCGGTCGGCGCGGTGTGGTTCATGCTCCGAGCTCGCCAGGTTCCACTGGCGGCGCCGCATCAAAATTCAAGCGCCGACCGACGGCTTTCCCTGGCGGGTATTTTTGTTCTGATGGCGTTGATTGCCAACGCGGCGTACGCCGGACTCCAGTTGGCCCAATTCCACTATCGAACCCATATCTTGTCTCGCATTTGGGTGTCGCTTGCGATCGCGATCACCGTGGGCTGGGCGATCGACAGGTGGCCTCGCTTTCGCGTCGCCCTCTTGCTCGTACCGGCCTGCTTCGTCGGTCTCGGGGTTTGGGGCGGAATGGAGCGTCAGGATCTTTGGGCCTCGTCCTGGCGGATGCACCAGAAGGAACTTCTGTCGATTGTCACCAACGCCCCGGCCCTCGAACCAGGCACCAAGATCATCCTGCGTAAAAAAGCTCTCGACCGCTATTTTCTCGCGACGCAGGCAGAGTATCTCGCGCAAAGCTGGCTGATCCTTCTCTATGACGATCCCTCGATTCACGCCTTGAGCTTGTCTCTTGAAGACCGGACCGGATGCCGTGCCGCGCCGGATGCCCTCGAATGCTGGCACGAGGCTACTGCGGCCTGTTTCGCAGCAGGCACCTGCCGCGCCGACAGATTTCTTTACGACAAGCTGGTGATCCTGGATTTCGACGTCGAAAAGGGCATCTTCCGGCTCGTTACCGATCCAAAGGACGACCCCTTGCTCGGGGGAGTCGAGAGTATTGCGACTCGCTATCAACCCGCAAGGCGCATCGTAAAACGCCCCCTTTCCGCGCGACAGCGGGCGCTGCTCCTCCTCGGCGACGGCGGCGAAGCAGGGCGACACACCGAGACCCGAAGGCGAACCAGCCGGTGAATCCTGATCTCTCCGTCGTCGTTCTGTGTTACCGCTCCGGGGCCGAAGCACCCATTTACGCGGCGGAGATCCAAGCGGTTCTCCTCGCCGCGGGCATCGACAACCATCAACTGGTGCTGGTTGGAAATTACAACTCCGGAAGCGACGATCCAACCCCCGACATCGTGCGGCGATTGGCCGAAGGCGATCCCCGCATCCTCTGTTCGGCGGTCGAGAAGGAAGGAATGATGGGCTGGGACATGCGCACCGGCCTCGCTCTCGCCACGGGAAAATGCCTGGCGGTGATCGACGGCGATGGCCAGGTCCTGGCCGGGGATCTTGTGCGGGTCTACCGGTTGCTGATTGACCGAGGGCTCGACCTCGCGAAGACCTGCCGCACGCGGCGCGGTGATGGCGCTTCGCGCAAGCTCCTGTCGTGGGTATTCAACGGCCTTTTCCAACTTCTGTTTCCAGGCCTCAAGGCGCACGATATCAATGCCAAGCCCAAGATCCTGACTCGTTCGGCCTACGAGCGGTTGGACTTGCAATCGGACGACTGGTTCATCGACGCCGAGATCATGATCCAGGCCCGTCGTCTCGGTTTTCGGATCGGCGAGGTGGAGACCTCGTTTCTCGGCCTGACGGGTCGACGCTCCTTCATCAACCTGGCGGCGGTGGCCCAGTTCCTCCGGAATCTCCTGTTCTACCGGCTCCGCGAACTTCGACGGCGAAGCGAGTGATGAGAGTGCTGGTAACCGGCCCCGGCAAGCTCGGTAGGCCTCTGCTCGCGCAATTGGAACGGCACGGCGTTACCGGTAGGGTGCTCCATCGCACTCCCTCGGCCTCCTTGCCTGCCGGTTGGCAGGCCGTGCGCGCCGACCTCACCCGGCCGGAATCGCTGGTCGACGCCTGCAACGACTGCGACCAGGTCCTTCACCTGGCGGCCGTCACCCATTCCAATCGCGTCTCTCGCTATGAAGAGGTCAATGCCGAGGGCACCCGGAACCTGATCGCCGAAGCCCGGCGTTCAGGGGTGGAACGCTTTACTTTCGTGAGCACCCGGGCGATTTCCGCCGAGGGCGGCGCCTACAGCCGTTCCAAGCTGCATGCCGAAGAGATCGTCACGCAATCCGGTCTGGCCTGGAACATCCTGCGACCCGCCGAGGTCTACGGCGCGGGGGGAGAAGGGATTTCGGCTCTGATCGAGCGGTGTCGTATCGGCCGCTGGATGCCGATCGTCGGCGACGGCCGCGCGCTTCTCGCACCCATCTATCTCGACGACGTGATCGACGGCATCTGCCGTTCGGTGACGGCGCTGGACTCTCGGGTCGTGCTCGATCTCGCGGGCCCCGAAGAGATGACGCAAGAGGAGCTGATCGATCGCTTGGCGGTTTATTTTCACACCCACCCGACGCGGGTTCGTGTGCCGGCCGGCTTGCTTGAACTCGCAGCCCGGGCGCTGGCGATCCTGCCGCTCCAGAAGCCGCCGATCTACGTCGATCAAGTGGCGCGCCTGATGAGCCGCAAGGGCCACGACATCGACGAGGCTCGCCTTCGCCTTGGCTTTCTCGCCAGACCGCTCGAAGAGGGGCTGGACGCTCTTTTCGGAATCGACCCCAGGAGCCCGGCATGAATTTCGACGAGCACAGCCGCGACTACTCGCGCCAGGTCGATGACGCCCTAGGCGTCGCCGGCCTGGAGCAGGACTTCTTCTTCGAGGCGAAGGTGCGGCACCTTCTCGAGGTGAGAGATCGGCTGCCCTTCTCCGAGCTTCGGGTGCTCGAGATCGGCTGCGGCATAGGGCTGTTGCAACAAAAACTGCGCCCCCTGTTCCGCAACCTGTGGGGAATCGATCCGTCGATTTCGAGCCTCGCCGTAGCGCCGGGCCGCCGGGGAATCGCCGCCGACGGTCTCCGCCTGCCGTTCGCTGACGAGAGCTTTCACCTGGTGATTGCGGTCTGCGTTCTGCACCATGTGCCGCCCGCGTCTCGCGCCGCCTTCTTGGCCGAGGCGTCGCGGGTCACCCGGCGCCAAGGCATCGTAACCATCTGCGAGCACAACCCGTGGAACCCTCTCACCAGAATCGTGGTCAACCGCTGCGAATTCGATCGGGACGCCGTGCTGCTCCCGCTCGGCGAATCCAAACGCCGGCTCACCGCGGCCGGCCTCGGGAACGTCCGGTCCGGCTTCATCCACTTCTTCCCCTGGAAGGGAACGCTCTGGCGCCGCCTGGAACGGCTCTTGGCTTGGGTTCCGCTCGGCGGCCAGTACGTGGTCGACGCCTCACGGCCTTGACGAACTCAGGAACGGAGCATCCTCCACCAACCGCCACTCGACCTTGCCGTCACCGTAGCCGCCGATCATCACGCAGGGGCGCTCCGTAAGCGTCGGCGACTCCCCGCGGCCGAGAGCGGCGAGTAGCGAGAGCGGATCATGGCTGAATTCGACCAGTTGGAGCGGCGCCTCTTCCCCTTCCGGCCGCGGTCGGAGCAGTTCCAGTCCGGCGCGTTCCCAGGCGGTCACTTCGGCGAGGTACGGATTCGCTTCCATCCCCTGCTCCAGGCGTTCGATGAGGAAGTCGCAGAAGGCGATCGCCTCGGCGAGGTAGTAGAAGGTGGTGGGCGGGTTCAGGCGCCAGAACTCGGCGACTTCGCGGGCCATCGCCGGCTTGCCGAGGGCGGCATAGGTGAGCGGCAGTTGGCCCACCAGCTTGCCGAGACGGAAGCCTTTGTGGAGGGTGCGGGTGACGTCCATGCCCGGATCTCCCGCGACGAACAGGAGGCGCTCGCGCTCGAGGGTGGAGAGTTCCGCTCCGAGAGCCGCCGGCCCTCGCGCTCGCACGTCGTCGCGAAAGTCGGGATCGATCACCAGCCGTGCGAATTCCTCCTGGAAAACCTCGGTGCTCACGCCGCCACCTCAATGAGATACGCCGGGGACGGCTGATAGCGGTTCCAGGCTTCGCGCAGGGCGAGCAGCTCTTCGGCCAGGCGGTCACCACCCATTTCGACGAACCAGGAGCCGAGCATCTCGAACGTGACGCCGCCGAGGTTCGGGCAGCGCGGCAGGCAGTAGCGCAGTAGCTCCCACACCGGCTCGGGCAATGGCCCCGAATGCGCGTCGAGGTACCAGCCCTCGTGCTCCATGCCGCCCGCGACGTGGATTTCGACGACCTTTGAAAGATCGAGTTCGGCGAGCAGCCGGAACGGATCGGTCTGATGGTTCCGGGCGTTGCAGTAGACGTTGTGGAGATCGAGCAGAAGCCCGCAACCGGTCGTTTCAGACAGCGCGTTCAGGAACTCGGCGTCGCTCATCTCTTCGCCCGGCATGGAGAAGAAATAGACATTGTTTTCGAGCAGGAACGGTACGGGCAAGCGGCGCCTCACCTCGGCGACGCGCGGCGCGAGCTCCAGCAATGTCTTGCGGTCGCGCGGCAGCGGCAGGGTGACCCCCGCGTTGAGCTCGTCGATGCCGTGCTCAGCAAGGTTCCACGCCAGGTGATCGCTGTGCCAGGGAAAGTGAAACCAACTGTGCCATTTTTCGATCTGGTCGAGTTGGCCGTGATTGAAGCGGTGCGCCGTGCCGATCGAGAGGCCGATGCCGTGCGGCACGATCGGCCGGCCTGCGGCTACCCGCCGGAGGAAATCGATTCCCGCCTGATCGTCGATATAGCGCGGGTTTTCCCTGGCACCCCGGTCGGTCCAGAGGATATCGGGCACCACCTCGACGTAATCGAAAGTGTCGCCTCGGCTTTCGAGAAACGGCCGGAGCGCCGGTTGATAGGCCAAGCCGATACCCAGCTTGGGGATGGGAATCGAATCGGTCGAGTTTTCAAACATCGCGGCTTCTCCTCTCGTTCCACGCGGAAGCGGGCGGTGAGCGGGCGGAGGAGAGGGCTAGCGAAGGGTCGAGATCAGCTCATCTTGGATCAGTAACCGGTCGATGCCCGAAAGGCAAGGAGCGCAACCCTTGATCCCCGGCAACTCCGGCACGGTGAGCGTGCGCTCCAGAATCTTTACGAGGTCCTTGAAAGAGGTGCTGGTGCCGACTGCCAGGGTCATCGAACGGATGCCCGGGTGTGCTTTTTTCAACTGGTATTCACTCATGTTCAGTCTCCTTGGCTGTTTGTTTCCGAAAGGCTTTGGGCAGGGAACTCCCGCCCGCCTCACCGCATCTTCCAGTACGTTTTGGCGCTCTGGCGCGGAAATTTGTTACAGCCTACAAGCCAAGGAGACTTCGATCTATCGAATGGGATTCGAGGAATCCAACTCCTCTTGGTGCATCTCCAACTCCTGGCGGTCCTGGGCGTTTTGGAGCTGGTCCTTCACGTAGCGGCCCACCACAAAGAGCAGGATCAGAGCAGCGACGGCAAGGAGCGCCAGGCGAAGTTGACGGCCGGGTTTGTCGCCGCCTTCGATCGTCGGCCGCGGCAGCCGGGCGGTGCCGGAGTGCAGGGAGCGGGCGGCGCGGATCCAGGCGCCGTGCTCGCGGCGAAGATAGCGCGGCAAGAGGGCGGCGTCGGACTTGACCTCGGCGAGCAGGCGCGCTCCCTCGTCGTTTTGACCCCGGGCGAACAGCAAGCGGGCGAGACGGACCTGTGCTTCGATCGAGGTACGGCGCGCGAGCACCTGGCGCAGCACCTTTTCGGCGCGCTCCTTCTCGCCGCTTTCGTCGAGGCTGCGACCGAGCTGCAGCAGGGCGCGCCCCAGGTAGGCATCGGGGGTCGCTTCTACCAGCTCATCGAGCGGCGGCACAGCGTCCGCGAAACGGCCGAGCACCTGATAGGCCTGGGCGAGGCCGAAGTTGACGTCCTCGATCGCACCGCCGTTTTCCTTCGCTTCCAAGAAGTGCCGCAAGGCGTCGTCGTACTTGGCGAGAATCAGCAGCTCGTCGCCCTTTTCCGCCAGAACGGCCGGTCCCCGCCAGTGGTTGAGCTGCACGTCGAGCTGACGGATGCGTCGCCGCGATTGAAGTCTCCGCGCCGAGGCCGGCGACAGCGCACGCCCTCGATCGCCCAGCCAGCCGCTGCGCACCACCACGAAATACGCGATGGCCCCGAGCCCGGGAAACATCAGGATGATCCAGATCCAGTACCAGCTCGCACCGACCCGAACGACATCCACGATCGCCACCAGGTTGAGGATCCATGGCAGATAGCCGAACAAGCCCATGCTCGCGAAGCCGAGCAGGAGGTGACCCATGGGTGGTGACTCCCGAGATAGACCAACGTAAGAGAAGTGAATAGGCGGCGTAATTGTACCATCGGGCGAAATCCTGCCGCCCTGGCACCTACCGACCCGTAGACTCTTTCGTCCCTTTTCGATGCGAGAATCCAAGGCGCAGACATTCCCCTGGAGGTCTCTACCCATGCGCTCAACTCTCGCCCTACTTCTCGGCCTGACCCTGACCCTAGCCTTCGCCCTGGTACCCCTCCCTGCCGCCGCCGTGAACCCCACAACCACGGTCGAGCAGACTCTCGATGCCTTCCACGCCGCCGCGGCCCGCGCGGACGAGGCAGCTTACTTCGCGTTGTTCGCCCCCCACGGAGTGTTCTTGGGAACGGACGCCACCGAGCGATGGGAAAAGGCGGCGTTTCAGGCGTTCGCCCACCCCTACTTCGCCAAAGGAACGGCCTGGACCTTCGTGCCTCGGGACCGCCACGTCGCGTTCTCCTCCGACGGCCGAGTCGCCTGGTTCGACGAGTTGCTCGACAGCGCAACCTATGGCGAGTGCCGCGGCAGCGGAGTGCTCGAAAAAATCGGGGGCGCGTGGAAGGTTCAGCAATACAACCTGACGATCCCGCTGCCGAACGACCTGGCCAAAGACGTGGTGGCGCAGATCCGCGCCACGAAGGCAGCGCCCAAGAAGCCGCTCTAAAGAGGCGCCGTCGTCGAGCGCTCGTCGACGATGCGCACCAGCTCGAACTTCGGGTTCTTGTCGATCAGCAGGTCTTCGACCCACCGCCCCTCGCACAGCGCGGCGAGCTGGCCCTGCCGGTCTTCCACCCGCAGCACTCCGCGCAGCGGCCAGTCGAGTTCGGCCGCCTGTTTGGGAGCCGCGCGAACCCAGAGTGCGGAGGTATAGGGCAGCCGATCGACGCGGGTCGTCACGCGGTACTCCTGGTCGAGGCGGGATTGCACGAGATCGAACTGCAACTCGCCCACGGCGCCGAGGATCGGGTCGCGCCGGACGGCGCCGGTCTCGTAGAGAACCTGGATCGCGCCCTCCTCTTCGAGCTGGCGCAGGCCCTTCTGAAAAGCCTTGATCTTGTCGGTCGACGCCGGCCGGATGCGGGCGAAGAACTCGGGCGCGAACCGCGGCAGCGGCGGAAAGGTCAGCCCCAGCCCATCGCTCACCGTGTCGCCGATCACGAACAGGCCCGGGTTGACCAAGCCTACGACATCGCCGGCATAGGCTTCTTCGGTCGTCTCCCGCTCCTGGGCAAACACCCGGTGCGCCCGCGGTAGCCGGAGCCGCCGGCCGAGGCGCGGATGATCGACCGCCATACCCTTTTCGAAGCGGCCCGAGACGACCCGCAGGAACGCCATGCTGTCGCGGTGCAGCGGGTCCATGTTCGCCTGGATCTTGAACACGAAGCCGGAAAACTCGGACGTCTCGGGCTCGACCAGACCGCGATCGCTCTCCCGCGCCGTGGGCGAAGGCGCCAGCCCGACCAACGCGTCGAGAAACGGCTGCACGCCGAAGTTGTTAAGCGCGCTGCCGAAGAAGACCGGCGTCTGCGCCCCGGCGAGGAAGCTCTCGCGGTCGAAATCCGGGGTGGCGCCGCGGAGCAGCTCCGCCGCCTCGCGCAGCTCGCGCGCCGGCCGCTCCCCCACCAACGCGTCGAGGTCCGGGGAATCGAGCGCCGCGGTGCCTACCAGCGACGCACGCTCGCCGCGGCTCAGACGCTCGAAGCGGAGGATTTGCCCGCTGCCGAGATCGTAGACGCCCTGAAACTCGCGCCCCGAACCGATCGGCCAATTGAGCGGCACGGCGGCCATGCCGAGAACCTTCTCGATCTCGTCCAGCAGCTCCAGGGGATCACGACCGGGGACGTCCATCTTGTTGACGAACGTCAAAACCGGAATCCCCCGGCGCCGACACACTTCGAAGAGCTTAAGCGTCTGGCGCTCGACCCCCTTGGCCGCATCGAGCACCATCACGGCGCTGTCGACCGCGGTGAGCACCCGGTAGGTGTCTTCGCTGAAGTCCTGGTGGCCGGGGGTGTCGAGCAGATTCACGCAGCGATCGGCGTACTCGAACTGGAGGACTGTCGAGGTGACGGAAATCCCCCGCTTCTGCTCCATCGCCAACCAATCCGACCGCGCGTGGCGCTGCTGCGCCTTCTGCTGCACCGCCCCGGCCAGCTCGATCGCGCCCGAGTAGAGCAGGAGCTTTTCGGTAAGAGTCGTCTTGCCCGCGTCGGGGTGCGAGATGATCGCGAAGGTACGACGGCGGCGCACCTCGGCCGCCACGCTCTCCGCGCCTGCTTTCGGATCTTCGAGGGAAATCGCCATGGGCGGAGGAGTATAGCCGCCTCACCACGAGCAACTACGACTTTACCATCGGATATCGCCAGAGTAGGATTTGAGGATGGGGTCTCCGCTGACCAGCACGGCTTCTTCGACGAGGGCCTGTGCCACAAGCAAGCGGTCGAAGGGATCTCGATGGTGAAAAGGAAGTGCCTCTAGTGCCAAGACGTGCTCCTGGACGATCGGCAGGATGACCAAGCCGTTGGTTCCCTGTTGATGAGTCAAGATCTCGGCAAGCGGTAGTCGCAGATCCAATTTCCCCAGCTGCCGCTTGATCTGGAGTTCCCAAAGACTGGCGACGCTGAGAATCAGCTGGTTGGCCGATTCCCGGCACAGGGCAAGAGCCGCTCCTGAGAGCTTCTCAGGAGCGCTGTCCCACCAAATGAACGCGTGGGTATCGAGGAGAAGCTTCACGCCGTGCCGAGCCAGAAGCCGTCCGGCAGCGGCGCATCGAAGTCGACCGCGGCGGCCATACTGCCAGGATGTAGACCCGGCACACGCCGCAAGGACTGTGGTTCCAGCGCAACCAATCGCGCCTGGGGAGTGCTGCCCACCACAAATACGATCTCTGTGCCGGCAGCGGCCTGCGCTACCAAAGCCGGCAGTTGACTCTGGGCTTCCGAGAGTTCGATCGTCTTGGTTTGCATCGCGAGCACCTTTCCAGCGAATCGGACAGCGGATGGCCTACTACATCCGGCCGGTAGATCCAAAATCTTAGCAGACGTTGCCCGGGGTGGCGCGTTGACCCGCACCCCCGACCTGTGCGGAGATAGCGCTTCGGATGCGCTTTCACCTCTCCTTTGCCTTACTCGCCCCGCTCGGCCTTCTGGCGCTTGCTTCCGGCTGCGATGAACGCCCGCCGGAGTACCCTGCGGTCCGGCCGCTGTTCGATGCGCTCCACGCGCCGGATCTCCAAACCGAAGCCGGCACGCTCGCCTTGCCGCCTTCGCTTTCCGGCAATCGGTTTCTCTCGGGTTGGCAGACCTGGCGGGAGGGCGAGCGGGTGTTTCTTGCGCCCTCCGCCGCGGGGGGGAGGATCGAGATCGTCCGCCTGGTTGCCGAGGATCGTCGGCTCATCCTCGATCTGAAGGACGGCGACCCGATCGGCGGTAGCGTGCGGGTTCGCGCGGGCGAGCGCGATCTCGGTACGTTCCCCTGGCGCGATCCGCTGGAGATCCCGATTCCGGCCGATCTGCCGCTCGGCCGGTTGGCGATCGATCTGGTCCCCGTCCCGGCGGACTCCGAGGACGGCTCGGCGCCGATCCCCAACTTGGTGCCCAACCTGGTGAACGCCGCGGTCCGGCCGATCCGGCCGGCCGGCGCGCTGTCGATCGAGGGGCACGATCTGATCCAGGCGGGAACCTCCCGCGTCGAGACGGTGATCCGGGCGACGGAAGAAACCGACCTGCTCGGCACCTTCGTGCCACCCAAGGACCCGCGGCAGGGGCAGCGCTGGCAGATCACCCTGGAACGAGAGGACGGCTCGAACATCCGCCGCTTCTACTGGTCGGCGAGCTTTTGGAACCGGCTTCGCGGCGAGCGCGGTTTTCGCCTCCCCCTGCGCGGCGCCAAAGGCCTCGTGCGTGTCCGGCTCGACGCTTGGGGCGATGGTCCCCCCGGGCGTTGGCGCGACCTTGCCTGGGCCGGGCCGCCGGAGATCGCCGCCGGTCACGTGCCCCAAACGCCCGCCGCGGATCTGGCGCCCGGCCCTGCCGCGCGCGTGGTCGTGGTCTACGTGCTGGATGCGCTACGCGCCGATGGCGTAGGCTCGATCGGCCCAGGCGGCAGTCCGGTCACCCCGACGATCGATCGCCTCGGTCGCGAGGGGCTCTCCGCGCTACGGCATCGGGCGAACGGACCGAACACACTGCCTTCCACCAAGACTCTGTTCACCGGTCACGCCTATCTGTCGCGCGGCGGCTGGAAGCTTGGGCCCGAGGACGGCCCGACCCTCGCCGAGGCGTTCGGCCGGGCGGGGTTCAATACGGGGCTTTTCTCAGGCAACGTCTACGTCAGCCCCGCCTACGGCACCGATCGAGGATTTGCCCACACCGCGCCGGAGGTTCTGATCGAAGGGTATTCCGCGGCGGCCAAACCTCCTTACAACGACAACGCCGAGCGGGTGGAGGGCGCGGCGCTCGCCTGGTTGCGCTCCCTGCCGGCGGGGAGCCGCGCGTTTCTCTATCTCCACGTCATCCACCCGCACAACCCGTACGATCCGCCCGAGCCGTTCCGATCGCGCTTCGCGCCGCCCAACGGCTCCCGGCTCGATGGCTCGACCGAGACGCTCACCGGGATCAAGCAGGGACGGATCGAGCCGGACGAGGCCGACCGCGAGCGCCTTCGCGGGCTCTATCTCGGAAGCCTCGCCTACGCCGACGACCAGCTCGGCCGTTTCGTCGCCCAGCTCGCGACGATCGTGCCGCTGAGCGAAACGTTGCTCGCCGTCACCGCCGACCACGGCGAAGAGCTGTTCGATCACGGCGGCGTCCTGCACGGCTATACGCTCCATGAGGAGATGCTGCGCATCCCGCTCGCGATCTGGTGGCCCGGCCGGCTTCGACCGCTGCGCATCGAGGAGCCGACCGACACCCGCGACCTCACCGCGACGCTGATCGACGCCGTGGGCCTCTCGGGGCCGAACGGCGAGGCGTTCCCTGCCGAGGGGCGCTCGTTGCTGCGCCGACCGCTGCCGATCCCGGAAGGGGAGCCGCTCCATTTCGCGGCGGCGTCGAGCATCAAGGGGGGCATCTACTCGGTCCAGTCGCGACGCTGGAAGCTGGTCTGGGCGCCGCGCTCGGGGCTCGGCTGGGGGATGGGCGAAGGGGCGGGGCGCTCGCGCGATCCGGAGTATCTGTTCGACCTGGCCTCCGACCCCGGCGAACGGATCAACCTCGCGGGACGCGGCGATCTCGAAACCCAATGGCTGCGCGGCCGGCTGATCGCGTGGATCGCCCAGGCCCAACCGGAGACCGAAGGGGGCGAGGTTCCGGTCGATCGCGAAACGCTCGATCGCCTGCGGGCGCTCGGGTATGTGAACTGAAGGCCTCCCCCTTTTGGTACAGTCTTGGGGTGCGCTCCCGCTCCCGCCTCTTCGTCTTCGCCGGGATCGCCGCGACGTTCGCCCTCGCCGGATCGTCGAGCTGGATTCGCGCCGCGCGGGCACGTAGCGTTTTGTCCACCGGGGCCGCCGAATGGGTTTGGTCGGGGGATGCCCAGCGCGAACGCGGCCCTTCGGCGTTTTGGGCGGCGCGCGACTTCACCCTCGATTCGGTCCCGAAAAGCGCGGTGATCCAGGTCCAAGCCGACCCCGAGTACGTGCTGTACCTGAACGGCCAACGGATCGGCGCCGGCAGTTTTCGGGTTGGAGCACCGCTCGACGGATACGAGGTGGCACCCTTGCTCGAACCCGGGACCAACCGCCTGCAGGCCGAGCTGCGCTCCGATCATGGCGCCGGGGGCTTCTTGCTGAGCCTCGCGGACGGGACGACCGGTCGCCAACTGCTGGCCTCCGACCGTTCGTGGACGATCCTGCGTCGCGACGATGCGAACCTGTTGCGCGGCCGACGGCCGCAAGCTGGGGGAACCCCCGCCTACGCATGGTCC
>JBBRUC010000134.1:0-16091 GCA_038248205.1 Thermoanaerobaculia bacterium
CGACCACCGAAAGGTCGGCGGCGCGCACCGGGAAATCCACCATCAACCGGCGCGCCGAGCGTGCCCGCGCGGCGGGATCTCCAAGGGTCGTCGCGATCTGCCCGGCGAGCGCTTCCAGGTCCGCCTGCGCCGCGGCGTCGACCGCGGCACCGGAGTCGATCGAGTTTCGGCGGCCGAGGTCGGCGATCTCCAGCGCCCGGCGGGAGTCGCTGCGGTTCCACGCCAGGCGTGCCGCGGCAAGCAGAGCGCGGGGACGCAAAGGAGACGCCGGATAGTCGCCGAGCAGGCGGGCGAGCGCCGTCTCCGCAACCGTGCGGTGACCGGTGTCGGTCGCGGCCTGCGCGAGTTCCCAAAGGCGCCAGTCTTCGAGCAGGCCGCCGGGGGTCTCGACGGCGCGCAGTCTCGCCTCGGCGAGGTCCGCCCGGCCGCAGGAGCGGGTGTAGAAGCCACCGGCGAGCCGCGCGAGCACGGCATCTTGGCCGGAAGCGGTGGAGGCGAGGGCATCGACCGCCGAGATCGCCGCACCGCAATTGCGGTTGCGCAAAAGGTCCGCGGCCTGTGCCCAGGGCCGCGGGCGCGAAACCACCGAGGAGGAATCCGATAGGTGCCAGGCGGCGCCCAGCAACAGCGGCAGGATCGCCAACAGCAGGCCTCCGAGGACCCATCTTGAGCGAGGGGTTCGGGCGGGCGGTCTCACGTCGACGTGCGCTCCTTCCTCTGTCGTCTTGGCAGTCGCCACTCGCCCGTCTGGGGAGTGGCGTTCGGGATGGCTCAAATACCCAGAGCGCGAGAGTCGCCGGCGGCGAGAATGCGCACCAGCTCCTGGTAGAAATAATCAGTGGTCGCGACCACTTTGGAATCGACCCGGTCTTCGTACATCTGGCGCGACCGGTCGATGTCCTCTTTCAGCCGCTCATAGACGTCGCGGTTCCGGCGGCCTTCTTCCACCTGCTCCTCGTTGTAGAGCTTGATCTCGCTGATCAACAGGCGTGCGAGGCGGCGCGCCTCCTCGTGAACCGGCTCGTCGTCGATCGAGATCGCCGGCATGCGGCCGGTCGAGAAAGCCCAACCGGGGCCCTGCACACCGCTCGGGGGCCGAACCTCCGCGGTCCGCGGAGCGTCCGTTCCCGCAGGTACGGCACGCAGCGGCCCGGATTGGGTCGCATCGCTGTCCTGTTCTTCGGGTAGGGCGGGCTCGGTAGGCGAGTCGGCGGTGAACGCCGAGGCGCCCGCGGTATCCTCCGGGGCCTCCGGGGCCTCCGGGGCCTCCGGGGCCTCCGGGGCCTCCGGGGCTGCCGGCGGCAAGGTGCGGAGCAGAACCGTCTCATGGCCGACGAGTGTCTCGTCCCCGGGATCCTCCTCCGGCTCGTCCGACGGTGGAGAGGAGGGGGGCAGCGGCCTTTCAAGGTACGGATCGGCGGTGACGGATGGAGCGGGCTCGGGAAGAGAAATCGAATCCAGGTCGAGCGGCGGCAGAACCGGCTCAGCCTCGACCACGAACGCGCCGGTGCCGAGGGCCTCGACCCCCACCGCTTCGACTTCGAGCGCTTCCACTTCAACCGCTTCGACCTCCACCACCGGGATTTCGACTGGCGGGAACTCGACCGGCGGGAAATCGATTGGCGGCAACTCGACCTCTTCCACGTCCTCAACCCTTTCGGCTGGAACGTCCTCGACCGCAAGCTCCACGGCTTTGGACCCCTCGGCCGTGGGAGCTTCTTCTTGCTTCGCTTCTTCGTTCGTCGCGGGCTCTGGTTCGGGAACCGACAAAGCCTGTGTAGCGGCCGCCGGGGCATCTTCCGACTGAAGGGTCGCCGTCATCGCCCGCTCGCGGAACGGCAAGGTCTCGATCGAGAGCGCGACCAGGTGCGTGAGAGTTTGGAGCGCCGCCGGTTCGAGCGAACCGCCGCCCACCGCATCGGCATAGAGCACCGCGGTGACCCGGTCGCGCAGGACGAGCGGAATCAGCGTGGCCTTCTGCGGCGCGAGGCCCTCCTTGCCGACGAGCCGAGAGGCGAAATCTTCGCGATCCGTAGCAGAAAGCGAAATCGCCCCTGCGCCGCTGATCACCCGGCCGACCACACTCTGATCGCGCGACAGCGTGAGCGCGGTCACCCGATCCTCGGCGAATCCACGCCCGCCCCAGCCGGCGAGGCCATCCGGTCGGACCAAGAGAATCGCCGCGCGGGAGGCGAAGCGGGAACTCTCGGAGAGCAGAGCGGCCAGAACGTCGCCTTGCGTCCGAGCCCGATCGATCGCCACGGCGGCAACATGAAGATCCGCCTGGCCCGCCGCCCGCCCCGCCTGGGCGAGCGCCTCTTCATCCACGGTGGGCGGTGCCGCCACCATCGCCCGCGTCGCTTCGGCGGCATCCGCCATCTCCGCAATCGGCACGTAGCCGCTGGGCAGATCGGCGCGAAGCTCCCGCACCTGACGCAACGTTTCCTCGTGCCCCGTTTTCAGGCGCCCCTCGATCTCGGCGCGCAGTTTGGCGAGCCCCGCCTCGACGGCGACGGCGATCTCCCGATCCAGCTTCTCGAGTCGTTCAGCGAAAGACATGCTCTTCCGGCCCCCGCATTCAGTCTAAGAAAATCGATTATGGAAATCGCCCCCGGCACTGTCAAGCCGCAGGAATCTCAGAAACTCTAGCATTCATGAGGCTTTGGCGGGGAGGCGATCGAAAGTCCGGCGGCTTGCCGCTCGCCGAAGCCCATGTTACGTTGCCGGCTGCGAGCCTCGTGGAAGCCCAGACCCTCAATCTTACATGCCGACTTTGTACGCCCTTGGGCCTCCCCCCTCCCGTCTCGCGCGGGTTTTTTCAAACTTTGCGGTCGCAGTCTGGGGCGCGCTCGGTGCCCTCTTCTTCGCCTCGTGCTCCCCTCCGATCCCCGAGCCCGAGCCGGCCCCCCAGGTTGCCGCGTCGGACTGGCGTCGGATCGAGCAAGATCGGCACGACCTGCTCGCACAGCGGAGTCGCCTGACCGATAGTGCCACCCGGGCGCCTGAGGCGGAGGCGACCGCGGACCTCCGCCGTGAGGTCGAACGGCGGGCGGACGACCTCTCTCGCCGCCTCGTGTCCTTTTTGAACGACGACCCGCCGCGCGAGAACGAAGCGCTCTCGCCGAGACAGGTCCAGGCGATCCGCTGGAAAAGCGAAGAGGACATTCACCTGGCCCGCGGCTACGTTGAGCGGGCGGGGGACCACCGCCGGGCGATCGACATCCTCGAAGCGGCGCTCGCGCTCGACCCCGGCTTTGCCGACCTGCGCGGCGAACTCGAACGGATACGCGCCGCCCGGTTCGTGTCACCGGAGCGCTTCGCCAAGGTCAAGAACGGCATGAACGCCGACCAGGTTCGCGAGATCCTCGGCGCACCGAACCCCCACAACGTCCGCCAATACCTGGAACGCGGCCCCGGTCACGGGGTGATCGGGTGGTTCTATCCGAAAGACGACCGAGGCGCCGCCGCGGGGGTTTGGTTCGCCGCCGAACAGGGCACCCCGGTCGTCTATCGCACCGATTTCTCCGCCATCCAGCCCGAAGGCGAATCGCGCCCCGGCGAAACGGGAGCGCCACCGGCCGAGCCGCCAATAGCTCCGGCCGCAGCGGGCCGCCCGGAGGCGGGCTAGCCTCTTGACCTCGCACCCCCGCCTTGAGATGATGAAGATTCGCGCCATGGGCGGGTAGGCACCTCAAAACCCGCCGACCGAGCCCATAGAGCCGCGTCAGAAGAGAGGTGATTAGAAGGATGCCCGTCGTGCACGTGCGAGAAGAAGAGAGCTTCGAGAATGCCCTCCGACGCTTCAAGCGGAAGATCGAGAAGTCCGGCATTCTGACCGAGCTGCGTAAGCGGCAGCACTTCGAGAAGCCCTCCGTCAAGCGCAAGCGCAAGACCATCCAAGCGCGCAAGAAGCAAGCGCGCAAGTTGGTCGAGGAGCGGCGCCAGGGACTGGCTTAACCCGTCGGGGCGTTCGCCCTCGCGGTCCGGTTAAGCACCCGAAGCGGGAGAGGGGTCACGTCGACCTCACTCCCGCTTTTCTTTTGATCCCCACTTTCCCAGCAGATCGAAAAACTTCTCAGCGATCAAAAAAGAGCCCGGTGATGAACCATCCGCCAGATTTCGACGAGAGCGAAAGCGACACCGACGGGGCGCCGATCGTCCTCTCCGAGGCGACCGCTCTGGCTCTGGAACTCCCTTCCTTCCTTGCCGTCGTCGCCCATTTCGCCTCGACCGACCTTGGGCGCGAACGGCTGCTGGATCTCGCACCGTTCACCGAGGAAGAGCCTCTGCTCGCCCAGCGACGGCGGATCGAAGAGGCCGGTCGATTGCTAGGGCTCGGGCCGTTGGTTCCCGATTTCGACGTCCCGGTAGGCGAGCTGGTGGAGAAGCTCTCGACCGGGCGCCCGCCGGTCCAAGGGGCCGACCTCGTCCGCCTGGCCGACCTGCTGCGCGCCTCGCGCCAGGCGGCCGCGCGCATTCGCGGCGCCGAATCTTGCCCGACGCTCGGGAAACTCGCGCTCCGCGTGCCCGACCTGCAACAACTTCTGGCGAAAATCGACCGTGCGCTCGATCGCCGCGGCGAAGTGCGGGAAGACGCGAGCCCGAAGCTCGCCGCGTTGCGCAAACAGATCCGGCGGGTGCGCGACCAGCTCTATTCCGAGCTGGGCGGCTACGTCCAGAACCATCGAACGGAGCTTTCCGAAGAGACGATTCCGCTGCGTGGCGGACGATTGGTCCTGATGCTCGACGCGGGCGCCCGGGGCCGGAGCGGCGGTTTGATTCACGGTCGCTCCGGCACCGGCAAGAGCTTCTACTTCGAACCGATCGAGGTCGTCGAGTCGAACAACGAGCTGCAGCAATCGGTCGAGGATGAAGAGTCCGAGCGGCGGCGGATCTTGAACGAACTGATCGCCGCGGCGCGGGCGGAGCTTCCCGCGATCTCCGGCCCCGGCGGCATCGCGGACTTCATTGCCGAGCTCGACCTGCTCCAGGCCGCTCTGCGCTACGCCGCGGTCGCCGAGGCCCTGCTGCCCGAGATCGGCCCGGGCGCGGGCGATGTATCTGAAAAATACTCCCCCGAGCTGATCCTGCTCTCCGCCCGGCACCCCCTGCTCGACCCAAGACTCGCCGAGGCGCGCCGCGCGGCGCTCGGCCAGGCCGGCCACGAGGGGACCATCGTCCCGCTCGATCTCACCCTTGCGGGCGAGCGCCGCATTCTCGTGATCACCGGCCCCAACGCGGGCGGCAAGACTGTGGCTCTAAAGACCGCCGGCCTGCTCACGGCCGTCGCGCTCTGCGGCCTGCCGATCCCGGCTGCAGCCGGCAGCCGGGTGCCGTTTCTCTCCCGTTTGGTCGCCACGGTCGGTGACGAACAGGATTTGCTCGCCGACCGCTCGACGTTTTCCGGCCGGTTGCTCCGCCTCAAAGAGGCGTGGGAGGCCGCCGGAGCAAACAGTCTGGTGTTACTCGACGAGTTGGGCTCGGGCACCGACCCGGAGGAGGGCGCGGCGCTTTCGACCTCTTTGCTCGAAGGCTTGGCAGGTAAAAAGACCCTCGCCGTCATTACCACCCACCTTGCCCAGCTCGCGGCTTCGGCCCTGGAAACCGGCGGTGCCTCGTGCGCCGCGATGGAGTTCGATCCGCACACCGGCCGCTCGACGTTTCGGCTGGTGCCCGGACCGCCGGGAGGGAGCGAAGCGATCGCCCTCGCCCGCCGGTTGGGGCTGCCGGCCGAGTGGCTCGATCGAGCCGAAGCTCGGCTCGGTTCCGAGCACCGCGACCTGCGCCGGCTGCTGGTCGAGGTCGAGCGCGCGCGGCAGGAGCTGGCGGAAACGCGCTCCGAGCTGGAGCTGGAGAAGTCCGACGCCGAAAAGCTCCGCCGCCGGCTGGCTGAAGAGCTGGCTGCGGCGGCGGAAGAGAGGAAGACCGTAGGCAAGAAGCTCAAAGGCGATCTCGACGCCTTCCGGCGCGAGACGTCGACCCGGCTACGCGAGGAGGTCGAACGACTGCGCGAGCGGTTCGAGCAGGGCAAACGACGCGGCCTGGAGACGGAAGCGGCCGAACGCCTGTTCGCCGAGGCGCCGGAGCTCGTCGCCGAGCCGGAGGCGCCCGCCGGCCCCTTGGTCGTCGGGGGTGCCGTGCGCCACCTCGCGCTCGGTTGGGAGGGGAAACTCGAAAAGCTCGAAGGGGATCGTGCCGACGTTTCCGTGCGGGGCAAGAGGGTCCGCTGTCGCGCCGACGAGCTGGGCGCGATGGCGCTCGGGCTTCATGCGCCCGCCAAGGCGGAGCCGATCACCGCGGCGGATCGCGCCGGGCGCGTCCAGGGAAGCGATCGGGGGGTGCGGAAGGCCCGGGCGGTGCCGGGGGGGATGGGCGGTGTGCGCGGCAGCTCGCGCGACGCCGAGGAGAATCTATCGGCCCCGCCCGAGGTCCATCTGATCGGCCAGCGGGTCGAGCCCGCCCTGGAGCAGTTGGACGCCTATCTCGACCAGGCCCTTCGCGGTCCCCACCGGGAAATTCGGGTGGTCCACGGCCATGGCTCGGGCAAGCTCCGCAGCGCAGTGCGCGAGTACCTGCGCGGTCACCGGGCGATCGCGACCCTCCGGCCCGGCGAGCCGGAAGAGGGGGGCAACGGCGCGACCGTTGTGACTCTCCGCGGCGCCTGATCGCGCCGTATGGGTAGATGGAACGGAGGAGGAACGGAATCGATCCGTCCAATCGTTCTACTCCGTAGAGGCAAAGTGACCGGTGCGCTCCGGCGCTCGAAGTCGCGTCCTCAATAGAGGGACGGCTTACACTCCACGGCAGGAACCTTACAGGCACCTTGTTCCGACGGCAGGAAAACTTCAGTCCGCAATCGTCTCATTCGGTAGGAAGCGACAAGATCCATGGCCCTCGGCAACGTACATCTGACTCCCCAGCTAGTCCAGGCGGTACGTGACGCCGTGGACATTCTGGGGGTCGCCTCCGAGCACACCCGGCTCCAGAAGGCGGGAAAGCGCTACCAGGGGCTCTGTCCGCTGCACAAGGAGAAAAGCCCGTCGTTCGGCGTCGATCCCGGCCCCGGGCTGTTCTATTGCTTCGGTTGCGGCCAGGGGGGCGATGCGATCAAGCTCCACATGCTGCTTTCGGGGGACGACTTTCCGGCGGCCATCGAGTCGCTGGCGCGCCGCTATGGCATTGCGCTCCCCGCCGCGCCGGAACGGCGCGGCAGCAGGGACCAGCGCGATGTCGAAGGAGCGCTCGCCGCCGCCCAGGACTTTTTCGTCGATCAGCTGAAGCGTTCGGCGTTCGCCCGGGGCTATCTTGACAAGCGAAGCATTCCGCCCGCCTTGATCGAGCGCTACGGACTGGGCTACGCACCGGACGATTGGCGCGGGCTGTTCGACGCCCTTCGGGGGAAAATCCCCGTGGGCGACCTCGAAGCGGCCGGCCTTGTCGCCCGGCCGGAGCGGAGCGCAGAACGGCAAGGAGGCGATCCCTACGACCGCTTCCGCAACCGACTGATGTTTCCGATCAAGAACGCCGCCGGTCGGTTGGTCGGCTTTGGCGGCCGAACCCTGGGAGACGACAAGGCGAAGTACGTGAACACGGCAGAGACCACGAGCTTTCACAAAGGGAACTTGCTCTACGGCCTCGACCAGGCGAAACGGGCGATCCGCGAAAACGGCCGGGCGATCCTGGTCGAAGGGTATTTCGACGTTCTCGGCGTCGTCGCCTGCGGCCTGGAGGGCGCCGTGGCGGGGATGGGCACGGCTCTCACGCCTGAGCAGGCGAAGCTCTTGAAGCGCTATGCCGAAGAAGCGGTGATCGCCTACGACGGCGACAACGCGGGGGAAAACGCCTTCCGCCGCGCGCTGCCGCTGCTGCTTTCAGAGGGCCTCGCCGTCCGCCGGGCGCGCTTTCCCGAAGGGCACGACCCCGATTCGTTGCGCCAGGCCCAAGGGCCGGAGGCGGTCGCCGCGGCGGTCGCCTCCGCGCCGGACGCCGTGGTCGCCGAACTCGAACGGATCGCCCCGGCCGAGAGTGCGCGCGAGCCGCGCGAACAGGCCAAGGCGGCCGCCGCGGTGGCCGAGATGCTGCGTCCGATTCCGGACGCGATCCTGCGCTGGAGCTACGCTCGGGTCGCCGCCGAACGAATTCAGGTGCCGGCCGAGCTGATGTCGCGCCGCATGGGCGCCGGGGTACCTCCTTTGCGCGGCGAAGCTCCTCGCTCCCCCGGAGCGGCCCCGCCGATGCCGGGGGCGCGCCTGTTCCCAAACACCGAGGAGCACGTACTCCACGATCTGCTCAACGGAGATGCCGTGCCGCCCCTGGACGAACTGCCGGAGCCCGAAGCGTTTCCCGATGCCGAATGCCGGAATATTTTTCTCGCCTTTCGGGCTTTGTATGCCGAGACGGGCACACCTCCGGATATTCGCTCGGTCCGCACCGAACTCGAATCCGACGACCGGGCAATTGCCCGCCTGTCAAAAATTGTGATAGAAAGCTCCGTTGCGCCCGGGATCCTGAGGCTCTCCAAGTCTATCGAACAACTGGAACAACACCGGAAGCAACAACAGCTCAAAGATCTGGCGAGCGAAATCCTTCGGGCCGAGCGCGCTGGGGACCACGTTCGCTTAGAGAGGCTCCTCACCGAGAAGGCGGGGTTGGCCCGCTCCCTGCATTCCCGGAATTCCCGGTTTGGTGCGGGAGGCCTCTAGAAGCTGATGCGATGGTTCCCAGGCCGCGTTCTACTCCCAACGACCCGCTCCCCGAAGAAGCCGCGAGGAGGCTCAATTTGACGATTTCCGCCTTGGCACCGGTCGAAGAGAAATACTCCTCGGTCAAGCAGTTGATCGAACTCGGCAAGGAGAAGACCTACCTTCTCTATGACGAGATCTACGAGCTGCTGCCCGAAGAGGTGGTCGCCCTGCCGGACGAGTTGGATGAGGTTTACCTTCGCTTTGCGGAGCTGGGCATCGACGTCATCGATCGCCCGGAGCGTTACCAGAACCGCGACGAGTCCGAGTCGGCCACGCACGAGTTCGACAAAAAAGAGGACGAGACGACCGAGTTCGGTTTGACCGTCCATGAGA
Source organism: Thermoanaerobaculia bacterium (assembly GCA_038248205.1). Classification (GTDB taxonomy): domain Bacteria; phylum Acidobacteriota; class Thermoanaerobaculia; order Multivoradales; family UBA5704; genus DASYKS01. Next base: position 9,078 of record JBBRUC010000134.1, read on the forward strand.
AGACCAACGACCCCGTCCGCATGTACCTGCGTGAGATGGGCACCGTCCCCCTGCTCGATCGCGAGGGGGAGGTCGAGATCGCCCAGCGCATCGAGCAGGGCGAATGGCTGATCTACGAAGCGCTGTGTGAGAACCCGGTGGTTCTGCGCGAACTGTTGCGTTTAAACGAGATGGCCCAGCGCGACAAACGCCTGATGATGGAGTTGATGTCGTCCGATCCGGACGAGCCGCTCGACACCAAGGCGGCCGATCGGATCAAGAACAACCTGCGCGTCTTCGAGCAGATCGCGATCAACGATTCTGAGATCGGTGAGCTGAAAAAGCGCCAGAAGCGCTGCAAGCCGGACGGCGAGAAGTACCTGGAGATCGACCGCGAGATCGACCGCGTCGTGGCGCGCATCGCCAAAGACATCCGGACGATCGACTTCTCGGTCCAGACGCGCAATCGCCTGGTCGACTTCTTGAAGGATATCGACCGCCAGTTCTCTCGTTTCGAGCTCGACATCAAGCGGGCGCAAACGGCGCTCAAGCGCGAGACGAACGAGGATCTGCGCGCGCTCCATCGGCGCCGGATCGAGAAGTACCGCACGGCTCTGCGCGAGCTGGAAATGCGCTACGGCACGACCCACGCCGAGATCGCTTCGACGATCGACAAGATCCGCGCGGGCGAGGCGGTGTGCGAGCGGGCGAAGGAAGAGCTAATCGTCGCCAACCTGCGACTGGTGGTCTCGATCGCCAAGAAGTACACGAATCGCGGCCTGCAGTTCCTCGATCTGATCCAAGAAGGCAACATCGGCCTGATGAAGGCGGTCGAGAAGTTCGAGTACCGGCGCGGCTACAAGTTCTCGACCTATGCCACATGGTGGATTCGTCAGGCGATCACCCGGGCGATCGCCGACCAGGCGCGGACGATCCGCATCCCGGTCCACATGATCGAGACGATCAACAAGCTGACCCGGACCAGCCGTTCGCTGGTCCAGGAACTGGGCCGCGAGCCGACCGCCGAGGAGATCGGCGAGCGGATGGACCTGCCGGCTTCGAAGGTCCGGAAGATCATGAAGATCGCCCAGGAGCCGATTTCGCTCGAAACGCCGATCGGTGAAGAGGAGGATTCGCACCTCGGGGATTTCATCGAAGACAAGAACGCGGTGTCGCCGATCGACTCGGTGATCTTCACCAACCTGCGCGAGCAAACGCGCCGGGTGCTGAAAACTCTTACCCCGCGCGAGGAGCTGGTGCTCAAGATGCGCTTCGGCGTCGGCGACGGCTCGGAGCACACGCTCGAAGAGGTCGGCCGCTCGTTCAACGTCACGCGCGAGCGGATTCGCCAAATCGAGAGCAAGGCGCTCCGCAAGCTCCGTCACCCGAGCCGCTCGACGAAGCTCAAGCCGTTTCTCGACACCGCTTCGTAAGAAGTCAGCTACCCTCACCCCAAGTCCTCTCCTTTGGGAGGGGTGAGGGTCGGCCGAGCCGGGCCGGCCGATTTCCGACGTTGACACCACCCGGAGCGGATGTTACGTTCCCGCGCCTGAAATCGCGGCTTTCCGCCGCGGCGGAGACCCGTCTCAATGCCAGAAACCAAGCTCGGAACCAAGCACGAGTGCTATAGCTGCGGCACCAAATTCTACGATCTGGGCAAGCAGGAACCTCTCTGCCCGAAATGCGGCGCCAATCAGACGCACGCGGCTCCCTCCACCCAACTCGCCGCGACGCAAGCGGCGCGCAAGAAGCGGAAGGCGGAGGTTACCCGCACGTTCGACGACGAGCCGGAAGAGGCGGCCGGCGAGGTGGCGGCGGACGAGGAGGTGGCCGATGACGATCTGGTCGGAGCCGATCTCGTTACCGATGACGACGACGAGGACGTGGACGACGACGACGACGAGTGACCCGGCAGTCGCGCTCGCCCTCGGTGGCAACCTCGGGCCCGTCGAAGAGCACTTCGAGCGGGCTCTTGGCGTCTTGCGCGCCCATCTGACGGAGGTTCGCGTCGCACCGCTCTACCGAACGCCCGCCGTCTCGCCGATTCCCCAGCCGGACTACTGGAATACGGCGCTCGTCGCCCGATCGCCCTTGGACGCCGAGTCGCTCCTCGCGCTTTGCCAGGCGATTGAACGCTCCGTCGGCCGGTGGCGCGGCGAGCGTTGGGGACCGCGCCCGCTCGATCTCGACCTGCTCTGGTTCGGAAATCGGATCTCCACGCGGCCCGAGATCACCCTGCCCCACCCGCTGCTCGCCGAGCGGCGCTTCGTCCTCCAGCCGCTCGCCGATCTGATCCCCGACGAGGTGGTGCCGCCGGCAGGGCATACGGTGCGCGAGCTGCTCGCCCGACTGCCCCTCGGCGCGATCGAACGGTTGTAGCGAGATTTACGGCAGTTTCGCCGCCAGCACGTCGACCTTCTCGATCGAAGGCGGCTGGGACAAGAGATCGGGCGCCTTGGCCATCAGGGCGGCCGCCACTTGGCCGCTCAGATGTGCCTGCCGACCGGACTCATCCGGAAACGCATCGAAAATGCCGAAGGTCGTGGGTCCAAAGCGGAGGGCGAACCAGGCGGTGGTCGCCGGCTCACCTTGAACGATCGTGAGTCCTCCCTTGAGGAAGTTCTCGACTTCGGCCTCTTTCCCGGGCTTCGCTTCCAAACGAACGAACAGGGCGACTGTAACCATGTGTGGAATCTCCTTTTCGGGGCGTACGGCGCACCTTCGCGTCGACGCCGGGGTTCGAGGGTAGCAGGTTAGGCTGAAAAGCCAGAGGGTCGCTTTGCCCTGCCCGGGAAGATCCACTGGAAAAGCGAAGGGGCGCGATACCGGGAGGCAACTCGCTATGATCCGGGTTCGAACTTCTGGAGATCGAGGTCATCGCTGCGGCGTAAAGAGGCGAGCGGAATGCGAACCCAAGCGGAAAAAGGAACTTACTTTCGCGCCCTTCATGAGCGAGACGGCGCGTTCATCATCCCCAACCCGTGGGACGTGGGCACCGCCCGGCTTCTCGCGTACCTAGGCTTCGAGGCGCTCGCCACCACCAGCGCGGGGTACTCCTTCTCGGTCGGTCGGCGGGACAACGTCACCGGCCGCGACGAGATGATGGCCCACGTGGCGGGAATCGTCGCGGCGACCGACCTGCCGGTGAGCGCCGACCTGGAGCACGGCTTCGGGGACGACCCCGAGACGGTCGCCGAGACGATCCGGATCGCGGGAGAAGCGGGGCTCGTCGGCGGATCGATCGAGGACTTCACTCAGCGCCCGGACGCCCCGATCTACCCCCTCGGCCTCGCCGTGGAGCGGGTCCGGGCCGCGGTCGAGGCGGCGCGCGCCCTTCCCTTTCCTTTTACTCTCACCGCCCGCGCCGAAAACTACCTGGTCGGCCGGCCCGATCTTCCCGACACGATCGCCCGGCTTCAGGCCTACCAAGAGGCGGGAGCCGACGTGCTTTACGCCCCGGGCCTCACCAGTCGCGAGGACATCGAGGCGATCGTCCGTTCCGTCGATCGGCCGGTGAACGTGGTGATGGGCCTTCAAGGCATCCAGCTGAGCCTCGCGGAGCTTTCCGCGATCGGGGTCCGGCGGGTGAGCGTCGGCAGCTCGCTCTCCCGCGCGGCCCTCGGAGCCTTTCTGCGCGCCGGCCGGGAGATGCGCGAGCACGGCACCTTCACCTTCGCGGACGACGCCGTGCCCTATCGGGAAATCAGCGCGATGTTCGAAGGCTAAGAGGCCGCGCCGCCCCTCACTCGTTCCGCAACACCTCCGCCGGATCGAGCGCCAGCGCGCGGCGGGTCGGAATGAAGGCGGCGAGCAGCATCGCGGCGCCCAGGAGCGCGACACCGCCGAGAATCAGCTTGGGATCGATCTCGGCGACGCCCCGAATAACGCCGGCGATCGCCCGGCCGGCGAACGCCGCAAGGACCGCCCCGACCGTGAGCCCGATCGCGGTCAGGCGAACCGCCTGGCCGAGGGTGAGGCCGAGCACCGTCGCGCTGGGTCGCGCCCAGGGCCACGCGCACCCCGATCTCCTGGCGGCGCAGAGCGATGCGATAGGCCATCACCGCGTAGACCCCCGAAACCGCGAGCACCACGCCGAAGAGCGCGAAGGCCGCCATCACCGCCGCGACGAACTGCAACCCGATGGTCCTCTCGGAGATCCAACGGCGCATGCTGGTCACGTCATAGACCGGCTGGTAGGGATCGATGTCGCGTAGCGCCCGGCGTACCTCGCGTCCGAGTGCCTCGGGCTCGCCACGGGTTTTGAGCGCGAACGAAAGCCGGCCTCCCGGGTGTTGCTCCAGCGGCTCGAAAAAGGTCGGATAGTTGCGCCGGTTGAACCAGTGGTGGATATGGTCTCCGGCGACTCCCACCACGGTGAGCCAGGGCCGGTCCCCATCGCCCGCGCGAAACTTCTTGCCGAGCGGATCGCGCCCTGGCCAATAGCGTTCGGCCATCGAGCGGCTGACGACCGCCACGGGAAGAGAATCCGGCGTATCGGTGGCGTTGATCGCGCGACCGGACAGGATCGGCAGGCCGAGAGTTTCGAAATAGTGCGGCGAGACCCTCCGGGCGTCCGCCTGCGGCGGGTCGCTCTTGTCCGGTTCGGGCTCCCCTTCGACCGCTACGGGCGAGCTGGTGTTGTTGCCGGTCGCTGGGAGCACGTTGGCCACCGCGGCGGAGAGGACTCCGGGCTGGGATGCCAGGCGGGCGATCGCCTTCCGGGCGAACGTGCGCCGGGCCTCGTCGTTGGCGTACCGCGTTTCGTTGAGGTTCGTCTGGAGCGTTAGCAGGTTGTCGGGATCGAACCCCTGCGGCCCATTGAGGAATCGGGTGGCGCCACGGACGCACAGTCCGGCGGAGACCAGGAGGACGAGTCCGGCCGCCACCTCCACCACGACGAGCGCGCTACGGCCGCGCTGGGCGCCGACTCCGGAGCCGCCACGCCGGTCCTGGCGCAGGGCCACGCCAAGGTGGGAGCCGGAGGAGCGCAGCGCCGGCCAGACGCTGAACGCGACGACGGAAAAGAGCGCCAGGCCCAGGGTGAAGGCGAAGGTTCGGCCGTCCAGGCCGAGGCGATCCCAGCCATAGACGAACTTTTGGATCGAAACCGGCATCGCTTCGCGCATCAGGCGGATCGCGACGGCGGCGATCGGTACGGAGAGAATCGCCCCCGCCAACGCAATGATGCCCCCCTCGGCGAGCAGCGTCGCCATCCGACGCGCGCGACTGGCGCCGAGCGCTTCGAGCACCGCGAGGTCGCGTTGGCGCTCGGAGCCGCGGGCGAGCATCAGGTTGGCCAGGTTGACCCAGGCGATCAACAGCACGAAAGCGGCCGACGCTTGGAACAGAACCAGGATCGACGGCGTCCCCTCATCCTGGAGCCCCTGCGTGATGGTTTCGAGCAGGACGCCGCGGCCGGCGTTCGTCTCGGGATACCGTTGGCGCAAACGCGCGGTTACGACGTCGAAGCGGGCGGCGGCCGTTGCAGGGGTCACTCCGGGCTTCAGGCGGCCGAACGCGGCGAGAGAGTGGTCCACGCGGCTTGCCGCCTCTTCGGGCGTAAGGTAGAGCGACGCCCAGATCTCGGCGCCGTGAGGAAAGCTGAAACCGGCCGGAGCGACGCCGATCACCGGGTAGCTTCGGCCGTTGACCGAAACCGATCGGCCGACGATTCCCGGATCAGCCCCCAGGCGGTGCCAGAGCGCGTCGCCGATCACCGCGGCGTCGGCCTCGGACGCCGCGATCCCTTGCGCCTCCGGCCCAGCGGAAAAGAACTGGCCGAGCGCGGGCTTGACGCGCAGGGCGGTAAAGAAATCCGGCGTGACGCGTGTGCCCTGGAGTTTTTCCGGCCCATCGACGCCGACCAGATTGGCATCCCAGCCGCGGTAGGCGGCCAGGCTTTCAAGAACGCCCCGGGCCTCGCGGCGAAAGTCGAGATAGTTGGCCGGCGCCAGGCGCTCGTCCTCCAGCTCCCCGCGCGTCGTCGTCTCGGACAACATCACCAGCCGATGCACGGCCTCGAACGAGAAGGGGTGAAACACAAGCCGGTCGAGTACGCCGAAGATCGCCGCGTTGACCCCCAGGCCGAGCGCGAGGGTCAAGATCATCACCAGCGCCGCCCCGGGCCGTTTGAGCAGGGAGCGAAACGCGAGCCGGGTATCGAGCAGGATGTTCATTCGACCTCTCCTTGGCGGACGGACATTGAAAAACCGGAGCCGAAGAGGATTACGACCCGAAGGGCTTTAGGGTTTCGGCGACCTCCGGAAACTCAAGCCCCGCCGCGGATCTCGACCTGATGAAGCGCGATACCGAGGTCCGCCGGTAGTCCCGGCGCCCGTTCGATCCGAATCCCCACCGGCGCGCCCGAGACCGGCGCGGAAGGGGCGGGCAGAAGGGCGCGGTAGCGTTGGCCGAAGAAATCTCCCGCCACCCAAGAGAGCCAAGGCGCGGGCGCCGAAAGGCCGAGCGGCAGAAGATCCGGCCGCTCGACCGCCCATTCTCCCGTCTCGGTGCCGAGCCGCAGCGGAACGCCCGGCCCGGTTCGCCCCGCCGCATCGACCAGATGGACCGTTGCCACGACGGTCCCCGGCGGCAAACCGGCCGAATTCTCCAGATGGCTGTCGAGCGCGATGCCTCGTACCCCGTGCCCGGCGCTTTCCTGGTGCCCGGATTTGCCGGCGAGCGGTGCATCGAACCGAGGTGCCGCCGCCGTGAGCGCGGTTTCCGCCGAAAGGAGCGTACGCCCCGCGGGGGGAAACCCCAGGGCGATCGCGAGACCGGAGAGACCGAAGACGAGCACCGCGGCGCGCCGCCCGACCCGGGCGAACAGGAGCACGATCAAACTCGCGAGCCCCACCGCGCCGAGCGCCATCGGCCACGAAGGAACCAAGCCGATCACCGCGAGAGCCTCGATCAGCGGCTCGGCCCGCAGCCAGGGGTAGGCTGCGAGCACGGCAGCGAAGACGCCCAGCAGAGGAATCCACGCCCGCGCCACGGCGTTCTGCCCGCCCCGCAACGGCCTGGTGAGCAGCACGA
>JBBRUC010000135.1:0-15915 GCA_038248205.1 Thermoanaerobaculia bacterium
GTAGGGCGGGGCGACCCGGATTTCGTGGAACAGCTGGCCGGGATCTCTCACCGAGACCACTGTACCGATGGGTATGCCGCGAGGGAAGATCCCGTCGATTCCGGCGGAGAGCACCCGGTCGCCCTCGCGTACGTCCGCCTGGACCGGAATGTATTCGAGGTCGAGGGCGCCGCTGCCCGCGCCGCGCAGGACTCCCTGGCGCCGGGTGCGCACGATCAGCGCGCCGACGCTCGCCGAGCGGTCGGTGAGCAGCTGAACTTTGGCGTAGGGCGGGGCGACCTCGACCACCCGGCCGACCAGCCCGGTCGGCGCGAGCACCACCTGATCGACCCGCACGGGCGAATTTCCGGCGTAGAGGACGAGGGTGGTCAACCAGGACGAGAAGTCGAGGTAGACCACGTCGGCCGCGCGCAGATCGCCGATCGGCGGCGGCGCGTAGCGCAGCGCGGCGGCCAGCCGGCCCGCCTCGCTCGCCACGTCCTCGAAGCGGAGCAGGCGGAGCTGAAGATCCTCGACCTGGTGGCGCAGGCGCCGGTTCTCTTGGACCAGATGTCCCTGCAATTGCAGGTTTTCCCGCGAGTCGCCGATCCCCCGCGACGCCTGTTCGATGCCGCGGGCGAACGGCCCGATCAGGCGCAGGCCCAATTGTCCGAGGTACGTCCCCTGGCCGCCGGCCCCCGGCACCTGCAAGCCGAGCAACACGAGCTGCGCCACCAGGGTGACGATCAGCAGCCAGCCGGTGCGCCGCTCGTCCACGCTATCCCGCCGGGATCGCCCAGGTGTCCGTCCCGCGAGGGAGCGGGCCTCAGCGGATCGAGACCTTGCGCAGGAGGTCGATGTCTTGGAGAACCCGCCCGGTTCCAAGCACCACCGAACAGAGCGGATCCTCGGCGAGCAGCACGGGCAGGCCGGTCTCGTCGCGCAGGCGCTGGTCCAAGGCGCGCAGGAGCGCACCGCCGCCCGACAGCACGATCCCCTTGTCCATGATGTCGGCCGACAGCTCCGGCGGGGTTCGTTCGAGCGCCATCCGCACCGCTTCGACGATCGCCGCCACCGGCTCGGCGAGCGCTTCGCGGATCTCCTCGTCGGAGATGGTGAGCGTCTTGGGCACGCCTTCCACCAGGTCGCGCCCCTTGATCTCCATCCGGATCTCTTCCTTGAGCGGATAGGCGGAGCCGATCTCGATCTTGATCTGCTCGGCGGTCCGCTCGCCGATCAACAGGTTGTACTTGCGCTTCAGGTACTGAATGATGCCGAGATCCATCTCGTTGCCGGCGACCCGTACCGACCGGCTGTAGACGATGCCCGCGAGCGAGATCACCGCGACGTCGGTCGTTCCGCCTCCGATGTCGACGATCATGTTGCCCGACGGCTCGGTGATCGGCAGGCCGGCGCCGATCGCGGCCATCATCGCCTGCTCGACCAGGAAGACCTCGGAGGCCCCGGCGCGCATCGCCGAGTCGCGTACCGCGCGCTTTTCGACCTGGGTGATCTCGGACGGCACACCGATCACGATCCGCGGGTGGACGTACATCTTGCGGCCGTGGGCCTTCTTGATGAAGTGCTCGAGCATGCGCTCGGTCACCTCGAAGTCGGCGATCACGCCGTCCTTCATCGGCCGGATCGATTCGATGTTGCCGGGGGTTCGGCCGAGCATTTCCTTCGCTTCGGCGCCGACCGCCTCGATCCGGTTGGTCAGCTTATTGATGACGACGACCGAGGGCTCGCGCACCACGATCCCTTGACCCTGGGCATAGACCAGGGTGTTCGCGGTCCCGAGATCGATCGCGAGATCCTTCGAAAAATAACGCAGAAGTGAGGCGAGAGGCACTCCGTTTTTCCTTTCCCGAGGCGGCCGAAATCGGCGCCGTCGCGAATCGATGAGGTCTTTGCCGGCGGTTCAGGACGCCCCGACGAAAACCTTGCGGTGCAGGATTTTCGGATTGCCGTCCGAGTCCACCGCCCGGATCTCCAGGGTGCTCCAACCTTCTCGGTTCAATTGAATCGCTTTGTTGAATGACCCGTCGAGGTCGACTTCGACCGGCTCACCGTTGATCGAAACCCGCGCGCCCGGCTCGGTCTTGCCGCCGACGATCAACACGGTACCGTACGGTTTGATCTCTTCGAGGTCAAGCTGCGGCGGTGTGCGGTCGGGAGGAGCGTCGCTCCGGGCGCCGACGCGCGCCGCGACGCGAAACTTGCGCGCCTCGCTCCAGGGGCCTTGGATCCCCTCCCGATCGATCGCCGCGACCCGCCAGACGAAGCTCCCTTCGCCCCGGACGCCGAGGGTCGCGGAGGTCTTGGTCCGGGCTGCGACGTCGATCACGTTGTCGACGAACAGGTGGTTGCGCCCCACCTGGAGGGCGTAGTGTGTAACGCCGTCGACAGGTTCCCAGGCGAGCGCGATCTTGTCGCCCGCGCGCCGTTCGGCCCGCGGGTCGAAGTCGACCTCCGCCTGGTCCTCCGGACCGCGTAGCGCGGGAACTCCCGGGATCTGTTGGGCCGCGGAGAGCTGCCCGCCGGACTGAACCACCTGCTGGAGCGCGCCGACGCTGCGTTTCAAGCCGGCCGACGAAGCGAGATCCAGACCGCCTTTGACCGCGCCGAATCGCCCCTTGCCCTCTTCGCGGTCGTAGGAGACGAACGCCTCGGAGCTTTCGCGAACGCGGGTCTGCGCTCCGGGCGTGGCGATCTGGCTCGCCTTGGTGCGGGTGGAGAGGTCGACCCAGCCGTAGTCCATGCGGATCGATTGCCCCTCGCCGCCGTCGGCACCGCGCACGGAGGAGACGATCAGCTGAGTGTTCGCTCGAACGGTGTAGAACGAGCCGTCGGCGAACACGATCTCGGCCGAGCCGGCGGAGGTCCGCACGTAGTCGCCCGGCTCCAGCGAGATGCGGCTCTTGGCCGGTCGCCAATCGCCCCCCTCGCCGCGGCGATACTCGACCGTTCCCTGGATCGCCACGAAGTTGGCGGCTCCTTTGCCGGTACCCGGGGCGCCTTCGAACAGGGTCGCGAGCACCTCGCGGACCTTTTTGGCCTGTTCGATCGCGGTGCGGTAGTTCCCCTCGCGATAGGCCGACTCGGCGGCGACGAGATTGGCGCGGGCTCCATCCAGCAATTTCCGTTGCGCCGGTGTCGCGACCTGCTCGTAGCCGTCGAACTTGCCCCGCGCATCGTCGATCACGCGGCTCGCTTCCCGCGCCAGCGCCTTTTCCTCCCACTGGTGGAAATAGCGGGCGCCCACCGCCAGAAGGCCGGCGGCGACAACCAACACCCCGAGCGTACGCAAGGTGTCGACGGAGATGCTGTACCAGTTGCGCCGGGGGTCTTTCAGGCGGCCAGCCAAGGGAAACTCCTCGATCCTAGAGCGTAGAATTTACCACGGGTTGAAACCCCTCGGGGGCACTGCTACAGTTCGGCGGTTTCCGCGGTCGAGCGCAAGGAGTGGTCAGATGCTTAAAGTGTTACGAGAAAATATCAAGTACCTTAGCTGGGTTCTATGGCTGATCGTGATCGTCTTCATTGTCGCGATCTTTCTCGACTTCGGTCGCGTGGGCTCCGGCGACGCCTCCGACGAGGCGTCCGCGGCGACGGTAGGCGGCGAGCGGGTCACCCGCGCCGAGGTACGGCGGCAGTACGACCTGCTGGAGAGCCAGTACCGTCAGCTGTACGGCGAACAGTTCACGCCCGACCTGGCCGACCGCTTGGGGCTGCCGCTCGCGGCGTTGAACGGCGCGGTGAACCAAAAGGTGATGCTCGCCGAGGCCAAGCGGATGGGCCTCGCCCCCACCGACGAAGACCTGCAGAAGCAGATCCTGCAGATTCCGGGGATGAAGGACGAGCAGGGCAACTTCGTCGGCAACGACCGATACGCGAGCGTGATTCGCCGCAGCTATCGGATGAGCCCGGCCGATTTCGAGCGGATGGCGCGCGATCAGATCGCGCTGGAGCGCTTGAACACGGTCCTGCGCGGCACGGTCTACGTCTCCGACGCCGAGATCGAGGAGTCCTACCGGGAGCAGGTCGAACGGGCCGAGATCCGCTACGTCCTGATGCCGAGCAGCCGGTTCCTCCAGGGTCAAGAGATCCCGCAGGCGGAGGTGGCGAGCTACTTTGCGGCGCACAAGGAAGAGTACCGGCTGCCCGAGCAGCGCGAGATCGCCTACCTCTTGGTCGATGACGGCAAGATGATGGGCCAGGCGCAGGTTCCGGATTCCGAGGTCAAGGCTTACTACGACGAGCACATCGCCGAGTATTCCCACGAACCGGAGGTCCAGGCGCGCCACATCCTGGTGCAGATCAACGACCAGCAGGACGAGGCGGCGGCGAAGAAGAAGATCGATGCGGCCAAGGCGCGGCTCGCAGCGGGCGAAGCGTTCGCCAAGGTCGCCGCCGAGGTCTCCGAGGACACCGGATCGAAAGCCCAGGGCGGCGAGCTCGGCTGGTTCAGCAAAGGGCGGATGGTCAAGGAGTTCGAAGACGCCGCGTTCGGCGCCGAGGAGGGCAAGGTCGTGGGGCCGGTCAAGAGCGCGTTCGGCTTCCACCTGATCGAGGTCGAAGGGCGCCGTCCCGGGGGGGCGACGCCGATGGACGAGGTGAAGTCGCAGATCGTCTTCCAGCTCTCCGGCGAGCGGTCGAAGAAGGAGAGCGAAGCCAAGGCGAAGCGGCTTGCCGAGCGGCTGGCGAAAGAGAAGCCGAAAGGCCCCGAAGCGCTCGACGACCTCGCGCGCGGCGACGCGACGCTCACCTACACGGCCTCGGCGCGCTTCGGCCGCCAGGAGCCGATCCCCGGCCTGGGCATCGCGCCGGAGGTGGCCAGCTCGGCGTTCTCGCTCGAAAAGGGAGGTCTTACCCCGGCCCTCCAGGTGCCGCGCGGCTGGGTGATCGCCTACGTCAAGGACGTTTTGCCGCCCCGCCTGCCCGAGCTGGCCGACGTCGAGCCGAAGGTTCGGCTCGCGGCCGCCCGGGAAAAGCAGAGCCGAATGGCGACCGAAGAGCTGGCGAAGGCGCGGCAGAAAATCGATGGCGGCGCGACGCTCGACCAGGTCGCCGCGGATCTCGGCGTCAAGGTGGTCGACTCCCAGGAGTTCGGTGCCAACGGCCAGATCCCCGGCCTGGGCAACAATCCGCAGTTGGCCAAGGCGGCGCTCGCTCTCGAACCCGGCCAGGTCGGCGGTCCGCTGCCCGATCCGCAGGGGGCGATCCTGTTTCAGGTCAAATCGAAGAAGGCTTTCGACCCGGCCGAGTTCGCAAAGCAGAAAGACACCACCCGCGAGTCGCTCGGCCGGGAGAAGACGATTCGTCTGCTCCAGGCGCTGATCGACAAGAAGCGCCAGGAGATCGGCGTCAACTTCAGCCGTAGCTATCTCCAGACGTTGGGGATCGATCCCGACGCGGCTTCGGCGCCGAAGAGCTAGGTCAAGGCGCCCACGGGGATGATCGGATACCTTCGGGGTTCGCTGCTCGCGGTGAGCCCCGAGCGAGTCTTGCTCGACGTCCAAGGGGTTGGTTACGAGGTCGCCGTCCCGCTCTCGACCTTTTACGAGATCGAGAAGCAGGGCGGCGATTCGGCCGTTGGACTGTTCATCCACACCCACATGCGAGAAGACGGCATCGCCCTGTTCGGTTTCTGGACCGAGCGGGAGAAGCGGATCTTCGAACGGCTGATCGGAGTCTCCGGAGTCGGCCCCCGGCTCGCCCGGGTGATCCTCTCCGGCATGCCGCCGGACGAATTCCTGGCCGCGCTCGCGGGCGGCGACCTGGGGCGGCTCTCGACCATTCCCGGCATCGGCAAGAAAACGGCGGAGCGCCTGATCCTGGAACTGAAGGACAAAATGCGCGAACTCGCGGCCGAGCTACCGCCGACAACCCAGGCCGCCACCTCCGACCCGGATGTCGTCTCCGCCCTCGTAAATTTGGGCTACAAACCGCCCCAAGCCGAGCGCGCGGTGGCCGAAGCCCGCCGCGAACGCCCCGACGCCGCGTTCCACGACTTGCTGCGGGCGAGCTTGAACCGGTTGTCGCGGGCCTAGCGTTGCGTTTCGCCGACCGCTACTCGAAATAGCCGTTGACGTCGAGGATGAAATGAACGGTGCCGCCCTGGGCGGTCATCGTCGCTTCGGCGGAAAGCGTCGCCGTGCCGTCGGAGGCGAGCGCGATCACGATGTTGTTCGTACGGGTCTGGCCGACCGCGAAGTTGAGCGATTGGGTTCCCGGCCGCGGGTAGTTGCCCGGGTAGAGCACCACCAGTCCGGAGCCGGACGGGGTCGTCACCGACAGGTTGGCCGAGATCGCTTTCGCGGTCGACGGTACACCGCAGCTTGCGGCGGAGAGCGCGATCGATTGGGCGATGCCCGAGACCAGCGGCGACGACTCGCGCGTGTCGAGCACCCGGCAGGGGGAGAGGGTGAAGAAGTTCGGCGGCTGGTAGGCGTTTACGTTGAACGGCAGCGAGCCCGATTGCACGGTATCGAAGCCGTTCGCGATCGACAGTCGCGCGCGGTAGGTTCCGTCCGGTTGACCGGTCGTGTTCCACCAGGCCGTGGCGCCGTCCAGGGTCGCGACCAGGTCGGACCCTGAGAGGATCTCCCAGGTGTAGGTGAGCGGGGGCGCCCCCGTGCCCGACCCTTCCAGGCGGATCAGCTCGCCCACCTGCAAAACTCCGGGGCTCGCGTTCGCGGAAAGGATCGACGGCAGCGGACTCAACACCGTGACCGTCTTGATCTCGGTATCGCAGCCGGCCGTGTTGCACGATTGGAGCGAGACCTGCTTGCTGCCGGGGGACGAGAACACGACGTTCGGGTTCGTGAGGGACGAGGTCGCGCCCTGGGCCGGCGCGAGAGAGACCGCCAAGGCCAGGCAGGCCGAGATGTGGCTGGGGCGCAATTTGAAAACCATGGCCGAACGTCCCTCCGCAGAGTCTGGGGGAAATGGTAGCTCCCCCCCGGCGGAGAGGTCAACTCACCTGCCTCGACTCGAGGGTATCTCGGCCATAGCAGGCGCAAATCCACGTTTCGCACGTAGAATCCTTTGTTCCAAGTCGCCGCGCGGCCCGCCGCGCGATTCCCCAAGCCACCGAGACCCAAGTCGTTTTCGAGATCCTACGCCAGACCATGAAACCCGTTGAAATCCACGAGTTCCTATCCCAGCGCGTCATCGGCCAGAACGAGACCCTACGGTTCGTCTCGGTCGCGATCTTCAAGCATCTGGAAGGTGAGAAGTACGGCAACCTTCTGCTGATCGGCAACTCCGGTACCGGTAAAACCACGATCATGCGGGGAATCGAAGCGCTCTACACCGAGCATGACGAGTTTCGCGAATACCGCGTCGTCTTGATTATGAACGCGAGCACGATCGCGGCGGAAGACGGTGCGATCGATACTTCGCGCCTGTTCCATCGCCTGGAGGAGCGCACCCGCCAGGTGCTGGGGGCCAATGCCACGGCCGAGGAGATCGGCCGGGCGATGGAGCGTGCCACGGTCTGCCTGGACGAGATCGACAAGGTCTCCGGAGTGGTCGGCGGCAGGCCCTACGTCACCGGCATCAACATTCAGCAGGCGCTGCTCACCCTGATCGAAGGCGAGCGGGTGAGCCACAAGATCACCGTGATGCGCGACAAGACGCCCGAGACGACCAACGCCTGGATCGATACCGGCAAGATGCTTTTTCTCTGCGCTGGCGCCTTCGAGACCCTCTACGACCAGGTGTTTCAGCGCGTCATCTCGCCTAAGAGCGGGATCAAACTGCCGACCACGACGATCTACGAGAACGGCAAGATCCAGATCCGCGAGTACTTCACCTTGCGCCACCACTTCCGGCAGGAAGACCTGTTCGAATACGGCATGCAGCCGCAGTTCCTGTCGCGGTTCGACAACGCGGTGATTCTCGAAGACCTGACCCCCGGTACCCTCGCCCGTATCTTCCGCGAGCCGGCCGAGGGGGTGCTCAAGATCTCGCAGAATTTCTTCCGCAAGATGGGCATCGACCTCGAGGTGACCGAACCCGCGATCCTGAAGATCGCCGATGAGGCTTCCAAGAGCAGCCGAATTGGCGCCCGCGCTCTCAAATCCGTGTTCGGCCGGGTGATCAAACCGTACGAGTTCGACCCCTTCGGCCATTCGGAGGTCGAGCCGAAAGGCGACCGCCACAGCCTGGTGATCGACGACAAGATCGTCGTCGGCACTCTCAAGTCGCCGATCTGATCCGAAATCGCGAAAGCCTGCGCGTTTTCTCTGAGATAGAATTCCCTTGATGAACCCGAAAACCGCCTATCGTCGTCGCAAGAAGAAGAGCCTGGTCGGACCGCTCCTCGGGCTCGCCGCGCTCGGAGCGACCGCGGCGGCCGTGGTGGTCGCTCAGCGGCGCGGTTACCTGGATGGCCTCCGCGACCTCCTTGGGGTCGACCCTGAGCATGACCCCGGCCGAATCGGCGGCGAGCTGTTTTCGCCCTCTCCCCGGCTCCAGGATCTCGCGCTCTGGCTGCCCGGCCCGGCCGGCAACCTGTTCGTCCGCGACGGCGGGGCGGGAGGCGCTCACGATCTGCCCCTCCTGTTCGTCCATGGCCTGGGCGGCAACGGCGGTCAGTGGGTGCTACAGCTCGACGCCTTCCGGCCGGAGCGCCGGGCGATCGCGCTCGACCTGCGCGGTCACGGCGAGTCCGATCCGGCGGACGACGGGGACTATTCGATTCCCGCGCTCTCAAAAGACATCGCCGCGGTCGCTGACCAGCTCCACCTCCGCCGCTTCGTGCTGATCGGCCACAGCCTGGGCGCCCTGCCGGCGATCGCCTACGCCGCGGCGCACCCTACCCGTGTGGCGGGCCTCGTCCTGGTCGATCCGAACGGCGATCAGACCCGCCTGCCGCGCGCCGAGGTAGACACCTTCCTCGACGCGGTCCGCCGCGATCCGGTCGAAGAGACCGAGAGCTACTTCCGCCAGCTGGTAGTCGGAGGCGACCGCCAGGCCGCCCGCTGCATCCTCGAAGATCTGAACCAGACCCACCCGGACGCGATCATCCGAGCCCTCGAAGGGGCGGCCGCCTGGTCCCCCCTGGCTCCGCTCGCCGCCTACCCCGGCCCCAAGATCGCCCTGGTCAGCGAACTCAACAGCCTGCCGATCAGCCTCCACCGGCTAGACGAAAACCTACCCGCCCGCCCGGTAGGCGGCACCGGCCACTGGATTCAACTCGACCGGCCCCAAGCCGTCGAGTGCGCCCTCGATGAGCTGTTGGAGGCGATCGAGGGGGAGTAGTCCGGGGCGGGGTAAGGGTCACTTTTGGTCAAGCGCTCAATGCTCTTTAGGCGGTGCCCCCGCCTGGGTCCGACGTAAATACCTTCGGCGGCCAGCCGACCCCGACCGCCTTCGCCAGATCCTCGGGGCGCATCCGGCTACCCGGTGCCTTCGCGCCGAGGATCCAACCCTCTTCCTCAACGGCGGTCTGGGCGTCCTTGTCAGACAATCCTTCCGGTTTCGCGAACCAGGCCCCGAGCGCTCCACGCTGATCCAATTCGGCGAGCTTCAGGGCGAGCAGGCTGACCTGGCCCTCGTCGCGGCACGAGAACTCGGTCGGATCGAATGCTTCTAGGATTCCGGGCCAGATTTCGACGTGCAGGATCGCCGGGCCGGCATCGGATATCGGCCGCTCGGTGAATCCGGTCTCGAACGGCCAGACTCGGCTGCACTCTGCGAGGTTCGCCTCATCGCGAAGCTCGCGGACCACCGGAATGCCGAGAAGCGTCTGGCTGCCGACCGAGCCGGCGGTGTAGAGCTTCCAGACCTCTTGCGAGCCCGGAAGGGCAAGCTCCGTAAGACGCCGAGATTCGAGCGTTCCGCCGTAGGGGAACGGTGGACGCTTCGAGGAGAGGAGGTTCTCGGATTGGTTTCCGGCTGGGCGACCCCAGAATGGTCCAGGCTGCAGAGGGTCGCCGATCGCCTCGTTGATCTTCGCCGCGGCGGAAAACCGATCATTCTCGTTGTTTGGTTTCGCCGCGTCGCCCACGACGTTGGCGATTCGGTCCCAGGTATGGCGCCAAGGTTTCGTCTCGCTCCCTTCGGTTCGCCCCAATGCAGCGGCGAGACCCTTCGGATAGGCGTAGGCGAAATCGAAGCCGACCAGCGTCCGGAGGTTCTTTTCGCGCGCTTCGCGAAGAAGTGCCCTAATCTGTGTGCGAGCCTCCTCCCGGGTCGAGGGATTCGCGACCTCGAACCGCAGGTTCCTTTCGAGCCAAGCCGTCCAGATGCTGTCCTTGCCCGCCTTCGGCTTCGAATTCGCGCTCCAATCGACCATCAGATAGGCGTCAAATAGCGGCACAGTAAGCCCCCCTTGTTTCAGTGATCGGTTATCCGCCAAGGAAGGGGCGGCTACTCGGCCAGCTTCCGCAGGACATCGCGGTCCTCCCGCATGACACCCTCGGCGACTTCCAGTTGCCGGGCGACTTCCGGGGCTAAGGGAGTAAGCTCGATGCCATTAGGCGTCTCGATCACGTAGAGCAAGTCACCGCGTTCGACCCCCAGATGTTGGAGGATCTCTTTCGGGAACTCGACTCCTGTGGAGTTGCCTACGGTCGTGAGCTTGAGCGGAGTCATTCGAAAATCTCCATCCGAGAGGCATTCTAACAGGGGCTCGCCCCCGTGGAGGCGAGCCCCTCGATTCGAGAAACGCCGGTTAGACCGGGACCGACTTGCCGGCCGCGTCGAAGACGCCTCTCCGGTTGATCGTTACCACCGAGCCGTCGAACCGCGTCAGGGTGAACGACCAGCCTTTCTCGTGGTAGTCGCGGCGCTGCTTGCTCAGGATGTGCAAGGCTACCCGCTCGCCCAGCTTGATCGATTCGGTGTAGTCGCTGCGCCAATGGACGCCGGCCATGTTGCGGCCGATGGAGATGTTCGCGGCCAGCTTGTTCAGCTCGCCGCCGACGGTGAGATCTCCGGCATTCGGTCCTTTGTAGGCCACGAGGTCGGTCCCTCTGTCGTTCGACACCATTGGCTTGATCGGCACCGGAAGCACCGAGAGCCGCTGGTTCTCCTTGAACCAAGCCTTCAAGATCGTCACGCAGGCACCCGCCACGGTGGCATGGCCCGCCCCGTAGGCCGGATGGGTGGGGCTCCCTTCCGGGAAGGCCATCGGCATCAGGTAGGAACCGAACTTCTTGCGGGTCTCCGCCACCGCCTTGGAGTTGAGGATCTGCGGATGGATCGGATAGTTCCGCTTGACGCCGCCCACTCCTTCTAGGGTTACGTGGATCAGGCCGCCGTAGGCCTCGGGCCGAAGCCGCCGGTGGACGAACCACTTTTGGTACCAAACCGCTTTGAGCGCCCGGGTAGCCACCTCGGTGACCAGGCTCAAGATGTGGGGGCCGCCGAACGTGCCGAAGCCGATTTGGGTCTTCTCATCCACGTGGTTGGTAAGAGGGTCGGCTTCGTAAGGGTTTCCGGCATCGAAGGCGGCGCCGTGCCGAAGCAGAATCAGGCAGGCGTTCAGGTACGCCTCGTACAGGGCATCCACGTGAACGTAGTGCGCCATGTCGCGCATGTTGCGAATGTATAGGCCCTTGACCGGCTTCTGGTCGGGGAATCCCTGCTTGCCGTTTTGCACGTCGAGCCAGGCGGGAAACTTCGTCAGGTAATCCGCCTTGCCCTTGCCTGCCTCCTTCTCCCCTTCTACGGTCTCCTGCCTCTGGTTGATGGTAAGCGAGCCGTAGTTGATGTCGTGAAGAAGGTACTGCGAGAGGAACGGCCCGATGTTGTCGCCCGCCGAGCAGCCGCGGAAGATCGACTGCGGCGTCACCTTGCCGCCGATCTTCGGGCCGGTGAACTCTTTGAGGCCGGAGATCTCGGCCGCCGCCAAGGCCACGCCGGAATCCTTGCCGAACTTGGTGAACGGCACGTCACGCAGGAGAGCCATCCAATAGAGTTCGACCCCTTCGGCCGCTTCCTCCGCGCTGTCGAGACTCGGTGCCGCGAGGGTTTTGAGCTGCTTCGGATCGGGTCCTTCAAGGTCGGTCGCCAAGCCGGCCTGGGGGTTGGTCAGTTTGCGGCCGAATCCAGGGGCGAAGTTGAGCTGGATCTTGTCGAAATTTCGTTCTCTCCCGAGGGCGTCGAGCAGCGACTTGTTGGCCTTGCGGTCGACTTCGCCAAAGTTGTCGTGCGGCAAGCCCTTGTGGAAGTTGCCGATATAACTCGGCTTGCCGTCCGCGTCTTCGAAACGCTCCTCATCCCCGTTGCTGCCGGTCTTGGTGATTTTGGTGGGGGTACACTTGTGCGGATCGATCACAGCAGCCGAGAGAGCGGCTTCTGGGGTGCCGGCCGTACCGAACGAACGTCCTTTCGCAGGCCTGGGATGTTGATCGATGGGGGATTGAAGCTGCGGTGTGGGTACCTTCGAAGTCGCCAAATGGGGCTCCTTTCGCAGAGCGGCTGGGTAGGACGATTGGGCTCTCTGTCTCCGAGTCACCTATCAGGACGGACACGGATCAAAGATTCCGCGATTCAACGCACTCAGAAGGTGTGCAAGTTCGGTGCCTCTCGATCGGCCCGACCCATCGCTATCCGGCGGCGATCGAGAAGGCCAAGCTCCTCAGGGCGCAGCACGAAGGGGTACGATGATCCCCGCATGGCGCAATCCACCCCTCGCCCTCTCTGGCAGCCTCGCTACAACTTGACGCCCGCGGTCGTCCGGTCGCTGCTGGAGATTGAGGCGGCGAAAACGATCGTCGACCACACGGCGTTTCCGCCGACGGTGGCCGAGGAGCTTCGCCGTCGTGCCCGGGTCCGGCCACCTTCCTTCTCCACCGCGGCGGCTACGGGCTCAATGGATTCTTCTCGCTCGAGGAATACCACGCCCACGACCTCGCGGCCTATTACGCTTCGCTCGCCACCCATCCGCACCACAACTATTACGAAGGCCGGGCGGAAGCTGACCTGACCCCCTGGCTGGAGTACTTCATCCAGATCCTTGCCGCCGTATTTGGTACCGCCTCGAAGGAAGCGCTGCAAGCGGCGGAGTCGGGCTTCCAAGGGGAACCGGACGCTCTGCGGCGCCTCGATCCCCGGGCGCGGGCGGTTCTAACGCCTGGTGAGAGTCCAACGCTTCTCTAAGTCGGCGGTCGAAGCCGGTCCATTCGATAGCGCGATCCACCGGGTCCGGCCGTCGATGCGATGCATTCGGTCGTCGGAGCCGGTCGATTCGGTCGCACAATCCACGGCGTGCGACCCCGAAGCCACCGCATTCGACCATCGCATCGACTGGATTCGGCCGGCGCATCCACCGCTTTGATCGCCGAACCCACCGGATTCAACGATCGCATCGACTGGATTCGGCCGCCGAATCCAAGGCTGCGCAGACGCGATCCACCTCGAACGCCCCCCGTTCCGGGAACAAAAAAAGAAAGTTTCCCCAAAGGTGTCGTTTTCTCGGACCCTCGTGCCTTACCCTTACGGCGTCGGGCTGATCGCCCCTCCCCTCGAAGGACCCTCCGCAAGTCAGTTGTTCCCTCGGCACCGCCCCCACGGGCGGGGCCGGACCCTCGTCCCCATACCTACCGGTGTGGGGCTCACCCAATGCCGCAAGGCGAAAGGAGTCTGCATCATGGCTGCGAATGGCCAAACCCTCGTCGCACGTATCAGTCGCTGGGACACCCTGGTGACCAACCTCGAACCCGATCTTCCCGACCTGCCTCACCTCACGGCCGATGTCGCCCAGCTCAAGGAGATCCTCCTTCAGAGCCGGGAGTTTGAGGCGCATCAAGATCTTCTGCGTTCCCAAGCGCAGGAGACCACGGCGACCCGCAAAGATCTCGTCGTGCGAGGCGACCGCCTCCGTCGACGGATCGGCGCGAGCCTCCAGTGGAAGCACGGATTCGGCAGCGAGACCCTCCTCAAGTTCGGCTTCCGTCCTCGGCGCCAGCCCGTGCGCTCGAAGAAAAGAGAAACGCCGGCCGTGAAGAACGTCTCCCCCGAAGCGGCGTAAAGGTCGCTCGACCTAAATCCCCGAAGTCCCGCGCCTCCCTCTCTCCGCCACCGGCTTTGGCGGGGAGAGGGGGGTGGCTGTCGCAAGGGATACAATGAGCGGTAGTTCCTTCCCAGTAGCGGAGGAGTGCCCTGGCGGAAAACCTGCCCTCTCGCTGGAGCTGCTCAGGCCGGCGGCCAGAGTCCTGCTAAACTGTCCAACGTCATGTTGAACCTGGTCGCCGAACAGCAACCTGCGATCGATGAGGCGTGCCACCGCCGCCGAGCCCTTCGCCTCGATCTCTTCGGTTCCGCCGCCCGCGGATCGTTCGACCCTACGAGTAGCGACCTTGATTTTCTGGTCGAGTTCGCACCCGGGGAGCCGACCGAGATCGCCGATCGCTACCTGGGCCTTCTGGAGGATCTGGAGAGCCTATTCGGTCGACCGGTCGATCTGGTGATCGCGAACTCCGTGCGGAATCCCTACTTCCGCCAAAGTGTCGAAGCTACCCGGAGTCTGCTCTTTGCAGCTTGAAGCGAAGAAGCTTCTCTTCGACGTTCGAGAAGCCGGCCGGCTGATCACGATCTTCGTCGAGGGCGAATCCTTCGCCGATTACCTCGAAGACCCGATGCTTCGCTCCGCCGTCGAACGGCAGTTCGAGATCCTCGGCGAGGCGATTGGGAAGCTCATCAAGATAGCGCCCGAAGTCGCCGAGAAAATTCCGGATTCGCGGCGAGTCGCCGCCTTCCGGAACGTCCTGGCCCACGGCTACGGCTCGGTTGCCCACGATGTCGTTTGGGGTATCCTCGAAGCCAAACTACAGCCTCTTCTCCAAACCGTGGAGGCGCTGCTCCTCATTAATCCTGAGGACTGATCGTCCCGGGCTGCCGCAGGTAGAGCGAGTCGCGACTCACAGCAAGACGACATCGGAGAGGACGCGCTCTCGAAAATAGGGGGACAGCGCCTCTCCGTAACCACGTCCACCGGAGGATCGCCCAACTTCTCCAAGTCCTGTTTCAGCCCCAACTCAGCCCCGAACTATTGCGCTTCATGGAGCCGAACTCGCTCGGCCCCGGGCCACCGAGCAGTGACCTCGGTTTCCGGATCGCCCAATCGCCGATCAGGTGAGCCGGGTTCAGGCCCTCGAACTCTGTTCTCTATTCATTTGGAGCAAGGCCTCCTCAGTCGAACCGTTCCCTTGCGATTTCTCGCGTTGACTATTAGAAGGGCTGTACAGAGGTCCGTCTGACTGAGCGCTGCCGCACTGAATCCGTATTCTTGCAGTCACTGGAGCGCGGACTCGCTTATACCTAGACAGCTTGTACTGAAGAAAGGGCAAGAAATGGAGCGGTACAAAGACCTGAACGGCAATTCTGGAGTAGTAGGTTTTGACCTGGCTCCAGCTTCTATAACGGTATATTTCGAAGATGGCTCGGAATACCTTTATACGAGCACTAGTGCCGGCACCTCGAATCTTGGCGAGATGCAGAATCTGGCACGCAAAGGTAGCGGCCTGAACACCTTCATCAACCAGCATGTCAAGAAGGGGTACGCTCAAAAACTCAGGTAACTTGGCCGACAGGCGCCATTTGGGCGCCTCGATTTCGGGTGAGAGCAGCGCCTGGGCCGCCCACCCCCCAGACCCCTCGCTCTCGCTCGGGGTGACGGACTGGAAGAGGTAACTCAGCGAAGCAGCCTCTCGACCTCGCCCGCTAACGCGCTTTCGCCGGCAGCGTCAAAACAAAACCCACCGCGCGATCGATCCAGGCTTTGAGGTCCGCCTCGGTGGCGAAGCCCTCCGGGTCAACGAAGATCATGCTTTTCATCGGCTTGCCGGTGAAGTCCATTGGGCGCGCGTGGGGAAGGGTCGCCGCCTCGGCGGCGCCTTCGGGTCCAAGTCTCAACATGAGTCGATCTTTGGTGACTCCGCAGCACATGTTGCCGTGAAGCAGGAAGGCGAGGCCGCCGAA
>JBBRUC010000136.1:0-15888 GCA_038248205.1 Thermoanaerobaculia bacterium
AGCGCGGTCGGCGACTTTGCGCACGTCGCCCCAGAAGAGCGGCGAAACGGCCACCCGCACCTCGCCCGAGGTTTTCGCCTCGGCCGCTTCGATCGCTTGCTCGACGCGCTCTTTGTCGATCGCTCGGTACAGACCTCGCCGGGTGAGGATCATTCTTTCTCCTTGGTCACCACGAACCCGTCGCTCCGCCACCGCCGCCGCGTCCCCCGCCGCCGCTCCAGCCGCCTCCCCCACCGCCTCCCCCGCCGCCGCCGCGTCCGCCGCTGGAGAGGATTTGCAGCAGCAACCAGAACGCGAGCCCCGGGTTGGTGATGACGAAGATCAGAATGGCGATTCCGATCAGTCCGTACAAGATTTTCTCGCCGAGCGACGCCGGCTTGGCCTCCGGACGGGGCCGCGATTGGGCTTGCTCCGGCGAGGAATCCGGCGCCAGCGCTCCCAGAATCTGGTGGCCGGTGTTCCGCTCGTAGCTTTCCAGCTGGGCGCCGAGCTGCGATCTCGTTTCGGGCGAGAGGAAACCGACCGAATCGGTCACCCGGCGGGGGTGGCGGAGGCATCGTCGGTAGGGGCGGGAGCGTCGCGGTGCCGGCCCGCTCCTCCTTCTTGGCCCGCCCCTTCTTGATCAGCCAGAACACCGCCCCGCCAGCCAAGGCGAGGAGCGTGATTCCCAGCAGCGGCCGGACGAACAGCCAGGCGATGGCGATGGTCAGCGACGAGAAGACGACCGAGAGCAGAAAAGCGAACAGGCCGATCCCGGCGCCCAGCATGGTGCCGAACAGCGGCAGCACATCGGCAAATACGGCGAGCGGGCGGAACCTACGGGTAATAGCCGCGAGCCACGCGAGCCTTCAAGCCCCGCTTTTTCACTTCCACTTCGATTTTTCGGAAGCTTTCGCGGCCGGCCTCTTGATCTGAGGGGTAGGCGAGGAGGTAGCGGCTGCGCAGCTCTTTTTCGATCTCGCCGTAGGCGTTGCCGAGTTCGGAGGCTTTGTCGATGAAGAAGGTTCGCCCCCCCGTCTGTTCGGCGAGGTCGTTGAGCTTGCCGCGGACCGAAAAATCGAGGCGACCGACGTTTAAACCGATCGCGTAAATCGCGACCCCGCTGCGCTTGGCGTATTCGAGCGTGTCCTTCCAGGTGAGCTTCGAATTCGTGTCGTCGCCGTCGCTCAGGAGCACCAGCGCCTTTTGGCCGCGTTGGCCGCGGAAATAGAACAGCGAGGAGACGAGCGCGTCATGGAGCGCCGTGCCGCCCAAGGCGCGTTGCCCTTCGAGCGCGGAGCGAACCGCGCCGAGGTCGTCGGTGGGCGAGATCAGCAGGCTCGGCCGATCGGAGAACGCGACCGCGAACACCCGGTCCTTCGGCTTGACCAGGCGATCGAGGAAACCGGATGCCGCGTTTTCGGCCTCGGAGAGCGAGCTTTCCATCGAGCCCGAAACGTCGAGAGTCAAACCCAGAATGAGCGGCAGGTTGCCCACCGGCTCGAACTTCTGGATCGTCTGCGGCCGGCCGTTTTCGGTCAGGGCGAAATCGTCCTGGCTGAGCCCTTCGACGATCTGGCCGCTGCCGTCGGTGACCGCGGCGAATACCTCGATCAGATCGACGTTGACCTCGGTGAAGTTCTCCGGCGCATTGAGCAGCCGCACCGCTTCGGACTTCGTGCCGTCGTCGAGCGTCGCGACGACCGTCAGGTAGGCCAACTCGCCGCCCGCGGGCAGCACTACGTTCGCCTGCCAGGGGGGCTTGGCGAGCGTTTCCACCGACTGATCGTCGAGAAGAAACTCGACCGATTCGATCCGCCGACCGTCCGGTGGAATCACCTCGGCCGAGGCGACGAACGGCCCGGGGCGTACCTCTTCCTGCTCTTCGGGCGCGAGGATCGAAACGACGAACGCGCCGCGGGCGCGGTTGATCACGAACTGGTCGGCGGCGACCAGATTCCCTTCCGCATCGAACCCTTCGGCGCGGATCGTCTGCGCCTTGGGAGTGGTCGAAAGCCGGACTTCCGCTTCATACGGCGGACGGGTGCGGATCAACTGTTGCTCGCCGTCTACCTTGAAAATGACCTTGACGATGCGATCCCCCGCGACCAGCGCCTCGGCGCGCCAGAGACCGAGGGCGACCTCGTCGGACGGCGGCACGAGGAGGAGGGCGTCCTTGGCGAACAGGGGGACGCCGACCGCCTCGCCCGAGGCGGGCACGAGCGCTCCGAGCCGATCGACCGGCTCGCTCGGCACGGTAACCACCCGCGCGAACCGCTGCTCGGCGCCGCTTCCTTCATCGACCAGACGAAGGCGCAGCAGGTAGGTCTGCGACGGACGAAGCGGCGTCTCGACCGCGAGCGAGAGGAGGTCGTCCGGCTGGGTGTCCCCGGCGATCTCACCGGCCCCGCCGGCCGGTACGCGGAACCGAACGCGGAACTCCGAGAAGGCCCGCCCGTCCAGCTCGACCACGCCGGAGGCGATCAGCTTGAAGACCGACCGGTTGCCGTCTTCGATCGGCACCAGCTGCGGCCCGGCGGGTAGGCGCACGACCGCCCGGGTCACCATCCGTTGGCTCGCCGCGCGCGGGAAATCGAGATCGAGCGACGTGATCGCAAGCTTAGGCGGCGGCGGGGACGTCTCGGTCGCCGAGACCCCGAGGCTCCACGCCAGCAGGTCGGACGGCGGATCGAGAAGACCCTCCGGCTTCGTCGCGCGTCCCAAGGGCCACGGGCGCTCGGCATAGGAATGTAGGTAGCGGACGGTCGTGCCGTCCGAGTTCTTCGCTTTGCCCCGGTCTTTCCATCGACCGGTGAGGCCGGAGATGCCGGTGGCGCGATCGACCAGCGGCGTCTGCTTGCACGCCTGCAGGTCGAAGCGCTTGACCGAGCCCCGCCCGCTGAACGCTTCCCACTCGCCGAGCCAGAACTCCATCTCGTCGGTGTAGAGCACCCGTTTGCCATCGATCGGCCGCCAGGCGCGCCAGGGCTCGCCGACTCCCGGCTGATAGACGAGGATGCGCCCTTTGAGTTCGTCTTTTTTCAAACGGACATCCGCGTCCTGAGCGTCGGCGGCTTCGGCGGTCTCCGGCTCGCCTGAAGAGTCGGTTTGTTTCAGCTTCGGATCCGCGGCGGCTTCGCTGCCATAGACCCAGATCTCGATCGGGCGAAAGGCGAACGCGCAATCGACGACGATCCGCCGCTCAGGCCTGCCATCGAGAAACAGGAGCTGCGCCCGCACGTCGAGCGGGGTCGGAAACTCGGACAGGGCGAGCCGCTGGCGCCGCTCGATTGCGGCGGTCAGCTCGTTGTCCGGTGTCGCTGGATCGGGATCGGCGAGAAAGGCGCGGATCAATTCCTCGCGCGCGGCCGGATCGAGATCGGCGAACCGGGCGCGATCGGCACGCGGCATCAGGAGAGCCGGCCCGTCTTGCAGGAAGGCCCGCTGGTCTTCGGGAAGGGTCAGGGGATCAAAAGGGGGTTGGGCCGCCGCCGGAAGGGAGAGACCGGCGGCGAACCCGAAAAACGCCCAACGCGCTAGGAGACGCATTGCTCTAGCGCAATGCACTGTCGATGCCAAGATCATCACCCGC
Source organism: Thermoanaerobaculia bacterium (assembly GCA_038248205.1). Taxonomy (GTDB): domain Bacteria; phylum Acidobacteriota; class Thermoanaerobaculia; order Multivoradales; family UBA5704; genus DASYKS01. The sequence continues at coordinate 3,572 of JBBRUC010000136.1, forward strand.
TCCCTTCCCTTCGGATTCGCGCGAGGGCCTTCCGCGGAACCGGCCGTTTCGGCATCCGGGATGGTATGTTTCTACGCCGTGGCCGCCAAGAAAAATCTTCCCCTCCGCTCCTGGCAATCGGGTGACACCGTGCAGGGCTTCGCCCTGCTGACCAAGAAAGAGGTCCGCCAGGACAAGAACGGCAAGTCGTTCATGGACCTCGAAGTGTCCGACGCCTCGGGCTCGATGGCGGCGAAGGTCTGGGCCGACAGCCCGGCGATGCAGAGCCAGTTCGGGGTCCATCGGTTCATCGCCTTCCGGGGCTCGGTCAAGCTGTATAAGGATCAGCTCCAGCTGACGATCGACGAATGCCGCGAGACGGTGGACGAGGATCACAAGCACGGGTTCGACGAGGCGCTGCTGATCCCGTCCACGCGGGAGGACATCGGCGACCTCTGGCGGCGTCTGACGCTCCTGATGACCGAGCAGGTGGAGCGCCCGGTTCTGCGCCGCCTCGCGGCGGAGACGATGGAGATCCACGGCCCCGCCCTGCGTGAGCATCCGGCGGCCAAGACGATGCACCACGCCTACCGCGGGGGGTTGCTGGAACACACCGTCTCGATGGCCGAGTTCGCGATCGCGGTCGCCGGGCACTGGCAGGAACTCGACCGCGACCTGTTGCTGATCGGCGTCCTGTTCCACGACCTGGGCAAACTCTACGAACTCGGGGCGATGCCGGCGAACGACTACACGCTGGTCGGCCGCCTAGTGGGTCACGTTGTGATCGGCCGCGACCTGCTGCGCGACCGCTGCAAGGCGATCCCCGACTTCCCCGCCGATCTGCAGCTCCACCTGGAGCATCTCGTGCTGTCGCACCAAGGGAAGAAGGAGTACGCCTCGCCGGTCGAGCCGATGACGGTCGAGGCTGTGGCGCTCCACTTCATCGACGATCTCGACTCGAAGCTCAACCAGCTGCGGAACGCCCGAGAGAGCCAGCCCGGCCTACCCTTCCTGCGCGGGCTCGGCCGCTACATGTATCTCCCCGGACCGGAGCCCGCCGCCGTTCCCGAAGTTCCTGCGGCGCAATCGACCCAGGCGACCCAGGCGACCCAGGCCAACACCCCTTCCTCCGATCACCGGCGATCGGTGCCCCCCCCCGTCGGCACCCGGCGCGATCCCCCGACGATGCTCGCGAGCCTCGGCTCGATCATCGCCTCGCATCTCGCCGAAACCAAACCGAGCGAACCGGCCGAACCCAAACCCGCCGAGCCCCGCTCGCTGTTCGATCTCGGGGAGTAGCTTGCCCTTGGCATCCGCAGCCTTTCGAGCTAAGTGAATCGCGACCTCCGCCGGCAGTTGCAGCGAGATCGAGTTGCGGTTTTACTCGCAGAGTTCGACCGGGAACACGGTCCGATCGATCCCCGAGTTGAAGAGGAGGTGCGTCGAGCATGGCCGGCGCCCGAAGAGACGATCGAGAAGCGCCGCAGCGCCTGATCCTTCATTCCGGCGCGGTAATCGCCCTTTCACACGGGGATCGACGAGCCCGCGCTTTCTTGGCTCGCGCCCTGCTAGCTTCCGAGGCCCAGTTCCTCGATCGACCTCACCTTCAAGATCCGATCGGTGAGACCGTCCAACTCATCGCGTGAGTCGATCGCTTCGACCCGCTCCCGAACCGCGGGAGAGACGCAGTTCGGCCTAGCGGGCCGCCAACTCTTGCCCCCCCCCCTATCGGTTGATGCTCTGGAGCGAACGGACCTCCAAGGCATCGAGACCGAGCGCGGCGATTCCTTCGGCGCAGGCCATGGCGCCGGAGAGTGTGGTGATGCAGGGGATGTCGTACTTGAGCGCCATGCGGCGGATCAACGCGTCGTCCTCGTGCGACTCGCGCCCAAGCGGGGTGTTGACCACCAGGGCGATCTCGCCATTGATCAAGCGGTCGACCACGTTCGGCCGCCCTTCGTGGACTTTCAAGATCGGGTGGACCCCTAGGCCCCGCGACTGAAGAAACGCCGCGGTGCCTGAGGTGGCCACCAGCTCGAAACCGAGTTCGATGAGCTTCCGGGCGACCGGCAGCAGCCCCTCTTTGTCGCGATCGTGAACGGTCAAGAAGGCGGTGCCCGACCGGGGCAGCTTGTGCCCGGCGCCGAGCCATGCTTTGGCGAACGCGGCGCCGAAACCGGGCGCCGAGCCCATCACCTCGCCGGTCGATTTCATTTCTGGGCCAAGCACCGGATCGACCCCGGGGAAGCGGCGGAACGGGAAGACCGGCGCCTTGACGAACACGCCGCGCACTTCCGGCTCTTCGGTGAACCCCTGCTCGGCGAGCGAGATCCCGGCCATCGCCCGCACGGCGATCTTCACCAGTGGCACCCCCACCGCCTTGGCGATGAACGGCACGGTGCGCGAAGCACGCGGGTTGACCTCGATAACGTAGATGTTGCCGTCGTGGATCGCGAATTGGACGTTCATCAATCCGACCACCCCGAGCCGGAGAGCGAGCCGGCGCGCGATCGAGCGCATCTCGTCCTGATCTTTCTCGCTTACTTTGTAGGGGGGAAGCACCGCGGCCGAATCGCCCGAGTGAATGCCCGCCTCTTCGATGTGCTGGAGGATGCCCGCGACCACCGCGTCCTTGCCGTCCGAGATCAGATCCAGGTCGAGCTCGAACGCGTCTTCGAGGAAGCGGTCGAGCAGCACCGGATGCCCGGGCGAGACGGCCGCGGCGTTCCGCATGAACTCGTCGAGCGTCCCCTCGTCGTAGCAGATCGCCATCGCCCGGCCGCCCAGGACGTAGCTCGGCCGGACCAGGATCGGAAAGCCGAGCCGGCGCGCGACGTCGACCGCTTCGGCGAGCGAGGTCGCCGTGCCGTGCTCCGGCTGGCGAATCCCCTCGTCGGCGAGCAGCGCCCCGAATCGGCGGCGGTCTTCGGCGAGGTCGATCGCGTCCGGCGACGTGCCCCAGATCGGCACACCCGCCGCGGCCAGCCCGTGCGCCAGCTTGAGCGGCGTCTGGCCACCGAGTTGGAGGATGACGCCGTCCGGCTTCTCGCGCCGGATGACCGACAGCACGTGTTCGAGCGTCAACGGCTCGAAATAGAGCCGATCCGAGGTGTCGTAATCGGTCGATACCGTCTCGGGGTTGCAGTTGACCATGATCGACTCGACGCCGATCTCGCTGAGCGCGAACGCCGCATGGACGCAGCAGTAGTCGAACTCGATCCCCTGACCGATCCGGTTCGGCCCGGAGCCCAAGATCATCACCTTCTTGTTCGAAGTCGGCTCCGCCTCGTCCTCCTGGCCGAACGTCGAATAGAGATAGGGCGTGGTCGCCGGAAACTCCGCGGCGCAGGTGTCTACCCGCTTGTACACCCGCTCAATACCGAGGATTTCGAGGGTGCCGCGCACCTCGCTCTCCTCGCACTGGAGCAGGCTGGCGATTCGCGCATCGGACAGACCCGCGCTTTTCGCCTGGCGCAACCGGTGCGGCGGAGCCGAGCCGATCGTCCAGTAGCCGATCTCGGTCTCGAGAGCCACGATGCCGCGGATCTCGCGCAAGAACCAAGGATCGATGTGGGAGACCTCGTACACCTCCTCGACCGACCACCCTTGGCGCAGCGCCGCGAACACCGCGAACAGTCGCTCCCAATTGGGCTCGGCCAACCGCCGCCGCAAGCGCACCGGGTCCGACATCTTCTTTTCCCGATCGGCGAGCGTACCGTCGAGTTCTAGGGCGGAGAGCGCCTTCATCAGCGCTTCGGCAAACGTCGCGCCCATCGCCATCACCTCGCCCACCGACTTCATCGAGGTGCCGAGCGTCGACGGGGTCTGCGGGAACTTCTCGAACGCCCAGCGTGGAATCTTCACCACCGCGTAGTCGAGCGTCGGCTCGAACGCGGCGAAGGTCTTCCCCGTGATGTCGTTCGGGATTTCGTCGAGCGTGTAGCCGACCGCGAGCAGCGCGGCGATCTTCGCGATCGGAAAACCGGTCGCCTTGGAGGCGAGCGCCGAGCTTCTGGAGACGCGCGGATTCATCTCGATCACCACCCGGCGACCGGAGCGCGGATCGACGCCGAACTGGATGTTCGAGCCGCCGGTCGCCACGCCGACGCGGCGGATGACCTTGAAGGCGTCGTCCCGCATCGCCTGATACTCGCGATCGGAGAGCGTCTGCTGCGGCGCGCAGGTGATCGAGTCGCCGGTATGGACGCCCATCGCATCGACGTTTTCGACCGAGCAGACGACGATCGCGTTGTCGGCCAGATCGCGCATGACCTCCAACTCGAATTCCTTCCAGCCGATCACCGACTGTTCGATCAGGACGCTATGGTTCGGGCTCGCCTGGAGCGAGCTGGCCGCCACCTCTTCGAGTTCGTCCTTGTTGTACGCCGTACCGCCGCCCTCGCCGCCGAGGGTGAAGCTGGGGCGCAGGATGAGCGGATAGCCGATCTCGGCCGCGATCTCGCGCGCCTCTTCCATCGAGCTGGCGTAGCCGGAGCGGGGGACTTCGAGCCCTACCTCCTCCATCGCCTGTTTGAACAGCAGGCGATCCTCGCCGAGCTGGAGCGCCGCGATGCTCGCGCCGAGCAGCTCCACCCCATATTTCTCCAGGGTGCCGCGTTCGGAGAGCGCGATCGCGAGGTTGATCCCGGTCTGGCCGCCGACGGTCGGCAGGAGGGCGTCCGGCCGTTCGTGCTCGATGATCTTTTCGAGCACCTCGGGGATCAGCGGCTCGATGTAGGTCGCATCCGAGAACTCTGGATCGGTCATGATCGTCGCCGGATTCGAATTGACCAGGATGACGCGGTACCCCTCGGCCCGCAACGCGCGGCAGGCCTGGGTACCCGAATAGTCGAACTCGCAGGCCTGACCGATGACGATCGGCCCGGAGCCCACGACGAGGATGGATTGGAGATCTGTACGCTTAGGCATGTCGACGGCGGAGTTTATCCCAGGCCTCTCTGCCGGTCCCCCTCCCCTCCGCCCTCCCACCTGAGATCAGACGCTCGTGCCCAGCAGCACGTCGGTGACCTCTTCGGAAAACGTCATCGTTCGGCCATCGATGAGCACCGAACCGGTCGCGCCGGAAGAATCGGGGTTGCCCACGGGCTTGGCTCCCGGCATTCCATGCGCGAGAAGCGCCGCCGCGCAACCGGGCCAATCGCCATCGGTGCGCGGCTCGTTGAGCGAAGCCCACGAGAGGGTGCCGATCACGTCGCTGCCGTAACCGTGCGCTTCGCGAAAACTGGCGCCATGTTCCAGCAAGAGTTCCGCGAGCGCCGGATTGCCGCGAAAGACCGCCCAGTTGAGCGCCGAGCCGTCGATGTCGCCGCCGCGCACGGCGATCGGCCACCCCAGCTCGACCATCAGCCTCACCGCGTCGTCGCACCCGCTCATCGCCAGGTTGGGCAACTGCCTCAATTGCCCCGCGGAAAGGGAGGCGAACAGGTGGGGCTTCGCGGCGAGCAATTCCCGAGCTACCGCCTCGTTCACGCGGGCGCAGGCCGCCACGAATTTTTCTTCGAGGGAAAGCGGTTCGCCATTGCCCCCCTCTTCGAGCAGCCGGACCACCTCGGGCAGCCCGAAGCTTCCCGCGCGCCGGTAGGCGCTCTGCCCATCGGAATGGAGCGTCCGTGGATCCGCCCCGGCGTCCAGCAAGGCACGCACGTGCGCAGCGGACCTTCCGCGGTAGATCGCCCAATGCAGAATGCGGCCCAAGTCCGGGTCGCCATGCTCCGTGTGCGCCAGGAGCATCTTCAGACCGTCGAGGTTGTCAAAATCCAGCACCTTCGCCAGGGCATTCGTCCCAGGGACCCGCGCGCCCCCTTCCAGCAAAAGCCGCGTGCAGGGCAGGTCGCGCCGTGGGTCTTCCAGCGAATGGTAGAGCGACTCTCCATCGTTGGGGTCGGCACCGGCGGCGAGAAGCATTTCGGTCATCGTCACATCGTGCAGCTTGCCGGCCGCGCCGTAGATCGCGGTCAGCTTTTCATCGCCGGGTTTTTCGAGCGAGTGCGGCGGCCAGCGGTTGCCGATCGACGCGTTGGGATTGGCGTGGGCGTCGAGCAGCAGGCGGACCGAGCGATAGAGCGCCTCCCGGTAGGGATCGAGGCCCGCGAGCCCCGAGTGCGTGAGAGCGATCAACGGCGGGATGTTCAATAGGCTCCCGCTGCGATTCACCTACCCGGCATCACGATCGATCGCGCGTCGAATCGCTCCCTCGTCGCCGATCGCGCAGGCGAGGTAGGGGTCGTCCCCCACCAGCACCGGAGTCTCGGCAAGCCAACGCGCCGCAAGCGCGGGCCGGGGCCGCCCCGTGCCGCCCGCGACATCCGCCCCATATACAAGCCGCAGCCAATGAAGGCGCCGGGTCTCTAAGCCCTCCCTTCGAACGCCCTCCAGCTCCACGCGGTCTTTAAGCTCCACCCAGCTCGAAAAGCCGTGCTCGCGGGCAATGCATGACTGCATGTCGTGTAGCCGAAGTTGCAGCGCGATCAGAGCGGGGTTGCTCTTGTTCCGGGCGACGGGGAGGGACTGGCGCAACCGCTGGAACGCGGCGGCATCCTCAAGGCGGTACTGGCGCAACAGATCCTTCGCCTGCTTGCGCAAATGTTCGATGCTGGAACGCTCGGGGAGTGTACTCACGGACAAAACCTCCATGCATTTGACGCCGGAAAGGTCCGCAGCACCGGCTGCATAAAGGTTCGCTGGTCGACAGCGCCTACTACAAGTGGGTTCAACCCTGCCCGCGGACCCGGGTGCGGCTTGCTCCGCCGCGCCATCATAGCCGACGGATGTCTTTCGGGGGCTCGCTTCGGAAAGGCTGGGGGCAAAGTTATACGCACGATCGATCGACCTTGCGTATAACGAGCTAGAATCGGTCCGTCATGCCCACCCACCTCCTTCCCGACTCGGTGCGCACGCTCTATGCCGAGCTGCTCGACCTGGCGACGCAAGACCGGGCGGAAAGAACCGCGCGCCAGATCCCGGCCGGAACGTTCGTCTCCAAGGAGGTTCGGGGCGGGCGCTACTGGTATCTCCAGATTTCGACTGGCGGCACCAAGAGCCAGCGCTATCTGGGGCGCCAGACCCCGGAGCTTCTGCTCTGGATGGAGACGGCGGACCGTGCGCGTCGCGACCTGGCGGCCGACGCCGCAGTCCGCGAGCGGTTGGTCGCGATGCTGGTCGAAGGCGGAGCCCAACGGGAGGACGCCGCCCCGGCCCGGGCGTTGGAATTGCTCGCCGACCTTCAAATCTTCCTCCGCGGCGGCGTCCTGATCGGCACCCATGCGTTTCAGATCTACGGCAACCTGCTCGGGGTCCGTTTCGAGCAGCGCCATCTGCGCACCGCGGACCTCGACACCGCGCACGACCTCGCCGTAGCGTTCGCACTACGCGACGAGCCAATCCTGGACACCGCCCGAGCGATCGAAGAGAGCGACCTCGGTTTCCTGCCGGTGCCCGGCCTCGACCCGAGAGTCCCTTCCACCTCCTACAAGGTCCGCGGTCGCGAGCTGCGCATCGATTTCCTCGCCCCCGCGAAATCCGCTCAGGCAACCGCGCCGGTCCAGATCCCGGGACTCGGCCTTGCCGCCCAGCCGCTGGTTTTCCTTGACTACCTGATCGAGAACCCGATCCCGGCGGTCGTGCTTCGCCAATCCGGAATCTTGGTCCAGGTTCCCAACCCCGCACGGTTCGCCCTCCACAAGCTCTGGGTCGCGCGCCAAAGGCCGGCCGCTCAGCAGGTCCGGGCCGCCAAGGACCAGAAGCAGGCCGAAGCGCTCCTGGACGTCCTGATCGACGAGCGGCCGGAAGATCTAAGGGAGGCGTGGGGCGCGTTGGCGACGAGGAAGTCGGCGAAGAAGCAGATCGTCGGAGAGATCGCACGGCTGCCACCGCCGTTGCAGGAACGGTTGGCCACGGCCGGGCTGGCCTAACGGAGTTGGCTCGGCCGACACGGATAGGACGGGCCTTCAGCCCTTGAGAGGTTTGGTAACGGTCTCGGTACCTGGGGCGTTGCCCCAGGCTAGTTTAGGGTGGGCCTTCGGCCCTGACCTCGGAACGCGGGTGAGACATGTCGGCGCCTTGACTCGCGCTACGGGTTACCAGTAGCCTGCGGTTCGGTGCAATACGAATGGGATGCCGCGAAAGCTGCGAGAAATCGCCTGAGACACGGCATCGACTTCGCGGACTCCATTCCAGCAATCGAGGACCCGAATCGGATAGAGCAGACCGACGGTCGTTTCGAGTACGGCGAAGAGCGGACACAGATCATCGGTATGGCGGTAGGCGACGTCTTGTTTGTCATCACGACCTCCCGTGGCGAGGAGAGGCATCGGATCATTTCCGCCAGAAAGGCCACGCGAAATGAGCAAAACCGGTATTACACGAGTTACCGTGAAACCTGGTGAGACTCCACCGAGAGGTGAGACCGATTGGGCTCGAGTGCGGGCCATGACGGACGAGGAAGTAATGGCGGCGGCTTTGGCGGACCCCGATGCGCAGCCGCTCACCCCCGAGCAGTTGGCCAACATGCGCCGGGTGTCGCGCGTCAAGGTCTTGCGGCAGCGACTTGGGCTGACCCAGGTCGAGTTTGCCGAGGCCTTCGGCCTGCCCGTCAGCACCTTGCGGGATTGGGAGCAGAACCGGTGCGTCCCGGACGCGCCGGCCCGGGCGTTGCTGCGGGCGATCGAGCGGGAGCCGGAGACGATGCGGAGGCTGCTGGGCCAGGCTGCTTGAAGAAAGGTTGCCGGGCATCCCTCGTCCCGGGAGGCAAAAGGCGCCCCCCCCCTACTTAAGCGGCCGGCCGGCTCTGGCCCGAGCGTGATTCCGTGACCTCACGCCGCAAAGCCGCCGCCTCGCGCGCGAAATAGGCCTTCAGCTCTTCTCGCGAGAGATCCTTCGTATCCTCATAAATAGCATCGCGAATGCCGCGGATCATCTCAATCGACTGGATTGGCTTCTGTTCCATAGCTTGTCACCTCGCGCGGTGAGTGGATCGTAAGCGGCGAAAATCTCTCAACGAAATACGCCCTGCGATAAAGGCAATACTTCACGCGCCAAGGCACCGAACGCCGCTGAAGCCCCTGCTCGACGACACTCCATATAGAAACGTCCCGCCTCAAGAAGACCAGAGATCTGTGCCGAGAGAGCTTGCCATTCTGAGCGCTGATCCTACCCCTTACCCCCGCTCAAACCCCGAACACGCCCGCACCGGCAACCCCGGATAGCGCAAGAACCGTTCATCCTCCTCCGCCTTCCCGCATCGGACAAAGGCGCTGCGGGCCGAGACCGCGAGCCACAGGTGCCGGCACTCGGCGCACAGCCCCGGGGAGGCGGAAACCAGGGCGAGCTTCTCTTTCGCTTCGGCGCCTTGGAGGAGGCTCATGGTGCGGCGATCGCGGTGATTTCTGCGGTCGGCGAGGGATCCCCTCCGTGGATCAAGCGTTCCAGCTTGTCGGCGGGGCCTACCAGGACTAAGAGGTCTCCGGCTTCGAGCATCGTGTCTCCTCCGGGGATCATGTGCTCGTCTTCGCCGAAGGCTTTGCGGCGGCGGATTTCGATCACTCTTGCGCCCCAGGTTTGGGGGAGCTTGGCTTCGGCGAGAGTCTTGCCGATCAGATCGGGCGGCACGGGGACCATCTCGAGTGCGAAATCGGGCGGTAGCTCGACGTAGTCGCGGCTGGTCTGATCGTCGCGGCTGGAGACGAATTTGGCGAGCATGGCGGGGCGGCCGAGAACTTCTTGGGCGTAGACGGCGAGGAGATCGCGCTTGGAAAGAACCCCGAGCAGGCGGTTTTCCTCGTCGACGACGGGCAGACGCTCGAAGGCGCTCGCGGCGAACATTTCGGTCGCGCGGTGGAGGCGCTCGCTCTTTTTCACCACGTTCTGAACCGGCAGCATCAGGTCGTGGGCGACCACGGCGGGCAGGCTTCCGGGGTCTTCCAGAGCGTGCTTGATGTCGTGGAGCGAGATCGCCCCGAGCAGGTGCTTTTCCTCGTTCACCACGAACAGGCGCTGGCGATGGGCGGAAAGGAATTTTTCGACCACGGCCGGGTAATCGTCGCCAGGCGCCAAGACATCCGCGTCGGGGCGCACCAGGTCTTCGGCTTTGAGCGTGGCGAGCGCCGCCTCTTCCATGCGCATCGAGACGTCCACCCCGCGGCGCGCCAGCGATTCGGTGTAGATCGACGGAGCGTAGAGCTTGCGGGCGAGCACCGTCGCGGTGATCGCCGCGAGCATCATCGGCAGGATCAAGCCGTAGTTGCCAGTGAACTCGAAGGCGATCAGGATCGCGCTGATCGGCGCATGGCTGGTGCCCGCGGCGATCGCCGCCATGCCGACTGCGGCGTAGGCGCCCGAGGTGGCGGTGAGCGCCGGCCAGGCATCGTGGATCACCGTGCCGTAGGCCCCCCCGACGAGCGATCCGACCAGGAGCGAGGGCGTAAACATTCCCCCCGCGCAACCGCTGCCGCTGGTGAGCGCGGTCGCGAGCAGCTTGGCCGCCGGAATCGCCAGCAGCAGCAGCCAGGGGAGCTTGCCGTGGAGCGCCAGGGTGATCGTTTCGAAGCCGTTGCCGTAGACGTACGGCACGGTAAGGCCCAGGGCGCCCACGCCGAGCATGCCGAGCGCCGGGCGGAGGGGGCGGGGGACGAACTTCACCGCCCGGAACAGCGCGCCCGAGCCGCGGGTCACTTGGATGAACAGCGCCGAGGCGAGGCCGCCGACGATTCCCAAGCCGACGTAGGCGAACAGCTCGCGCCCGGAGACCAGGGCGTACTCCGGCACGGCATAGATCGGCGCCGTCCCTTTGACGGTTCGCACGACGATCGTCGAGAGCACCGACGAGACGACGATCGGGCCGAAGATCTCGAACGCGAAGTTGCCGAGGATCACCTCCATCGCGAACAGCGCCCCGCCGATCGGCGTGTTGTAGAGCGAGGCGACTCCAGCCGCGGCGCCGCAGCCGAGCAGGATGCGCACCCGTTGGGGCGAGAGCCCGAAGCGCGAGCCGAACCAGCTCGAAAGCATCGAGCCGAGGCTCACCATCGGTCCTTCTCGACCGAGCGAGCCGCCGCTGCCGACCGTCGCGATACCCGCGACGACGGCGAGCAGGATTGGTTTCGGCTCGACCTGGCCCCCTTTGAGCGCGACCGCCTCGATCAGCGCCGAGGTGCCGTGCCCGGAGACCCGCGCGCGCCCCCACCAGAGAACCAGACCGACCATCAGGCCACCGATGACCGGCGCGCCGAGCCGCATCCAGGAGGGCGCCGCCTGGGCCGCGGCGAGCATGTCCGTGCCATCGCGCCAGAGAACTCGCTGTACCAGATCGGTGAGCCAGCCGACCGCAAGCGCGAGAAAGCCGACTCCCAACCCGGTGGCGGCGACCAGAAGGTAAAAGGTCCGCTCTTCGCGGCTCGACATGCCGAACCGGCGGGCGAGGGCGAAATCCCAGGAGCGAACCGTCTCCTGAACCTTTCGCCACAAGGCTTTGGCGCGTTCGGTCATGTCGGGGGGGAATCTATCAGCCCGGCGATTCCGGCGGCGGGAAAGGCGGGCAAAACCAGCTGGATCGCGACGTCTCGGTGACGATTTCCCGAAAGGCTCCAAATAGCTATAGACACATCGACCCGTTCTATGCGTATAATTCGATAGACCAAGCCTCCCGGGGAGCCACCGGCGGCGTCCGTCGTCGGACCGGAATCCCCACCGGCGAAAGGGTCAAAACCTTTCGCTCCTCTTCGGCCCACCCTAGCAGCGGCTCTTCGGAGCCGCCCCCGCGCTGGCTGGCGAGGGGATCAACCCTTCCGGGGTTGATCCCCTACCCTCTTCTCTCTGTCTTCGTTCTCTACTCATACCGCAGAGCCGCCGATGGATCGAGCCGCCCGGCTCGCCAAGCGGGCACCCAACTCGCGACCAGCGTCACGAGCAGGGCGAAGCCGACGATCGCCAGCAAATCCCGAGGCACGACGCGGAACGGCACATAGTCGACGAAGTAGATCGCCGCGATCTCAGGCTCGAAGCGGATCAGCCGAAACGTGGTCAGAATCCAACAGGCGCCTGCGCCGACCGCCACGCCGATCAGTGTGCCGGCGAGCCCGAGCGCCGCGGCGAACAGCAGAAAGGTCCGGCGCAACCGGCTCGGCGGCAGACCGAGCGCCGCGAGCGCCCCCAGGTCGCGCATCCGTTCGCGCACCAGGACCACCAGGGTCGAGGCGACGTTGAAGGTGGAGACCAAGACGATCAGACCGAGCACCACGAACAGGGCGATCTGCTGCAAGCGGAGCGCCGCGAACAGCTCCCGATTCAGCTCCTGCCAGGAGGAGACGAGAAAGCCCGAGCCG
>JBBRUC010000137.1:0-15879 GCA_038248205.1 Thermoanaerobaculia bacterium
CGTAGGCGACATGGTAAAAATAGAGATAGCGCTCGAACGAAAGCTTGCTCACGCCGTACGGGGAGACCGGTCGCGTCGGGTGCTCTTCGGTGGCGGGGAACGCATCCTGCTCGCCGTAGATCGCGCCGCCGGTCGAGGCGAACAGCACCTGCCGTACTCCGCCGCGGCGGCAGGCTTCGAGCAGGTTCAAACCGCCGAGGATGTTCACGTCCGCATCGAAGATCGGATTTTCGACCGAGCGACGGACGTCCATCTGCGCCGCGTGGTGAATCAGCAGATCTATGCCCGATTCGGCCACCAAGCGCGCCGCCTCGGGCGAGCGGATGTCCAGAACATGAAGCGCGGCGCCCGCGGGCACGTTTTCCCGCTTGCCGCCCGAGAGGTCGTCGAGAATCAAAACCCGGTCGCCCGCGGCGAGAAACCCGTCCGCGACATGCGACCCGATAAACCCGGCTCCGCCGGTGATACAAACCGTCCGTTGTGAATCGTTCGTCATGGCCGGGAAAGAGTAGCGGAACCGGCAGCGAGCGCCAAACGCCGCCGTGATACGTTCGCTCGAAAATTCGCGCCAACCCTTAAGGACTCTCGTGCTCCGAGACCTTCTTCCTCTTCGGCTCCTCACCTGGCTTCGCGCCGGGAGCGGTCGCGTACCGCTCGCTTGGAATGCCCCCGTCGATCGGCCGCATAGCGATCTGGGCGCGCCGGATCGAGTCGACATCGTGGTTCCGGTCTACCAGGCGCCCGAGGCGTTCGCGCGCTGCCTCGAAGCATTGCTCGCGCACACCGATCTTAAACTCCATAGGGCACTGCTGGTGCTCGACGGCCCGCAGCCCGCGGCCACCGAGACGCTGCTCGAAACGCCGATCCAAGGAGTCGAAATTCTGCACAACCCCGAGCGCCGCGGCTTCGTCGCGAGCGTCAATGTCGGCATGTCGAGGGGACTCGACCACGACGTGGTTCTGCTCAACAGCGATGCGATCGTAACTACTGGCTGGCTCGACAAGCTCCGCGCCGCCGCCTACTCCGCCCCGGAGATCGCCACCGTCACGCCGTTTTCGAACACCGCTACGATCTGCTCGCTCCCCCGCTTCCTCGCGGCGAACGCGCTGCCGGCCGGAGAAACGATCGCGAGCTTCGCCCGGCGGATCGAGGAGCGCTCGGCGCCCGCCTATCCCCGGCTGCCCACCGGGGTGGGCGTTTGCATGTTTCTCAAGCGCCGTGCCCTCACCGAGCTGGGGTTGTTCGACGAGCAGGCGTTTGGTCTCGGGTACGGCGAGGAGAGTGAATGGTGCCAGCGGGCGCTTAAGGCCGGCTGGCGCCATGTGCTGGACGATGCGACGTTCGTCTACCACGAGGGGCACCAGAGCTTCGGCATCTCGCGCTCGGGAAGAGTCCGGGGGGCCCACCGGGCGCTGGCCAAGCTCCATCCGGATTACCTCGCGACGATCGCCCGTTTCGTTCGGGAGGATCCGCTCGCACCGGTTCGGGCGCGGGCGCTCGAAGGTCTGATTCCACGGCGGGCGGCCGGTCCCGGGCGCGGCCCGAAGAAGGTCGTTCATCTCGTCCACGGCTGGCCCCCCTGGAGCCTCGCGGGCACCGAGCTGTACGCCGCCTGGCTCGCCCGTCGACAGGCGAGCCACCGAGAGGTGGCGGTCTATGCGCGTATCGCCGACCCGGCCCGGGAGTTGGGAGATGCCGTCGAGCTGATCGATGCCGGGGCGCGCGTCCGGCTGATGGCCAACAACTTCGTCCAGCGCGATCCGCGGTCGAGAAACGCCCTTTCCGACCGGGCGCTCGAAAGGGACTTCGGCCGCTTCCTCGACGAGGAGCGCCCCGACCTGCTGCACATCCACCACCTCGCGGGACATGCGGCGACCCTTCCGCGCGAGGCGCAGCGGCGCGGGATTCCCGTGCTCTACCAGGTGCAGGACTGGTGGACGGTCTGCGCCCGCGCGAACCTGCTCGACGCCCGGCGCCACGCCTGCTCCGGCCCCGGTCTCGGCAAGTGTTCGCGCTGCCTGCCCCTCACCACACTCCCCGGCGCCGCGTTGTGGAATCCGCTCCTCTATGCCGAGCGCGGCCGGCTGCTCTACGCCGCGCTGCGCAAGGCCGACGCGCGGGTGGCCGGCTCGCGATTCCTTGCCGAGAGCCTGCGCGCGCTGCTCCAGGCCCCTACGTTGCCGATCGAGGTGATTCCCTACGGCGTTGCGCTGAGCGACGCTCCCCATGCCGCCGTTCGCGCCGATCGCGATCCCGCCCGCCTGCCGCTCCGCTTCGGCTTCCTGGGCTCGATCCTGCCGCACAAGGGCCTGCACGTGGCGGCACAGGCGTTTGCGGGAATCGATCCCGCGCGGGCGCGGCTGGTGATCTACGGCGACCGACAGATCGATCCCGCTTATGCGGCGGAGGTCGGCCGGATCGGAGGCCCAATTCTCGAATGGCACGGGCGGTTCGCCGAAGAGGAAAAAGCCGCCATCATCGGCCAGCTCGATGCCCTGGTCGTCCCCTCGTTGGGTCTCGAATCGTTTGGCCTAGCGGCGCGCGAGGCGATGGCGGTCGGCACTCCCGTCCTTGCCGCCCGACGCGGCGCGCTCGCCGAGTTGCCTCTGGATGCCCTCGACTGCGGCGCGTTCTTCGATCCGGAGATCCCCGCCGACCTGCGCACCGCGATCGAGCGCTTGATCGCGACACCGCCGATCCTCGACGGCTGGCGCGCCCGGCTGCCCAGGATCATCGGCATGGACGAGCACGCCGAGGCGATCGAGGACCTTTATCAGGCTCTCCTCTCGCGTAAAGGTGCGAGATGAGGCCATTCCGCTCCGCCCGCCTCGCGCTCGATCTTCTGGTCGCGGAGGGACCGGCGTCGCTCGCCCGGCGCGCGCTGGATCGCCTCGCCGAACGGCTGGATCGAAGGGCGTTTGCCTCCCGTGAGGAGTGGCCGCACGGCGTGGCGATCCCCACCCTCTACGTTCTGGCAACCCCGCCGGCACCGCGGCTCGGCGGGGTCCAAGCGCAGCTGGTCGCCCGGCGCGCGCTCGAACGGGCGGCGGGCCGGCCGTTCGCGCTGCTCTATCCGTGGGCCGGCCGATATCGACTGGAGATGGAGCACGGCGAGGAGCGCGCGGCACTCGATCTCGCCGCGGCGCCCGAGGGACCGAACGAGGGGCCGCCCGAACCGGAAAAGGGGCCGTGGGTGCGCGCGGTCCGCGACGCCTATGCCCGCTGCGGCGCAAGCCGCCTGCGGATTGAAGGAGTGGCCGGGTTGCCGATCGAGGGCCTTTTGGAGTTGTCCGAGGCTCTTCCCTTGACGATCTCGCTCCATGATTTCGCTCTCTTTTGTCGGCGACCTCATCTCACCGAAGCACCGGACGGCGCGTTCTGCCATTACTCTCGCGACCTCGGCCGCTGCACCGCCTGCTTACGCCGGAGCTGGTCGGTACCCACGGACTACCAGGCCCAACGGCGTACGCTCGCCGCGCGCCTCCTGCGCCGGGCGGCAGAGATCATCTTTCCTTCACACTTTCTGTTGCGCGCACACCTGGATCTGTTTCCCACCCTCAACCTTAGGGTTTGCCAAGTGGAATCGCCGCTCCACCTCGCGCGGGCGGCGTCCGGATACGCTCCTAGGACTCCCCCGCGGCAAATCGCGTTCGTCGGCTCGGCCAAGCGGTTCAAAGGGGCCGAGCTGTTCGCCGAGGTGGCAGAGACCCTAGGACCGCTTCATCCGGAGATCGAATGGCACGCCTTCGGCGGCGGCGAAGCCGCACTCCTGCGAAGGTTCCGGGCGGCCGGCGTCCGGGTTCACGGGTACCACAGAGCCGGCACCCTTCCCGCCCGCCTCGCCCGCGAGCGAATCGATCTCGCCTTGGCTTTGTCGATCGTTCCGGAGTCCTTCGGGCTCACCCTTGAAGAATGCGCCCTCGCGCGGGTGCCGTTTCTTGTCTTCGATCTCGGCGCACAAAGAGAACGAGCGCGATCCCTGGGTGGAGAGGTCGTACCGCTCTCCGACGGGGCGGCGGGAGTGGCCGCGCGGATCTCCACTCGGGTGGCGGCGGGGCGGGGCGAGTTTTACGGCAGCAGAAAATAGGTCGGAAGGATCGCCGCGCGCTGGAGCCCCTGCAGCAAGGAGATCAAGCCGATGAAGGCGACCGAGCCGGCGGCCTCGGTCAATTCCCGGCGGAATGACCGCGTGCATATCGTAACGGTCTCCCCTTCACTGTATTTCGCCCAGCAGGGGAAAATCGCATTGGTATCCTGCTTATACGCCTCGTAGCCCTCGAAAATGCCACCGAGAAACATCTCTTCCCTGCGGATGACGACGGGGTAGTAGAGGGCGAACGCGACGCCGAATACCAGCGGGATGGTGAGCGTTTGGGTGCACAACCCCACCCCGATGCCGCCGATCAGGCTGAACAGGTAGAGCGGGTGCCGGCAGAGCGAATAGGGACCGTGCTTGATCAACGTCTTCTTTTTGTGCCCCTTGATGAACGAGAGGCACCAAACCCGGCCGAAGAATCCGAGACACGCAAGCAGGATACCGAGGAAGAACAAGACGGATCCGACCAGATGGTTTGTGGGAGTGCGCCAAAACGGAGCGCTCACGACCAGCAGGAGCAAAACGCCGAGCCCGAACAGGCGGCTGACGGTCAGTCGGGTTTTGGTTCGCGCCGCCTGTCCGCTCAGAATCGCTACGCCGCTCATCCGGGCTCCCCCAAGTTCACGGCGAGTACCATTTCGGCACCCGCGGTCGCGACGAACTCAGGCCGACGGCGAAGGACCAGCCCGTGCGGGGCGCGCGAAGCGATCGCGCACTCCACCCGGAGATCTCCCTCGAACACCGCCCCAGTATCGGCGCAAATCTATAATAATCAAAGACTTGGCGTTGAATCTATGCGGCCTGACGGCGCTCGTCAAGCCCCGTCCGCGAACCGAAACCGGAGTGTAGGGTCCCAGCCGTTTCCGGGGCCGAAGAGATCCTTCGGATCAGCTCTTCTCCGATCGCATCGAACCGTAGATCGCAAGACCGATCAGTAGAATCGCGAGGCCGATCGCGTAGGGTACCCACGCCAACGAGCGCCCGGTGGGCGGTACCCACTTCCGGGGCGGCACGGAGGCCGGCTCGGAAGCGCTCCCCGCCGCGATCGCCTCCTCCGCTTCCGGCTCGATCACCTCGACGGCGTAGAAGATTCGGGTGGCGCTCTCGCGCGCGGCGGCGATCAGGGCTCCGTCGACATCCCCCGCACGCAGACGCGGCGCGAGGGTATCTTGGACGATCTGGGCCGCCCGTTCTCTCCGCTCCAGGTCATCCAACCCGCGGCCGAGCGTCAGCTCGATTTGGCGATCCTGTAGAGATACCAGAAGCAGCAGCCCCTTCGCGTCGTTCCCCCCCAGGTGCCACGCTTCGGACAGCTCCCGCGCGAACCGGCTGGGATCTTTCCCCTCCAGGGAGGCGACGACGATCGCCGCGATCTCTCCACCGGTCTCGCGGCGAACGTGCTCGGCGATGCGTCGAAACTCGGCGGTCGATTCGTGATTCACCCGCCCGGTGCGATCGAGCAGGCCACCCGACGGGCGGGCGAGATCAGAAACTTCGATCGCTTGGACCGGGACCGCGATCGCCGCGAGTACCAGGAGCGAGGCGAAGGTTCTACGAAGCGGGGCGGATCTCACGCGCGGAACGGCGAAGAGCCTTGAAACTCGGGGATCGGTGCCTGGTTCGGTGGCGTCGACCGGAGGAAGCGCGCCTCGTAGCCGCAAGAGCAGGCCTCTTCGACGCGGATCAAACCGAACATCATGTAGGTCGAGGGCTGCACCACCTGGAAGCGGCCGGCGAGGTTCCAACGGAGGCATTTCGGGCATTGGCCCCCGCTGCGAAAAAACAGCCCCGCGCGCAGCATGCCGATCTCGCCGCAGCCAAGGCAGGCGAGCAAAGGTCGTGTATCTCGCGACTCGTCCTCGGGCAGATCCTCGCCCGCGTCGTCGCGATCCCCCAGCTCGTACAGCAAGGAGAAGCAGCGAGGGCAGACTTTTGAGCGGCGGCGCAGAGCGATCATCCCAACGACCGCAAAGATCAACGCCACGACCGCGGTGAGCAACCCGACCGAAACGGGCGTGTTCTTCGCGCGCATTTCGCGGTTGATCGCCGCCGTCATCGGCTCTGCCGGAACCGCGGCGGCCTTGCGCTTCGCCACCGCTTCGTTCTCCGGCATGGTGACGAAAATCGGCGCGCGGGCCGGGGGGACCGAAGCGGAGGGGGCGGCCGGAGGTGTTCCCTGTCCGGAGACGCCGCCCGCTCCAAGCAGAAGACCGAGCAGGGCACTGGCGAGAATCGAAGAGTTCTCCCTCGCGCCCCGTGCCGTCCTCATCCCGCTCCGCCCTTCACTTTTGCTTCTCCCGACGAGGCTCCGGCGAGCTTCGCTCCGAGGAAATCGCGGTTCAGACGGGCGATGAAGTCGATCGAAATCCCTTTCGGGCAAACCGCTTCGCACTCGGCGTAGTTCGAGCAGGCACCGAAACCCTGGGCCTCCATCGCCTCGACCATTCCCAGCGCCCGGCGGTCGCGTTCGGGCTGCCCTTGCGGCAGCAGACCGAGATGCGAGACCTTCGCCGAGGTGAACAGCTGGGCGGCACCGTTAGGGCATTGCGCGACGCAGGCGCCGCAGCCGATGCAGGTGGCGGCGTCGAATGCCTGATCGGACTCCTCCTTCGGCACGGGGATGAGGTTCGCCTCCGGCGCGCTCCCGGTCGGAATCGAGATGAAACCGCCCGCCTGGATGATCCGGTCGAAAGCGCTCCGGTTCACCATCAGATCCTTGACCACCGGAAACGCCTTCGACCGCCAGGGCTCCAAGTACAGCTCGTCGCCGCTTTTGAAGTGGCGCATGTGGAGTTGGCAGACCGTCGTGTGCGGCAGCGGTCCATGAGCGTGGCCGTTGATCATGAAGCCGCAGGAACCGCAGATCCCCTCGCGGCAGTCGTGATCGAAGGCGATCGGTTCTTGACCCGCGCCGATCAGCCCCTCGTTCACCACGTCGAGCATCTCCAGAAACGAGCTGTGCTCGTTGATTCCTTTGGCCTCGTAGCGTTCCATCCGGCCCGGTTGGTCGGGGCCGCCCTGGCGCCATACGTGTAGCGTCAGATCCATTATTTGTAGCTCCTCTGGCTCGGGCTCACGGTTTCGAAGACCAGCGGTTCTTTGTGCAACGTCGACTCATGCCCGGCATCGTTCCATTCCCACAGGGCGCCGTAGGAGAAGTTCTCGTCGTCGCGCTTGGCTTCGCCTTCGGGCGTCTGGTATTCCTCGCGGAAATGGCCGCCGCACGACTCGTTCCGTTCGAGCGCGTCGCGGCACATGAGATCCGCGAGGCCGAAGAAATCGGCGACCCGGCCGGCACGCTCGAGTTCCTGGTTCACTTGAGCGGCGCCGCCCGGAATCCGCAGGTCTTGCTCGAACTCCTGTTGGAGCGCCTGGATCTTCGTCCGCGCCGTGGCCAACCCTGCCGCCGTGCGCAAGATGCCGCAGTGATCCCAGACGATCTTTCCCAGCTCGCGGTGGTAGGAGTCGGCGGTGCGCTTGCCCTGGCCGGTCAAGAATCTCTCGATCTGCCCCTCGACGTTCGCCCGTGCCTCGCGGAAGCCTTCGGATTCGGTCGTGACCGGTTTGCCCAGAAAGCTCGAAAGGTAGTCGCCGATCGTGTAGGGGATGACGAAGTAGCCGTCGGCCAAGCCCTGCATGAGCGCCGAGGCGCCGAGGCGGTTCGCGCCATGGTCGGAGAAGTTCGCCTCGCCGAGCACGAACAGGCCCGGCACGTTGCTCATTAGGTTGTAATCGACCCACAGGCCGCCCATCGTGTAGTGCGGCGCGGGGTAGATGCGCATCGGCACCTTGTAGGGGTTCTCGCCGGTGATCTTGTCGTACATCTCGAACAGGTTGCCGTAGCGCTCTTCGATCGCTTTCTCGCCCACCCGACGGATCGCGTCGGAAAAGTCGAGATAGACGCCGTTCTTCTGCGCGCCCGCCCCGCGCCCGTCGTCGGTCGTGGAGGTGGCGGTCCGGGCCGCCACGTCTCGCGGCACGAGGTTGCCAAAGCTCGGATACTTCCGTTCGAGGTAGTAGTCGCGCTCCCCTTCCGGAATCCGATCCGGCGAGCGGACGTCGCTCGGATCCTTCGGCACCCAGATCCGGCCGTCGTTGCGCAGCGATTCGCTCATCAGCGTGAGCTTCGACTGATAGTCGCCCGAGGTGGGGATGCAGGTCGGGTGGATCTGGGTAAAGCAGGGATTCGCGAAATAAGCGCCGCGCTTGTGGGCGCGCCAGATCGCCGTGACGTTCGAGCCCTTTGCGTTGGTCGAGAGGTAAAAGACGTTCGAGTAGCCGCCGGTCGCGAGCACCACCGCGTGGCCGGCGTGCGAGTCGATGCGGCCGGTGATCAGGTCGCGGGTGACGATGCCGGTGGCACGGCCGTCCTCGACCACCAGATCGAGCATCTCGGTGCGCGGAAACATCTTCACCTTACCCGCGGCGATCTGCCGTTCGAGCGCCTGGTAGGCGCCGAGCAGCAGCTGCTGGCCGGTCTGGCCGCGGGCGTAGAAGGTCCGCGCCACCTGGGCGCCGCCGAAGCTTCTGTTGTCCAGTAGGCCGCTGTACTCGCGGGCGAACGGCACTCCTTGGGCGACGCACTGGTCGATGATGTTCACCGACAGCTCGGCCAGCCGGTGGACGTTCGCCTCGCGCGACCGGAAGTCGCCCCCTTTGACCGTGTCGTAGAACAGCCGGAAGATCGAGTCGCCGTCGTTCCGGTAGTTTTTGGCCGCATTGATCCCGCCCTGGGCGGCGATCGAGTGGGCGCGGCGGGGAGTGTCTTGGAAGCAGAAGCACTTCACCTCATAGCCCAGCTCGGCGAGGCTCGCGGCGGCGGAGGCGCCCGCGAGGCCGGAGCCGACGACCAGAACCTCAAACTTCCGTTTGTTGTTCGGGTTCACGAGCTTCAAGTGGTTCTTGTGCTCCAGCCACTTCTGGTCGATCGGGCCGGGCGGGATCTTGGCGTCCGGCACGGTGGCGGCGGAATTCGGTGTCGTCGTCGAAGTCATGAGCGCGGGCTCCTACCGGATCAGCCCGGTCAGCACGGCCACTGGAAACGAGAGATTGCCGAGGGTGACGACCCAGGCGAAAGTCTGCGCGAACCCACGGCGCCATGCGTTATAGCGCGGGTGGTTCCAGCCGAGCGATTGAAACAGGCTCCAGAGCCCGTGGTAGAGATGAAGGCCGAGAGCGAGCTGGGCCACGATGTAGAACGCCGAGACCCACCAGACCGAAAAGCCGGCGATCAGGTTGTGGCGTACGTCCCCTTCGATGAACGCGGGGTGGACCCAGCCGAACGTCAGATGCGCCAGGTGATAGAGCACGAACAGGACGATGATCACGCCCCCCCAGCGCATGGTGCGGGCGGCGTAGGTCGCCTGGACGATCTCGGGTTTCTGGTAGGGAACGGGCCGCGCCGAGCGGCTCGCCTGGGTGACCGCCCACGCGGCCCAGATGTGCAGGACCACGGCGGCGAGCAGCACGAGCCGGGCGATCCAGAGCGCGGCGTGCGTGGGAAGCAGCGGCTCGCCGATGTGGCGCAGAAACGCGCCGTAGACGTTGATCGGGACGGTCCCGTCGGGGTGGGGCGGCAGGTAGAGCTTCAAGTTGCCGAGCATGTGGACCAGCACGAAGCCGAACAGCACAAGCCCCGAAACGGCCATCACCGCTTTTTTGCCCACGGTGGAGCGGAAGAAATCGAAAAACCAGGACATTCCTTGATCCTCGTCAGGGCAGTCGATGTCGCCCTATTCTATGGGAACTACGGAAGATGGTGATTCATTTCACAAGCTGGCGGCACCAGCCGACCGGCCGGGACGCCGACGGCGCCTACGCGGACGTTTCGGCTTGGGCACCACCTCTTCCGGCGGCGGCATTTCGCCCGAGCGCGCCCGGGTAAGGGCGGCGCGCCAGACCTCCAGCTTCTCGGCGCCATCCCCCGTCGCGGCCACCAGGATTTCGAACAGCAGCAAGGCGTCCTCGAATCCTGCACGGCGCGCGATCCGCAGCCGCTCACCCTGGCTCCAGCCCGAATCGATCAGACGCTGAAACAGATGAAGTGCCGAGAGAACCTGCTGCGATTTGAGGTTCGAGAGCGTGAATCGGGCAAAGAACGGCGCCACCGCCTCTTCGGTCATCTTGTCGAGCGCCGAGCGACCCATCGGCCGTTGGGCGATGCCTTCGATGTCGAAGCGGCGCAACATGACCTGCGGCAGCAGAATCGCCGCCAGCGCGCCGGAATCGGACAGTGTTCGGCCCGAGAGCACCATCCGGTCGATCGAGGGAAGGATCTGACCGAAGTTGCCTAAGCCTCGCTCCCCCGCCGAGACCATCGCGTACGCCTCGGGCAGGATGACTTCGAGAATCCCCAAGTCCAGCAGCCACTGGGTGGCCGCACCGGAACGGCCGCAGCGAAACAGCTGGATGATCTCTTCGGTCATCCGCGCCGGAGAGGCCTTGGACAGCTCCTTGCTGTGGCGATGGAGCGCTTCCTGGGTCCGCTTCTCGATACCGAAGCCGAGCCGGCCGGCGAACTCGCAGGCGCGCAGCATGCGCACGGGATCTTCCTGGAAGCGAACCCCCGGTTCGCCGATCGTCCGGATCAATTGGCGTTCAAGATCCTCGATCCCGCCGACGTGGTCGATCACCGAGAAGTCCGCGATGTCATAAAACAGGGCGTTCACGGTGAAGTCGCGCCGGAAGGCGTCTTCGCGCGGTGTGCCGTAGGTGTTGTCGCTGGTGATCAGCAGGTCGCCGGGGGCGCTCTCTTGATCTTCCGGCCGCGGATCGCGGCGAAAGGTGGAGACCTCGACGGTCTCGCCGTCCTGGAAGAACACGTGGACCAAGCGAAAGCGGCGGCCGATGATGCGGGAGTTCGAGAACAAGCGGCGGATCTCGTTCGGCCGGGCGTTCGTGCCGATGTCGAAATCCTTCGGCTGGCGACCGAGCATCAGGTCGCGCACGCTGCCGCCGACGAGGTGGGCCTTATACCCCGCGCCGTGCAGCCGGTAGAGAACCTTCAGAGCCTGACCGCTGATTTGTTTCCGGGAAATCGGGTGCTCGGGCCGCGACAGGATCCGCGGTTGCACCTCACTGGCTACGTTCACCGCTGCATTATACCCAAGCTCTCGACTCAATCGTCCTCGACCGGCAGATTCGCTAGTGGCTACCGGAGATTCCGAGAGGGAGAGGAAGGACCGGGGCGGGTGGAGGGACACGCCCCGGCGGGGGGAGGGGGAAGGGGAGGGGGGGGTGAGGCGGAACCTGCTTAGTGATGCTGCGGGTGGGCACGAGGTGCCTGTCCGCGGTGATGCCGATCTTGAGACCTATTGGAACGCCCTTGGCCACGGTCGCGAGAGTTGCGATCTCGGGGGGAGTAGTTGTCGTGGCCACGGGAGGGATAGGGATAGCGGTCATACCGATCGGACCGGTCGTGGCGGCGGTGGTCGTCGTATCGGCCGCGACGGTCAGTGCGATGGTCGTACTGGCGACGGTCGTACCGGCGTTGGTCGTACTGGGGATACTGCCGGTAGTCGTACCCGCGGTTGTAGCGGTTGCCGTAGTCGTTGTACCCGTACTGTTGGCGATAAACCGGTACCTGGTAGCCCGGGATGTAGCTTGAGAACAGCTGGAACGGATCGACATCGTAGTAAGCCAGATGGCGGGCCACCAGCGGGCAGCTCTCATGGTGGTAGTGGTAGCCCCCGTCGTCGAAGCAGTACGAGTTGCACCGCGTCTGCCCGTAGGCGATCGGATCGGCGGTTCGATAGTACGTACCCCTCGGATGGCCGAAGCCGAAATCGCCGAAGGCCAGATTCAGGTGAACGCCACCGATCCGGAAGCTCCCCCCGAGAGAAAATCCGCTGGCGGACGCCGCCGGGGAGAACAGAGGGAGCATCAAGAGCGCCGCGAACACCGCGGTTACCTTCCAAGCTTTCATCCAGTTCATTCGAAGCATTGTGGGTACCTCCTTCTCCCCCTTCTGTTTCCAACATCCGTGCCAACCTGGATTGCGGCCGTAAACCTCTGAAAATAAAAGCTCACGACTCACCTCTCGAAGAGGCTCGAAAGACCGTGTCCTCGGAGGTAGACAGTGCCGGCGAATGAAGCGTCTACGCTGGAAGACGGTCGCCGGCCGCTGCCGGCCCCAGCCATCCGCCGTGGGGCGATACAATTGCTCGATGATCCTCGACTCCAAAGTTTCCGACGGCCTTCTCGCCCTCCGAATCGAAAGGCGCTCCGCCGGCAGCCGCGAGCGCGACCTTGAAGACCTCGGGGCCTCGCTCCGTGAGCCTCTCCCCCGCATCCCTTCCCGCTTTTTCTACGACGACCGCGGCTCCGATCTGTTTGAGCGGATCTGCGAGCTACCCGAGTACTACCCGACCCGCACCGAGCGCGCGCTGCTCGAACGAATCGCGCCCGGCGCCGCCGCGACGACCCGCGCCGAGACGCTGATTGAAATCGGCTCCGGTGCAGCCACCAAGACCCGGCTGCTGCTGGACGCACTCGACGAGCAGGGAACCCTCCGACTCTACGTGCCGTTCGACGTGGCCGAAGCGACGACCCAGCGGATCGGCGAGGAGCTGACCGAAGAGTACCCAAAGCTCGCGGTCCACGGCATCCTCGGCGACTTCCTGGCCGACCTATCGCCGCTGCCCAAGACCGAGGGGCATCGGCTCGCGATCTTTCTCGGCGGCACGATCGGCAACTTGAACCCGACGGAGGCGGCGAGCTTTCTCCACCATCTCTATCGGGCACTTTCACCCGGGGACTTCTTCCTGCTCGGTGTCGATCGGGTCAAGCCGGTCGCGCGCCTCGAAGCCGCCTACAACGACTCGGCAGGGGTGACGGCGGCGTTCAATCTGAACATCCTCCGCGCGGTCAACGAAATTGCCCACGGCGATTTCGATCCGGACGGATTCCGCCATCGCGCCTTCTTCGATACCCGACTCTCCCGAATCGAAATGCGCTTGGTCGCAACGCGGCCGCAGCGGGTGAACCTCGCCGACCTCGATCTAGCGCTCGACTTTGAGCCCGGCGACGAGATCCTTACCGAGATCAGCACGAAGTACGACCGCGCACGGGCGGAAGCGCTACTTTCCGATGCGGGATTTTCGCCGGTTGCGTGGTACACCGACCCGGAAGATCTCTACGGCATGATCCTCGCCGCTCGGTAAGCGACCCTAGGCATCGGGATCAATAGGGATCGAGGCTACTCGTCGCGCGGCCGGCAATGGCCCGGGTCGAAATCGTGGCGAATCTCGATCTCGGCCGGTAGCGTCACCGCCCCGCGCCGCGCCGGTCGATAGCGCCACTCGCGCACCGCCTCGAACAGGGCGAGCGCCATCGCCGGACTGCCCGAGGCATCGAGCCAACGAGGATGGATCGGGCGCCCGGTCGCATCGATCGTCACCGCGATCCGCACCGTTGCGCGAGCGCAGGAGGCACGCAACGATTTCGGATAGCGTGGCTCCCCGCCCGAGATCTTTTGCGGCGGACTTTCGGTGCCGGTCGGATCGACCGGCGGCAAGCCGATCGCGCGCACCGCCGCGGCCGATAGTGCGCCGTCGTCGCCGCGCCGGAACATTTCGAGCGCCTTGCCCCCGGCACCATACGGATCGAGGCTCACCTCGTTGAGATCGGGCTGAAGCGCCTGGGCAACGAGCCAGTCCCACCGGCCGGCCTCTACGTCGCTATCCCCCGCCTCGGCGAGCGCTCGAAAGGTGAGCGTCAGCCCGAGCGTCGCGGCGGTCTTGGCGTCGATCTCGATCCCAGCCAGCATCTCCGAGAGCAAACGACCCGCCTCGCGTCGCGCCTTGCGCCACTGCCCAGTCCGCAGTTGTTGATCGGTTTTGTGCAACCGCCGCTGCCACTCCTTGGCCGCCTGGGAATCCGAAGCGGAGGGCATCGGCGTTTGCATGATCCGTGGACGCGGGGCGATCCGTGGCACCTGGGCGAACAACGAAGCGTTCGCCAGAACAGCTCCCGCGATCGCCAAGGAGACAACGGCGACCCGCAAGATCCTCGATTCGATCCTCATCGGCTGGGGCTCCTCACAGGATGTGGCGGTGAGTTTACCCTTCCCCGGTTCGTTCGCCGAACGTCGCGAGCCAGCCGGGGCTGGCCGCAAGGCGATCGAGCGCCGTTCCAAGCCTCGCTTGGTTCTCCGCGGAGATCAGCCAGGTGCTACGCCCGGAAGGGTGCGGCAGAGGGATCAGTTCAAACGACTGGCCGAACCGGTCGACGTCGAAGCTGCGGCCGATCCGCTCGGCGAGCGGCGCCGGCTTGGGCAGGAAGAGGGAGATCGCGAGCTGGCCGATCGCGATCACCGTCGCCGGCCGGACGAACCCGAATTCCCGCTCCAGCCAATCGGCGCAGGTGGCCACCTCGTCCGGAGCCGGCACCCGATCGCCCCCCTGCGGCGCCCGCCCGGGAAAGCAGCGAATCGCCGCCGCCATCCAGACCCGGGCGCGAAACTCGTCTTCCGGCACCCCGATCCGCGCGAACCATTGAAACAACCGCGTCCCGGCGGTGAAGGCGAACAGGCGATTCCCCTCCCGCTCATGCGGCCCGGGCGCTTGACCGACCAGGAGAACCCGCGGGCGAAGGGCCGGAGGCTCGCCGGAGACCGGAGGCGCGACGACGCGCGGGCAACGCCGGCAGGCGCGGAGGGCAGCGACGTGGGCGGCGAGGTTGGTGAGATCCCAGGGGTCGTCGATCGCGGCTGGTTTCTTCGGAGGGACCATCGAGACGAGAGGATAGCGTGACGCCGCAGTCGTGGAAGCGCCCCTCCGCTATCATCAGATCGAACGGAGAGGACTTGAGGGAGGCACGAGCGATGAAAATCATGAAAGCGATCACCTGGGCTGGAGTGTTGGGCGTCTCGGCGATGCTCGTGCCGCAGCCTTCGCTCGTGGGGGAGGGTGTCGCTCCGGGCGGCGCCGTGGCCGGGTTCGACTTTTTTTCTGTAACGCCTTGCCGAGCGGTTCGTTCTTCTCTGTTGACCGGTTTCTTGGAGAACGTGCCCGTCGTGAACGTCTGCGGAGTTTCACCGACCGCAAAAGCGGTCTCGTTTACGGTGAGCGAGTTTTCGCCCAGCTTCTTTGGCTTGCTTCAGATCAAGCCCGCCGGCGTAACCTTGCCGGCCGAGCTGATTCCCACGATCAAATTTCAGGCTGGGCAGAACCGCAGCGCCCATTTCATCCTGGCACCGGGCACCGGCGGCGCCATCCAGGTGCTCGCCGGCCTCGCCGGTGGGGCCGTTGGCTTCACGCTCGACATCGACGGCTACTTCGAGTAAACCCTATCGAACAAAGCGCCAGGCTGGAGCCTGGCGAGCCCAGGGTGCGCTGAAGCGGCAACCTACGCGGCGACCGGCACTGCCACCGGCGGCAACACTTCGACCGCCTCTTCCCACCAAGCGGCGTCGTGGGTGAACGCTTGCCCTTCGTACGAGCAGGTCGACACCACCTGGTCGCGACCGTAGATCGGCCGGCCGACGTGGCGAGCGCGTAGCAGGGGGTAGAGCTGCTGGCAGCCGTGGCAGAACCGGGCAACAGCGGGGCCGCGGCGCTCGGGGGCAATCTGGCTCACCGGGGCGGCGTCGGAGATTCGAAGGCTCATTGGTCTTGATCCTACCATTTGCTCGGCGGATCCGAGCCTGCGCGGCTACGAAGCA
The DNA here is from genome assembly GCA_038248205.1 of Thermoanaerobaculia bacterium. Taxonomy (GTDB): domain Bacteria; phylum Acidobacteriota; class Thermoanaerobaculia; order Multivoradales; family UBA5704; genus DASYKS01. The sequence goes on from JBBRUC010000137.1 coordinate 15,759, forward strand.
GCCGCCTTTGCCGAGACCGCGCGGATCTGAGGCCTCGTCAGAGTCCGCGCCTACGGAGCCCGGCGGGATGCAGGTGTAGGTAAGTTCGCCGCCTTTCCCTGCCAGGCTGTAGCGGGCGGTC